>DATNED010000042.1:0-40899 GCA_035553115.1 Terriglobales bacterium | reverse complement strand
CGATTCATTTTGAAGTACACCCAGCCCAGGCTGTCGAGGAACGCTCCGTTGCCGGGATCCCGCGCCAGCGCCTTCTGCACGAAGCCGAGCGCGTCGGGGAGGCGCACGCCCTGTTCCGCCAGCAGGTACCCATACGCATTCAATATGTGGGAATCATCCGGCGCCAGCTTCAGCGCCTGCTGATAGCTCTGCTCCGCTTGCCGGTATAGCGCCTGCTTGGCCGCGATCGCGCCCACTTGCGCCACGGCGCGGGCATGCGCGAGCGGCGTAGCCGCGATCTGGTCGGCATGGCGCGCGTCCGCAATCGCGGCCGCCCATTGCTTGGCGCCGGATTCGATCTCCGCCTGCGCCAAGTACACCTCGCCGTCGGCCGCCGTTCCCTCGAGCATGGGCTGGAGCGCGGCTTTGGCGGCGTCGAGTTGGCCCGAGGCCGCCAGCAGGTTGGCGTAGGTGATGTGCAGCGAGCGCGAATTCGGCTGGTCGGCGAGCGCGCTCTTGGCAGCCTCGAGCGCCCGCGGAAAATCGTGCGCGCCGCTGTACATTTCGATCGCCAGCGCTTGCGCGCGCGAGCGATACCCCGGGCCCAGCCCTTCGATCTGCTTCAAGGTGGCATCGGCTGCGATGGCATCGCCGGTGCGCAGTTCCAGCTGCGCCAGTTGCGCCAGGAAAATGCTTTGCGTTTGCGGGCTGGTCTTGCGCGCCACCAGGTTCTTCAGCCCGGCCAGCGCCGATTGGTCTTCCCCCCGGCTCTCGTGCAGCAGAGCCTGCGCGTAGGCGACCTCGAGGTTGTCGGGGCCCAGCAGCGCTGCCGCGGCTTTCAGGCTGGCATCGGCGGCGGCGAAATTGCCCATCTGCATCTGCAGTTGACCCATGCGCAGCGGCACGTCGCCATCCTCGGGAGTTTGCGCCTGCAGCTTGGTGTACTCCGCCAAGGCTTGCGAAAATTCGCCGCCCTGCATCAGCGCCTTGGCCAGCGCCCCGGTGAACGCCGGCTCATCGGGTTGCGCCTCCACCGCCTGGCGGTACGCCGACGCGGCTTCGTCGTAGCGTTGCCGACTCATGTAGGCGTCGCCCAGCGTGGCATAGACCTGCCCGCTGCGCGCCACCGCGGGCAGGGCCGCAATTTGCTGCCGGGCCTCATCGAGCCGGTCCTGGCTGGCGAGCGACTGCACCAGGCTGGCGAGCGCATCCACATTCGTGGGAGCAATCGCTAGAGCGGCACGGAATTGCACCTCGGCCTGGCGGGCATGGCCTTCGGCGCCGAAGAGCTTCCCCAGCACGACGATCGGATTCGGATTGGCGGGGTCCAACCGCACCAGCGCCTGGTACTCCGCGATCGCGCCGTCCGCGATCGGACCGCTGATCGGCTGGCGCACGCGGCTCAGCTCGCGCAGATAGATCCGCCCCAAAGTTTGGTGCGCGGCAATGCTTTCGGGATGTTCCTTCACCACCGTCTGCGCGAGGGTGGTCGCATCCGCCGTCCGTCCCAGCCGCGACAGAAAATCGGCCATCTGCGCGGCGATGTACGCCGAGTGGGGATCCGCCGCCATGGCCGCGGCGTAATGCTGCAGCGCTTGCTGCACGTACTCGCCGCTGGCCTGGCTGCCGGCGTGCGCTTCAGCCTGCAGCTCGGCCCATTTTCCCAACGAGAATTCGCTGTAGCTCTGCGCCGTCGAAGGCAAAGGCGGGGGCGGAGCAGCCGTTTGAGCCGCCAACGCCGTACCCAGCGCAGCTGCGGCAAGGAGGGAATGCCAACCAGACATCTTGAAGCAAGGGTACAACAAAGTTGGCGCAGGCCTAACGGAATTGCGGAGCAATTCGATTTGATAGGATGACACTTAGGTCCCGCGCCATGCCCGAGCTTGCCGCCCCAGCGCCCGCCGCTGCGCCCCTCCCCTCCATGCTGGAGGAGATCGTGCGCCGCCGCCGCCGCGCCGTCGCCGCCGCGCAGCGCAAAATCAGCGTGCGCCGCATGGCGAGCGAACTGCGCATGAGCCGCGATCCGCGCCGCGAGTTCGTCCCGGCGCTTCGCTCCGCCCGGCGTCCAGCGGTGATCGCCGAACTCAAGCGCGCCTCCCCCTCCAAGGGCCGCCTGCGGGAGGACTTCGACGTCGCCGCGTTGGCCGCCGCGTATGAGCAGGCCGGCGCGACCGCGCTCTCGGTGCTCACCGAACCGACCCGATTCGAGGGCAAGCTGGAGTACCTTGGCATCGCCCGCCAAGCCACCCGCCTGCCGATTCTCCGCAAGGATTTCATCTTTTCGAATTACCAGATCTGGGAGTCGGCCCACGCCGGCGCCGACGCCGTCCTGCTGATCGCAGCCATGCTTGACGACGCTGAGCTCGAGGCTCTCATTCTCACCGCCCGCCGCGCCAACCTCGCGGTGCTCTGCGAAGTCCACACCGCCGAGGAGATGCGCCGAGCGAGCCGCTTCGGCGCCGATTGCATCGGCGTCAACAACCGCGATCTGAACACGTTTCAGGTGGATTTGCGCGTCGCCGAGCAACTCGGCCCCATGCTCGGCGGCCTGCAGGCGGGCCGGCTGGGCGTCGCCGAAAGCGGATTGCGCACCGCCGCCGATTTGGCCCGCATGTCCGCCGCCGGGTTTTCCGCCTTTTTAGTGGGCGAAAGCTTCATGCGCGAGCCGGATCCGGGCGCGGCGCTGAAGCATCTGCTCGATGAATGCCGGATGCCGTTCATCAAGATCTGCGGCACGACCAGCCTCGATGATGCCCGCCAGGCCTGCGCCGTCGGCGCCAGCGCCGTGGGCTTCGTGTTCGCCGCCTCGCCGCGGCGCGTCACCGGCGAAGTCGTGCGCGGCATTGCGCCCATGCTGCCCGCCGAGGTCCAGCGAGTCGGCGTCTTTGCCGACATGCCGCTCGCCCAGGTCCAATCGTTGGCCCACGCCTGCGGTTTGCATGCGGTCCAACTGCACGGCAATTACGATCCTGCCGAGGCGCTGCGCCTCTCGCACGAAATTCCGGTCTGGCGCGCCGTGGCCATGCCCGACGACGCCGAAGCCGCGCTTGCTTGGGCGCCGTTCGTCGAGCGCTTCGTGCTCGACAATCCCAGCGGGGGCAGCGGGCGCAGCGTGGATTGGAATGCCGCAGCCGCCTTCATTCGGTCCCTGCCTCAGGGTCTTCCCTGCTCCCGCGCCACCCTGCTCGCGGGCGGGTTGAACCCGGAGAATGTCGCCTCGGGCGTGCGCGCCGCCGGCGCCGCCGGCGCCGATGTCTGCACCGGCGTGGAGTCCCGCCCCGGCAAGAAGAACCCGATCGCGGTCAGCAACTTCTGCCGCGCCGCGCGTTCCGCCTTCTGGAGCGTGGCTGAGTGAGCGTCCTTACTCCAGCCGCAACGGGCCGCTTCGGCCCCTATGGCGGACGCTATGTGCCAGAAACCTTGGTCCATCCGCTGGAGGAGCTGGCCGCCGCCTATGCCGCGGCCCGCCGCGACCCCGCTTTTGCCTCCGAGCTGGCGGCTTTGCTGCGCGATTTCGCCGGCCGCCCCACGCCGCTGTGCCTTGCGCCCCGCTTGGGCGCGCATTTGGGCGGCGCACGCATTTACCTTAAGCGCGAAGACCTGCTGCACACTGGCGCCCACAAGATCAACAACTGCCTCGGACAGGCCCTCGTCGCCCGCCGCATGGGCAAGCGCCGCATCATTGCCGAGACCGGCGCGGGCCAGCACGGGGTCGCGACGGCCACCGTCTGCGCACGCTTCGGGCTCGCTTGCGTGGTCTACATGGGGGCCGAAGACATGGCGCGCCAGGCGCTGAATGTCGCGCGCATGCGGCTGCTGGGGGCGGAGGTTCGCGCCGTCCACAGCGGGAGCCGCACGCTGAAAGATGCCATCAGCGAGGCCATGCGCGATTGGGTCGCGCACTGCGACACGACGCACTATTTACTGGGCTCGGTGCTCGGCGCCGATCCCTATCCCACCATGGTGCGCGACTTCCATGCCTGCATCGGGCACGAGGCGCGCGCCCAGTTCCTCGCCGTCGAGGGCCGGCTTCCGACTGCGCTCTTTGCCTGCGTCGGCGGCGGCTCCAATGCCATCGGGCTGTTCTTCGCCTTTCTCGAGGACCGTGAAGTCCAGTTGATCGGCGTCGAGGCCGGCGGCAAGGGGAGCGAGCTCGGGCTGCACGCCGCGCGCTTCGCCGCCCATGGCGGGGGCAGCCCAGGCGTGCTGCAGGGCACATTCTCCTACGTGCTGCAAGACGCGGCCGGGCAGATCGCTGCCACGCACTCGATCTCCGCCGGCCTGGACTACCCCTCGGTCGGACCCGAGCATGCGTACCTCCACGACCAGGGCCGCGCCGAATACGTGGCCGCCGACGATGCCGCGGCTCTGGCCGCGTGCCAGATGCTGGCGCACCTCGAGGGCATCATCCCAGCGCTCGAGTCCGCCCATGCCGTCGCCGAAGCGGTGCGCCGCGTCCCCATGCTCGGCCCCGACGCCGCCGTGATCATCAACATTTCCGGGCGCGGCGACAAAGACATGGATATTCTTTCGCGAGAGCTGGGCCTGAAGGCGTGAGCCCGCCGCCGCGCCGCATGGAGCGACTGCTGCGCGCGGCGCGCGCCCAAGGGCGCTGCGCGCTCGTTCCCTACATCACCGCAGGCGACCCTTCGCTTGAAGCCACCGAAGCCATCGTCCTTGCGCTGGCCGACGCCGGCGCCACGATCATCGAGCTGGGGGTGCCGTTTTCCGATCCGGTCGCGGATGGCCCGGTGATCCAAGCCGCCAGCGAGCGCGCGCTGGCGCGCGGGGTGCGGCTGGGCGACGTGCTCGAGCTGGCGCATCGGCTGCGGGCGTGCACCGAGGCCGGCCTGCTCTTGTTCAGCTACTTCAACCCCATCTTCCGCTTCGGCCTCGAGCGCTTCGCGCGTGAAGCCTCCGCCGCCGGCTGCGATGGCGTCCTGGTCACCGACCTCATTCCCGAGGAGGCCGAACCTTATCGCGGGCTGGCCCAAGTTGCGTGCCTGGACACCGTCTTCCTTGCCGCCCCCACGTCGCCGGAAGTGCGCCTCGCCGCGATTGCGCAGGCCAGCACCGGCTTCCTCTACGCAGTCAGCCGCCTCGGCGTGACCGGCGCGCGCGATCAGGTGAGCTCGAGTGCCGAAGCCCTGGTGGCGCGCCTGCGGCGCCACACCGCGCTGCCAATCGCGCTCGGCTTCGGTTTGGCACGGGGCGCGCAAGTCGCCGAGGTGGCGCGCTTCGCCGATGCCGCCGTGGTCGGCACCGCCCTGGTGGACGCCATCGCGCGCGTCCCCGCCGCGCAGGCACCCGCCGCCGCCGGCGCATTTCTCCGGAGCCTCGCGGTATGACCATCGGGGATTGGCGCGTGCAAATTGACGCCATTGACCGCGAATTGGTCGCGCTCCTCGACCGCCGCTGCCGCTGCGCCCGGGAGATCGGCCGGCTCAAGCGCGGCCTCGATCTCCCGGTCTACGAGCCCGTCCGCGAGGCCGAAGTGCTGGCCAATGTCACCGCGGCCTGCCATGAGTTGGGCGGCGGCCTCAACGACGCCGCGCTGCGGCGGCTTTTTGAACGCATCATTGACGAAATGCGCGCGCTGCAACGGGAGGATGGTACCAAGTGATTGTCGTCATGCAGCCTGGCGCCGGCGAAGCCGCCATCCAGGCGGTGATCGCGGGCTTAATTGACTTGGGCTTCGATGTGCACCGCGAGACCGGCACCGAGCGCACGGTGCTGGCTTGCCTGGGGGTCCGCACCGGATTCGATGCCAGCGGCATTGCCGCGCTCGCGGGGGTGGACGCCGTGCACCGCATCTCCGCCCCCTATAAGCTCGCCGCCCGCGCCTGCCGCCCCCAGGGCACGATTGTGCGGGTTCGCAATCTCGCCATCGGCGATGGGCAGAAGCAAGTCCAAATCCCCGCCGGGGCCGTGGTCGAGATCGCCGCGGAATCCGAAGTTGCCGAGATCGCCCGTTCTGCGGATCTGCTGCGGGTGAGCGGGCCTTCCATGGCAAACGCACCGCTGCTGCGGGCGGTCGGCGCCCAGGCCAGGCCGGTGCTGCTCGAGCGCAGCCCAGCCGCCAGCCTTGAGGAATTCCTGCTCGCCGCCGAGATTGTGCTGGTTGCCGGCAATCCCGGCGTGATCTTGTGCGAGCGCGGAAACCGCAGCTTGGCCCAGCCAGATCGCGTCTGCCCGGACCTGGCCGCGGTCGCTCGGCTCAAGCTGCTTACGCATTTGCCGGTCTGCTGCGATCTTTCGGCCCAGGGCGATCTTGCGCCCGTTTTGGCGCGCGCGGCGCTTGCAGCCGGTGCCAATGCCGTGCTGCTTGCAAGCGAGTAGCCCCGCGGCGATGCTTTTGAGGTACAGTGGCGCTGTGCGCCGTGTTCATGGAGGTCTCATGCGCTCGTTCCCGAAACTCGCCCTCATCGCCCTGGCCGCCGCCATCGCGGTCGCCTGCTCCGGTTCTGCCCCCTCGGTTGCGTCCGGCAGCGCCGACGCCCGCCTCTCGGGCGGGTATCGCCGCCCGGCGCAGAACAATTGGATCTATGTGCACCTCCAGGGCACGCCCGCCCAGATCGGCTACCAGAATGGCTACCTGCTGGAGCCCGAAATCACCGACCTGCAGAGAGTGGACGCGATCGAAGAGCAGCACAACGATCACAAGGACTGGACCTGGCTGCGCCAGCAGGCGCAGTCGGTGATGTGGCCCAAGATTGACGCCGAATACCAACAGGAGATGCAAGGCATCGCCGAAGGCGTCAACGCCCACGGCGGCCATATGGACGTCTACGACGTCGTCGCCATGAACGCCATGCTGGAGTGGAGCTATTACGTCGAGCAATGGAACAAGCAGCATCCATCGCAGAAGGCCGCGCTGGCCCAGGTCATTCCCGACGAGGGCGACCACTGCAGCGCATTCGTCGCCACTGGCAGCTACACCAAGGACGGCAAGATCGTCATGGCCCACAACGACTGGACGAGCTACCTCGATGGCGCGCGCTGGAACATCATTTACGACGTTGTGCCAGCGGCCGGGCAGCGCTTCATGATGGACGGGCTGCCGGGAGTCATCCACAGCGCCGACGACTTCGGCGTCAACGCCAGCGGCCTCATGATCACCGAAACCACGATCTCGGATTTTCACGGCTACGACTTCAACGGCATCCCCGAGTTCGTCCGCGCGCGCAAGGCGATGCAGTACGCGACTTCCATTGACGACTTCGCCCGCATCATGGAACAGGGCAACAACGGCGGCTACGCCAACGACTGGCTGGTGGCCGACCGCAAGACCAACGAGATCGCCAGCCTTGAGCTGGGCTTGAAGAACGTCAACCTCCAGCGCAGCAAGGACGGGTATTTCGTCAGCTCCAACTTCCCCATTTCGCCCAAGCTTGCGCGCGAGGAAACGACGTTCAAGATGAACGACCCTGCCAACAGCGCCAGTGCCCGCCACACTCGTTGGCTGCAACTCATGGTCCAGTACAAGGGCAAGATTGACGTGTCCGCGGCGGAAAAATTCGAGGGCGACCACTACGACGTGATCCTCAAGAAGGAGAATCCCGACGAGCGCACGCTTTGCGGACACCATGACCTTTCGCCGCGGGGAGACATTCCCTTCAACGATTCCGGCGCGGTGCAGGGCAAGGCGATTGACTCGGCGATGGCCGAGCAAATGAGCTTCGTCGCCGCCAGCGGCCACCCCTGCGGGGGCGACTTCAAGGCGGCGCCCTGGCTCGCCGCGCATCCGCAGTTTGCCTGGGAAAAACCCGTCCTCCGCGACATGGACGGCCACCCCTGGACCACGTTCACCGCCGCCGCCGCGTCCTCCGCAACCGCCCAAGGCGGCAACTGAAAGTCGGACTACTCCGACCGCAAGGCACCGACGGGATCGGTGCGGGTGGCGCGCGCGGCAGGGGCGAGCGTAGCCAGCAGCGCAGCGATCCCGACAGCCGCCACCACCGCTAGCAGGACGCCCGGGCTGGCCGGCCGGACCTGGAAGAGGAAGCTGGTAAGCAGCTTGCCGCCGATCAAGGCCGCGAGCAGCCCGGCAGCCAAGCCGCACGCCACCGGCGCCAGCGCCTGGCGCACGATCATGCCCCAGACGGTGCCGCTGCCGGCGCCGAGCGCGATCCGGATCGCCAGCTCCTTGCTTCGCCTCGCGACGCTATGGCGCACCAGGGCATAGACGCCCATCGCGGCCAGCAGCAGCGCCAGCCCGGCGAACAACAGCAGCATGGTGAGCTGGTAGCGTTGCGGCGCGACCGCGTCGGCGCTCAACTGCGCCAGTGGGCGCAGCACCGGCACCGGCGCGGCGGGGGCCAGCTTCCAGATCGCCTCCCGCAGCGGAGCGGCCAGCGCCGACGCGGGCATGGAACTGCGCACCACCAGCGAGACGTGATAGGGAACCTGCTGCCAATAGGGCTGATAGGTCACCGCCGGGGGCGCGGCAGTGTAGGAGGTGCGCACATCGGCGGCCACGCCGACGATGAAGGGGGTCAAGTCATTGATCACGAATTGCTTCCCGACGGCTTGCTGCGGCAGAATCCCCGGCCACAGCGTGCGCACGGCCTGGGCGGAAACCACGACCGCTTCCCGCATGGCCATTTCGTCCTTTTCGGACTTGGGGGGCCAATTCTTCGGGCGGTCGCTGGCTTCGAGGTCGCGGCCGGCCAGCAACGGAATGCCCATGGCCGAAAAATACCCAGGGCTGATGAAGCGCACGTTGGTGCGCAAGGAATGGCGGGCATCGTCGGGCTGCCCCGGAAGGCGCATTCCGTCCACCCAGGTCTCGCCGAGCAACGGGAGGTGCGAGCTCACCGCCGCGGCGGTGACACCGGCAAGGTTCGCCGCCGCCGCCGGGAGCTGGCCGAGGATGCGATCGCGCTGCGCATCGTCATAGACGTTGAGCGCAATATCGGCCGCCATGGCCCGGGCGGGGTTGAAGCCGGTGTTCTGGCTCACCAGCCGATAGAAACTCAATCCGATCAAGCCGGTCGCGGCAAGCAGCAGGGTGGAGAGCGCAGCTTGCAGCGCAATCAGGCTTTGGCGGGAACGCAGGCTGGAGCGGTCGGGCGTGGTCGAGCCGCCGGTGGCCTTGAGGAAGGCCTGCGGATCGGCGCGCAGCAGCCGCAACGAAGGCACCATGCCGGTCAGCAGCCCGGCAACCAGAGACAGTCCCAAGCCGAAGGCCAGCACCCGCCAATCGAGGCGTACCTGGTCCAAGCGGGGAATATCGGCGGGCGCGGCGGCGACCAAAGCGCGCAGGCTCAAGCCTGCGCAAACGATTCCGAGCCCGCCGCCTAGCAGCGACAGCTCCACGCATTCGGCCAGCACCTGGCGGGCGAGGCGGCTTGGGGCCGCGCCCAGCGCCGCACGAATCGCCCAGTCGCGCCGGCGGTCGGCGATGCGGGTGACCCACAGACCGCCGAGATTCACGCAGACGATCAGCAGCACCGCGCCCACGCCGGCCAGCAGCAGCCATAATTCCTGCTGCGCTTCGGCGACGGTGTAGTCCTGAACCGTGGTTAGGATGCTGACCAAGTTCAGTTTGTCGGGCGCAGTGCGGGCGAGGTTGGCGGCGATGACGTCGAGCTGGGCGCGGGCTTGGTCCTGACGGACGCCGGGGCGCATCCTCCCCAGCACGGTGTAGTTGAAGTCGCTGAAGACCTGATAGGGGCCGGTATGAAACTTCAGAGCGACGAAGAACTGCGTGGGCTCGCCCGCCAGCATGGGGCCGAGCGAGCGGCCCGACAACCTGAAGTCGGCAGGCAGCACGCCGACCACGGTGGCATAGAGGCCGGGCGCACCGATCTTGCGGCCCAAGATCTGCGGATCGGCGTGGAACGCCGAGCGCCAAAGCCCGTCGGTGAGCACGATGGGCCTTGCGCTGTCGTTCTCGTCGCCCAGCGCGAGCGTGCGCCCAAGGGCGGCGCCGACGCCGAGCACGGCAAAGAAGTTTGCCGAGACTTTTGCGCCGTGCAGCAGGGCCGGCTGCCCGGCGTTGGCGAGCGTGAGC
This sequence comes from Terriglobales bacterium, assembly GCA_035553115.1. Lineage (GTDB taxonomy): Bacteria > Acidobacteriota > Terriglobia > Terriglobales > SCQP01 > SCQP01. The sequence goes on along the minus strand of DATNED010000042.1, from coordinate 30,905 downwards.
GTGGCGGACTGGATGGCGGACATGCCGCTGAAATCGGAGGCCTGATCGCGCCACGCGAAGAACATCGAGGGCGTGTCGAAAAAGGCGAATTTTTTCGACGCTTCCGGCTGTTCGGGGATGCGTTCGCCGAGCAGCATGAGCCGGCCCGAGTCGCGCAGCGCCAGCGGCCGCAGCACCACCCCGTTCACCACCGAAAACATTGCCGTGGTGGCGCCGACGCCGAGCGCCATCATGGCCACCATGGCCCAGCCAAAGCCGCGAATCTTCATGGAGTCCTATACCGGCCCGGGGGGACACGGTTTCAAGAATTTCACGCGCCGCCCTTCGACTTGCCGGGGAGGTCCAGCTTGGGGATGCCGAACTGGCCGCCCAGGGCCTTCAACTCAGCCGGCGTGATGCTGCCGACGATGTTGACCACGTCGAGTTCGCGCGGCTCCCGCATCAAGACGGCCAGGCCTTGCACTGTGCCGGCAGCATCGGTGCAGATATAGACCTCGTCGGTTTCGCCCGGGTCGTGCACGGCCACGATGCGCGACCATCCGGTGCCCTTGAGCTGCGCCCGCACCGGGTCCAAATCCGCATCGCTGACGGCGTTGGCTTGCTTGAACTCGAAGGTGCGAACGTAGACGCCTTTGACCTTGGCCAGGACCTCGTGCAGCGCGCGGGCGTCGGGATGCCTGCCGCCACGCTCGTCGTCGTTATTCAGGAATGCGGCGCCCAACTGGAGCATGGCGCCATCGAGGCTGACGTCATTGCTTTCCGATGCACGGGCGGCCAGGCCGGGAAAGTCCAGGCGGAGTTTGGGTTGCTGCGCCACAAGCGATGAGAGCAACAGCGGCGCTAAGAACGAACAAAGGAGTGTCGAGCGCATATCCATCCATACGCAGCGCACCGCAGCGCGGATGCGAGCCTATCGGGAGGCCTGCAGCCGCTGTTGCACCCGCCCCAGATCGGCAGCAGCCAACTGCAGCGCCTGCTGAATCTGCCGCGCCGCGACTTGGGCCTGCGCGTCCTGCTGACTTCGCTGCCGCCAAACTCCCAGCCCGATCAAAGCCGCAAGCGTGATTGAGGCGGCCGCCAGCAGCCAGGCCGGCCGGCGTCGCGGTGGCGGCCGCAGTCTGGCTAGCACTGCAGCCGCAAGATCGCGCGGCGGCTGCTCGCGGCGCAGGCTGCGGCGCAGCGCCGCTTCCAAATCTTGAAGCTCATCCGGCATGGTTTACAGTCCTATTATCCTCGGTTCGCATGACCCCGCGCAGCCGTTCCAGGCCGCGCTGCAGGCGGCTCTTCACCGTCGCCAACGGAACTGCCAGCACGGCGGCGATCTCGCGGGGCTCCAAGCCTTCCTGATAGCGCAGCACCACCGCGGTGCGCTGCTCCGCGGGCAGCGTGGCCACGGCGAGCCGCAGCCGGTCCTCCTGCCAGGGGTCGCCCGGGCGCGCCGGCTGGGAGGGCTCGGGAGCGTCCTCGAGCCCCACGCGCGGCCGCAGTTTGCGGCGCCGCCAGCGGTCTATCGCCTGCCGTGCCGCGCAGCGGCGCAGCCAGTGCAGCACGTGCTGGTCCGACTCCAGCGTTCCCCAGTGCAGGAACAGCTTGCAAAACACCTCCTGCGCCACCTCTTCGGCCTCCGCTGCGTCGCCGATGATGTGCCGCGCCATGCTGAACACCATGGACTGGTGCCGGCGCACGAGGGCGGCAAACGCCTCTGGATCGGGGTTCGGAATCACGCAGTCTTCTGTACGGAACTACGCGCGCCCCCGTTCCGCGAATGCAGCCGGAGCGCGGACTTGCGACTTGACATCCGCGTTCCCATCGGCTAACGATGGAAACATGGATCTGCTCCCCGGGACGCTCGACCTGCTCATCCTGCGCGCCTTGCGCTCGGGCGCGGCCCACGGCTACGGCATCGCCCAGCGCCTGCAGGCCACTTCCGAAGATGTGCTGCGGGTTGGAGAAAGCTCGCTCTACCCTGCCCTGCAGCGTCTGCTGCTGCGGGGATGGGTGCAAGCGGAGTGGGGCGCGTCCGAGCATAATCGCCGCGCCCGCTACTACACGCTCACCGCCAAAGGCCGCCGCCAGCTGGAGCGCGAGCAGACGGAATTCGAGCAAATGGTCGGCGCAATCCAGAAGGTGCTGTCATGCCAGGAATTCTGAACCGCCTGAAAATTTGGTTGCGCTGGAGCTCGGCCCAGCGCGAGCTCGAAGAGGAGATCGCTGCCCACCATGCGATGCGGCGCGCCGACCTCGGCAGCGATTCCGCGGCCGCCCGAGCCATGGGCAACGAGTTCGCCATGCGCGAGGCGGCGCGCGGCGTCTGGCTCTGGCCTTGGCTTGAGGCGCTCGGCCAGGGACTGCGCCACGGCCTGCGCCGCCTGCGCCGCTCTCCCGGCTTTGCCGCCGCCGCGATCTTGACCTTGGCCTTGGGCATCGGCGCGAATACCGCCATCTTCAGCGTGGTCGAGGCGGTCATCCTCAAGCCGCTGCCCTACGCCGCGCCCGAGCGCATGGTCGCGTTCACGCTCGAGCAGCCCGCCGGCGATGTGCAGTCCTTGAACGTCCCCCAATTCGAGTATCTGCGCCAGCACCTGCAAGGATTGACTGCCATCGCCGCCTATACCGGCCTTGGCACCGTGGAACTGCACCACAACGGAATCCTCTCCTGGGCCAACGGGCTTTACGCCACGGACGGATTCTTCCCCGTGTTCGGGGTCCAGCAGCAATTGGGCCGCGGCTTCGAGCGCGCCGACACCGTGGCGAATGCCGTGCCCGCAATCGTGCTCAGCTACGGATTTTGGCAAAAGGCGTTCACTGCCAACCCCGCGGTCCTTGGTCAAGCGGTGGAGCTCAATGGCCGCGCAGCCACCATCGTCGGGGTCTTGCCGCGCAGCTTCACCTTCACCGAACAGCCGGTGGATTTTTATCTCGCCATGCCGCATGGACCTGGACTGGGCGACCAAGGCCTCAATGAGACCATCGTCGCGCGGCTTGGGGACGGCGTCCCGCTGGCCGCGTTCCGAGCCCAAGCCGCGACACTCGCGCCACCCATGCGTGCGGCCAACTTGCTGCCGAAATGGTGCACCGGCCTCGGCACCGACCTGTACCAGACCCTGCAGGTGGGCTCCGTGCGTCCGAGCCTCCTGTTCCTCTTTGGCGCGGCCGGCTTGCTGCTTCTGATCGCCTGCGCCAATGTTGTTGGCCTGCTGCTCGCCCAAGGCTTAGCTCGCCGCCCCGAGATGGCGGTGCGCCGCGCCCTGGGCGCCGGACGCGGCCAACTGTTCACCCAATTTGTGGCCGAGGGCTTGGTCCTGTGCTCGGTCGGCACGCTCGCCGGGTTGGCCCTGGCCGAGCTTTCCCTGCGATTGCTCGCCGCCAAGCTGCCCTGGGATCTATTCGCCGGCCTCGCCATCTCGCTCGATGCCCGGGTCTTGGGCTTTGCGCTCGCGGTGGCTCTGGTCGCCAGCGCAATCTTCGGTTTGGTCGCGGCCCTGCAATGCGGCAGCCAACAACTGGGTTCTTCCCGCGCCACCGGGCGCAGTTGGGGCCGCAATGTCCTGGTGGTCGGCGAAATCGCCCTCACCCTCCTGCTGCTCGCCGGGGCGGGCCTGCTGCAGCGCAGCCTCTGGACGCTTGAAAGTCAGCCGCTCGGCTTCGAACCCGCCGGCCGCACGCTGTTCGCAACCCAATTGCCCGCTGGCATCGCTCCCGACTTCGCCTCCGCTTGGCATTTTGAAGATCAAGTGCTGCAGCGCCTGCGAGCGATTCCGGGTATCACCGCCGCCGCCGTCATCAACCGGCCGCCTTTCGAGGGCCAAGCCAATATTCCCAGCGAGCCCGCGCTGCGCCCCGACCTCGGCACCTCGGTCGAATACCGTGTGGTGAGCCCCGGCTACTTCGCTGCCATGGGCATTCCGCTGCGCTCCGGTCGCGACTTCACCGCCAACGATGCCTCGGGCGCGCCGCGCGTGGCCGTGGTGGGCGGGTTGCTGGCCAAACGCTGGTTCTCCGACCACGCTCTCGGCAATCAAGTCCGCATGGGCGTCATCCGAAGCCACATCTGGGTGCCCGCCATTTCCGATCCGCGCACGGTTGTCGGCGTCGTAGGCGATGTGAAGGTGCAGACCATGGCCCGCCCGGCCCGTCTCACCGTCTATGTACCCGCCGCACAGGAGGCCGGCTCGGCCACGTGGTGGGTCCTCCGCGGGCCGGTCACCGAGTCCCAAATCCGCCAAGCGGTGGCTGCAGTCCAGCCTACGGCGCGGGTCCGCGATGTCGCTTCGTACCCCAACGTGGTGGGCGCGGTCCTCGCCCAGCCCAACTTCGAAGCCCGCCTCACCGCCGTCTTCGCTGCGCTCGCGCTGTTGCTCTCGGCCGTCGGCCTCTATGGCTTGCTCGCCTTCGCCGTGGCGGCGCGCACCCGCGAAATCGGCATCCGCATGGCGCTGGGCGCGCGCCGCGGCACGGTGCTGCGGCAGTACCTGGGCAATGGCCTGGGTTGGGCGATGGCTGGGATTGTGCTGGGGCTGGTCGCATCGCTTCCGCTGGCGCATGTGCTCGCCAGCCTGCTGTTCGGCGTCGCGCCCAATGATCCGGTCACGCTCGCCTTTGTGGCGGTGATGCTCTTGGTGGTAGCGACCCTCGCGTGCTGGCTCCCCGCCCGCCGCGCGACCCGCATTGACCCTGTCGTGGCCCTCCGCCAAGATTGAGCCATGTGGCTCATCTTGCAGCATGTGGCCTGGGAAGGTCCCGGGCTCGTTGCCGACGCGCTGCGCGCGCGCAACCTTTCGTTTCGCGTCGTGCGGCTGGATCTGGGCGAAGCGGTGCCGTCCGATGCAGCCTCGATGGACGGCCTCATCGTCATGGGCGGCACCATGGGCGTCTACGAGGCTGCGCAGTTCCCCTTCCTCGCCCGCGAGGTCGAGCTGCTGGCCGCCGCGGTGGCGCACAACCTGCCGGTGCTGGGCATTTGCCTGGGGTCGCAATTGCTGGCCGCGGCGCTGGGCGCTGAGGTCACCCGCGGCCCCATCCTGGAGATCGGCGAGGGCGAAGTCCATCTCACCTCGGTTGGCCGCGAAGATCCCGTTCTCGGCCCCGGCAGCAACGGGAGCGTGCCGGTGGTTCATTGGCACCAGGACACCTTTCCGCTGCCCTCCGGCACGGTTTTGCTCGCCTCGACCGATCTTTATCCCCAGCAAGCCTTCCGCGCCGGTCATCGCGCGTATGGCTTTCAATTCCATCCCGAAGTTGATGCAAATCTCGCCGCTGCCTGGGCGCCCCGCGGCTTGTTGCTCAGCCCCAACCACCAAGCCCGGGTTGCCGACTCCGGCATCCGCCTCCTCGACCGGTTCCTGGATGTAACCAGCAGCTGAGACCGAGCGTTGAGGCAACTGTCCACAATCAGCGGTTATTGCGATTGCGGTATGATGTTCGCCACTTCCGTTCATGCCCTCCTCCACCGTCTCCACTACCGCTGCGACGCGTGCTGCCCTACGAGCTGAGCGCTTCCTGCCCTGGCTGCTGCTGCTTTTTGCCGGCAGCGGGTGCGCCGCCCTCATCTACGAAATCGTCTGGTACCAGATGCTCGAACTGGTCATCGGTTCGACCGCCGTCTCGCTCGGCGTCTTGCTCGCCACGTTCATGGGCGGCCTGTGCATCGGCAGCCTGGCCCTGCCGCGCTGGCTCGCCCGCCACAGCCATCTCCATCCCTTGCGGATCTACGCCGGTCTCGAGCTCGCCACCGGCGCCTTTGGTTTGGCCGCGTTGGCCTATTTGCCCCTGATTGACCGCATCTATTTGGCAGCCGCCGCGCACGGACTGCCCTCGATGCTGCTGCGCGGCTTCATTTGCGCGTTGAGCTTGCTGCCGCCGACGATTTTGATGGGCGCTTCGCTGCCCGCCATCGTCGAGTGGATCGAGAGCACGCCCCGCGGCGTAGCCTGGTGGGGCCTGCTCTATGGCGCCAACATTGCCGGCGCGGTGGTCGGCTGCCTGGGCGCGGGCTTCTATTTGCTGCGCGTCTTCGATCTCGCCATTGCCACGCTGGTCGCCGCCGCCGTCAATTTGATCGTCGCGGCCTCCAGCTGGGCGCTGGCCGCGCGCGCACCGCTGGCAGCGAAGCTGACGGAATCCGCCGCGGCTGGCGACGACAGACGCACCGAGGTGCGCGGCCGCACCGGCGTCTACATAACGATCGGCCTCTCCGGCCTCACCGCCCTCGGCGCCGAAGTGGTCTGGACGCGTCTGATGGGCCTGTTGCTCGGTGCCACCGTCTATACCTTCTCGCTCATCCTGGCTGTCTTCTTGATGGGCCTGGGCGCGGGCTCGGCCTGGGGCGCCGCGCTGGGGCGGCGCGTCCGTCCGCGCGCAGCGCTAACTTGGTGCCAACTCGGCCTCGCCGCCGCGGTGGCCTGGACGGCCTGGATGCTGGGCGATTCGCTGCCCTACTGGCCGGTGAACCCGCTGCTCTCGGCAAGTCCCTGGTACATCTTTCAAATTGACCTGGTGCGCACCCTCTGGACGATCCTTCCCGCCACCATCCTCTGGGGCGCGAGCTTTCCGCTCGCGCTTGCCGCTTCCGCCGCGCCCGGCGACGCCTCCGGCCAGCGCGTCGGCGAGGTGTACGCCGCGAACACCCTGGGCGCCATTGTGGGCGCGCTAGCCTTCAGCCTCGTGCTCATTCCCTGGATCGGCACCCAAGCCTGCGAGCGCGTCTTGATCGTCACCGCCGCCGCCAGCGCCCTCTTTGTCGCGGGCGAGTTGATCGAGCCCTGGCGCTGGCGCGCCGCCAGTGCTTTGGCGGCGTCCCTGGTGCTCGCCGTGGGTTTGGCCGCGATCGTGCCGGGTGTCCCCGGCGAGCTCATCGCCTATGGTCGCCGCATCGCCATCAACGCCGGACAATCCAAAATCCTTTACACCGGCGAGGGCCGCAATGCCTCGATCGCCGTTTCGGAATGGAGCGACGGCGCAATCCAGTTCCATGTCAGCGGCAAGGTCGAGGCCTCGACCGAGCCCTTCGACATGCGCCTGCAGCGGATGCTCGGGCATCTGCCCGCGCTGCTCCATCCCGACCTCAGATCCGTGCTGGTCGTGGGCTTTGGCGCGGGCGTCACGGCGGGAACCTTCGTGCTGTACCCGAGCGTGCAGCACATCCAAATCTGCGAGATGGAGCCGCTGATTCCGCCCATCTCGACCGAGTACTTCCGCGAGCAGAACTACGACGTGAAGGACGACCCGCGCACCACGATCACCTACGACGACGCGCGGCACTTCGTGCTCACCACCGCGCAGCATTTCGATCTCATCACCAGCGACCCGATCCATCCCTGGGTCAAGGGGAGCGCGACGCTGTACTCGCGCGAATATTTCCAGATGGTCCGCGACCACCTCAACCCCGGCGGGATCGTGACGCAATGGGTACCGCTGTACGAGAGCAGCCCGGAGGTGGTGAAGAGCGAGATCGCGACCTTTTTCAAGGTGTTTCCGAACGGCTCGATTTGGGCGAACGACATCAATGGCGGCGGCTACGACGTCGTGCTCATGGGCTCGAACGCGCCCATGCGCATCAATGTGGACGCGATGCAGCAAGAGCTGCAATCGCCCGCCTACGCGCGCGTCGCCGCCTCGCTTCGCGACGTAGGCTTCGGCACCGCTCAGGATCTGCTCGGCACCTACGCCGGCCAGGATCAGGATCTCGCGCCCTGGCTTGCGGGCGCGCCCATCAACCGCGACGGCAATTTGCGCCTGCAGTACCTCGCCGGCCTCGCGCTCAATCTCAGCGACGAGAACGTGATCTACAACGCCATGCTCCGGTACCGCCGCTTTCCGTCCAACTTGATCACCGGCTCGCAGCAAATGCTTGCACCGCTTCAAGCCGCGCTGCAACCGAGGTAAATCCATGCCCACGCCCACCCAGAGGCGCCCTTTCCACGGACTGCTGCTGCTGTTGTTCGCCGCCAGCGGCTGCGCGGCGCTCATCTACGAGCTGGTCTGGTACCAGATGCTCGAGCTCGCCATCGGCTCGCAGACGGTGTGCCTCGGTTTTCTGCTTGCAACGTTCATGGGCGGCCTGTGCCTGGGCAGCATCGGCCTGCCGCGGCTGCTGCAGCGGACCCGCTGGAATCCGCTGCGCGTCTATGCGGCGCTCGAGGTCGGCACCGGCGTGCTCGCGCTCCTGGTTCTCTGGGGAATGCCGCTGGCCGAGCGCGCCTACTTCGCCGCCTCGATCTACGGCTTGAGCGGCATGCTGCTGCGGGGCGCGCTGTGCGCGCTGTGCCTGCTGCCTCCCACGATCTTGATGGGGGCTTCGCTGCCCGCGCTGACGCGCGCGGTCGAGGCCACGCCCGAGGGCGTGGCGTGGTGGGGCCTGCTCTATGGCGGCAACATCGCCGGCGCGGTGTTCGGCTGCCTGCTGGCAGGTTTTTATTTGCTCCGGCTCTACAACATGTCCGTGACGACCTATGTTGCGGTGGCGATCAATCTCAGCGTCGGCCTGGCCAGTTGGATGCTGGCCGGGCGCGTGGTCGAGGCGAGCACGGAGGCGGAGGCTGCGCCGCGGAAGTTCGTGCCGAGGCGGACCAGCGTGTATGTCGCGATCGGGCTGTCGGGCGCGACGGCGCTGGGTGCGGAAGTGGTCTGGACGCGCCTGTTCGGCATGCTCCTCGGGGCGACGGTCTATGCGTTTGCCCTCATCCTGGCGACGTTCTTGGTTGGCCTCGGCATCGGCAGCGCGCTGGGCGCGGAGTGGGGAAAGCGGGCGTCGGCCCGATCGGCGCTGGGCTGGAGCCAGATTCTGCTGGCCGGGGCGATTGCCTGGACGGCCTGGCAGATCGCCGTCTCGCTCCCGTACTGGCCCATTGACCCGCTGCTCACCACCAGCCCGTGGTTCACCTTCCAGATTGATCTGGCACGGTGCCTGTGGGCGATCCTGCCGGCGGCGGTGCTTTGGGGCGCGAGCTTCCCGCTGGCGCTGGCGGCGGTGGCGCAGCCGGGCGATGATCCCGGCCGCGTGGTCGGCGGCGTCTACGCCGCGAACACGGTTGGCGCGATCGCGGGCGCGCTGCTGGTCAGCCTCTGGCTCATCCCCACCATCGGCACCCTCAACTGCGAGCGCCTGATGCTTGCGGGCGCGGTGGCGGCGGGGCTGCTGCTGCTGCTGCCCGAGATCTTCGCCGATCAGGAACGCGCCCGTACGTTTCGCAGCATCGGGGGCGTGCTGGCCGCGACCGTGCTGGCCATCGTCTTCCTGGTGGAAATGCAGCCGATTCCCGGCGCGCTTGTGGCCTACGGGCGCAAGCTTCCGGCCTCGATCGGCAGCTCGCGGATCGTGACCATGGTCGAGGGGCGGAACTCCTCGATTGCGATCACGCGTTGGAATGATGGCGCGACGGAGGTGGACGTCAACGGCCATGTCGAGGCCACCACCGAGCCGTTCGACATGAAGCTGCAGCGCATGGTCGGGCATCTTCCGGCGCTGCTGCATCCAGAGCCGCGCTCGGTGCTGGGCATCGGCTTCGGCGCCGGGGTCAGCGCCGGCACCTTCACCCGCTATCCCAGCATCCAGAAGATCACCATCTGCGAGATCGAACCGAAGATACCGCCCACCTCGACCCGCTACTTTTCCGAAGCCGACTACGACGTCAAAGACAACCCCAAGACCCACATTGTCTACGACGACGCCCGCCACTTCATGCTCACCACCGAGCAGAAGTTCGACGTGATCGCCAGCGACCCGCTCGATGTGTTCGTGAAGGGCACGGCGGCGATCTACTCGAAGGAGTATTTCGAATCCGTCCGCCGCCATCTCAACCCCGGCGGCATGTTCACCCTCTACGTCCCGCTCTACGAGAGCGACGTGCCCACGGTGCAGAGCGAGCTGGCGACGTTCTTCGCCGTCTTCCCTCACGGCACGGTCTGGGGCAACACCATCAACGGGCAAGGCTACGATCTGGTGCTGCTGGGCCAGACCGGGCCGATGGAGATCAATGTGGACGAGGTGCAGGCGCGGCTCGACCGACCCGACTATGCCCCGGTTGCGGCCTCGCTGCGCGACATTGGGGTGGATTCGGCCACCAGCCTGTTTTCAACCTTCGCCGGCACGGCGCAAGACCTTGCGCCCTGGACCCAGGGCGCGCCGCTGAACCTTGATGCCGACCTGAAGCTGCAGTACATGGGCGGCTGGGGAATCAACTCGAACCTCGAAGACGTGATTTGGAAGCAGATGCTGAACTACCGCCGGTCGCCGTTTGAGCTGTTCCGCGGGTCGCCAGCGACACAGCAGGATCTGGCCGCGCGGCTGCGCTAAAAAGCGGCGCCGCCTTTCGCTTTTTCTTTGTGTTAGGATCGGGGCATGCTGCACCCGGTGGTGGAGGGATGGTTCGAGCGGCGGTTCGGCGCGCCCAGCGAACCGCAGGCCGAGGGGTGGCCGCTGATTGCCTGCGGCAGCGACACGCTGATCAGCGCGCCCACCGGGTCGGGCAAGACGCTGGCGGCGTTCCTGATCGCGCTGGATGCGCTCTTCCGGCAAGCGGCAGCGGGAGAGCTGGCCGCGGCGACCCAGATCGTCTACGTTTCTCCGCTCAAGGCGCTGGCGAACGATGTCCAGAAGAACCTCGAGGAACCGCTGGCCGGGATCCAACGCGCCGCGAACGAGCAGGGAATGCTGGTCGCGCCGATTCGGGTGGCGGTGCGCAGCGGCGACACGCTGGCGGCCGAGCGTGCCAGCATGCTGCGAAGGCCGCCGCACATTCTGGTGACGACACCCGAATCGCTGTACCTCTTGCTGACGTCGGCGGGAGGGCGGAAGATTCTGCACAGCGCACGCACGCTGATCGTGGATGAAATCCATGCGCTGGTGGCGAACAAGCGCGGCGCGCATCTGGCGCTGAGCATGGAGCGGCTCGACGAGCTGGCGGGGCCGGTGCAGCGCATCGGCCTCTCCGCCACGGTCCAGCCGATGGATTTGGTGGCAAAGTTCCTGGCCGGCGCGCGGCCGCTGCCGCAATTGGTGCAGATCGCGGACCGGCGGCAACTCGATCTCGCGGTCGAAATCCCCAGCTCCGAGCTGGGTCCGATCGCCACCAACGAGCAGTGGGAGGAGCGGTACGAGCGCCTGGCGGCGCTGGCGCGCGAACACCGCTCGACGCTGGCGTTCGTCCCCACGCGGCGGATGGCCGAGCGCGTGGCTCACCGCATGCGCGAGCGGCTGGGCGACCAGGAGGTGGCGGCGCACCACGGCAGTTTGTCGCGGCAAATCCGGCTGCACGCCGAAGAGCGTTTCAAGCGCGGCGAACTGAAGCTGATGGTCGCCACCGCATCGCTCGAGCTCGGCCTCGATATCGGCAGCGTGGACCTGGTCTGCCAACTGGGTTCGACCCGCCAACTGGCCGCCGCCTGGCAGCGGGTGGGCCGAGCGGGCCACTGGAAGGGCGCAATCCCCAAAGGACGTTTCTTCGCGCTCACGCGCGACGATCTGATCGAGTGCGCGGCCCTGGTGCGGGGCCTGCGCACAGGAGCGCTCGACCAGCTGGCGGTGCGGCCGTGGCCACGCGACATCCTGGCCCAGCAAATCGTGGCGGCAGTGGCGAGCTGCGAGCGCGCCGAAGGATGGCGGGAGGACGAGCTCTTCGCCTGTTTCGCACGCGCGTTCCCGTACCAGGAGCTGCCGCGGGCGGAATTCGATGCGGTACTCGAGCTGCTGAGCGAAGGCATCTCGAGCCGGCGCGGACGCCGAGGCGCATTCCTGCACCGTGATGGAGTGCATCGGCGGCTGCGGCCGCGGCGGGGCGCCCGCATGGCCGCGATCACCTGCGGCGGCGCCATCGCCGAGACGGCCGCCTATGCGGTGCAGGCGGAGCCGGAGAACGTTGTGATCGGAAGCCTGGACGAGGATTTCGCCATCGAGAGCAACGCCGGGGATGTGATTTTGCTGGGCACGCACTCGTGGAAGGTGCGCGGGGTCGAGACCGGGCGGGTGCGGGTCGAAGATGCGCACGGCGCGCCGCCGACCGTCCCCTTCTGGCTGGGCGAGGCGCCGGGACGCACGCTCGAGCTGAGCGAACTGGTGGCGGCCGCGCGCGAGCGCATCGCGGATTGCGATCCGCAGGATTGGTGCGAGCTGGGGAAGGAATTCGGACTCGATGGCAGCGGGGCGCGGCAGGCGCTGGCCTACATTCAGGGATCCCGCCGCGCGCTGGGCGCGATGCCGACCACCAAGCACCTGGTGGCCGAGCGGTTCTTCGACGACGGCGGGGGGATGCAACTGGTGATCCACGCGCCGTTCGGCGCGGCGATCAACAAGGCCTGGGGGATGGCGCTGCGCAAGCGCTTCTGCCGCGGCTTCGACTTCGAACTGCAGGCGGCGGCGAGCGACAACGGGCTTTCGCTGGCGCTTTCGGAACAGCACAGCTTTCCGCTGGAGACGATTTTCCAATACCTGCGCGCCGAAGGAGTGCGCGAGATTCTCGAGCAGGCCGTGCTGCAGGCGCCGATCTTCCAGACGCGCTGGCGCTGGAACGTGGGCCGGGCGCTGGCGCTGCTGCGCTTCGCCGGCGGCAAGAAGCTTGCGCCGCAACTGCAACGCATGCGGGCCGAGGACCTGCTGGCGGCGGCGTTTCCGATGCAGGTGGGGTGCCAGGACAACCATGGCGGCGAAGATTTGCCGATTCCGGATCATCCCTATGTACAGGAGACGATGCGGGACTGCCTGCAGGAGTTCCTGGATCTTCGCGGCCTCGAACGCGTGCTGCGCGGCATCGAGAGCGGGACGATCACGGTTTCCGCGATGGACACGCCAGCACCCTCAGGCCTGGCGCAAGAAATCCTGAACGTCGGGCCGTATGGCTTCCTTGACGATGCGCCGCTTGAGGAGCGGCGCTCGCGGGCGGTGAACCTGCGCGCCGCGCCGTCCGCGTCCGCGGGACCAGGAAGCCTCGATCCGGCCGCGGTCGAATCGGTCCGCGCCGAAGCTTGGCCGCAGCCGCGAACGGAAGACGAGCTGCACGATGTGCTGCTTTCCCTGGTTTGGATGCCCGAGGCGGAAATAGCGCCGGCGTGGCAAGGATGGCTCGAGGCGCTTCAGCGTCACGGCCGAGTTCTGCGGCACGGCGCCGGATGGGTGGCTGCCGAACGCGCGGCGTGGTTCCGCGGGGGGGCGGCAACCGTGAACTTGGCGGGCGCGGTCTGGCCCGGAGTCGAGTTTTCGGGAGCGACGCCGACGCCGGACGAGGCCGCCATGGAGCGCATGGTCGGCGGCTGGATGGAAATTCTTGGGCCGGCAACGCAAGCGGAACTGTCCGCGCGTCTGCACCAGCCTGCGGATGCCGTGGAGTCGGCGCTGCTCGCGCTCGAGGGGCAGGGACGAGTGATTCGGGGGGCGAGTTTCGGCTGGTGCGAACGCGGCCTGCTCGCGCGCATCCATCGGCGGATGCTGCGGCGGCGGCGCGCGGAGATCGAGCCGGTGTCGCCAAGCGACTTCTACCGATTTCTGCGGCGCTGGCAGCACCTCGAGATCGGCACCCGCCTGCACGGCGCTCAGGGGCTGCTCGCGGTCATCGAGCAGTTGCAGGGCTTCGAGGCCGCGGCCAGCGCCTGGGAAGAGGCGCTGCTGCCGGCGCGGATGGCGGGATACGAACCTGCGCTGCTCGACCAGCTCTGCTTCGCGGGAGAAATTTGCTGGGCGCGAGTGGTTCCGGCGCCGGCGGCACGGCTCTCGCCGACGCGCAGCTCGCCGATCACCTTCTTCCGGCGGGAAGATGCTGCCTGGTTGCTCGAGGCCGCGGGCTGGAACGCCGATTCCGAGCTAAGCCCGGAAGCGCAGCAGGTCTTGGCCGTGCTGGATCGCCGGGGTGCGTGTTTCTTCGCCGACCTGCTCGGACCCGGCCTGGTCAAGAGCCAAGTCGAGGACGCGCTATGGGAGTTGGTTGCCACCGGGCGCGCCACCGCCGATGGATTCGACAATTTGCGGGCATTCCTCGATCCCAAGCGCCGGGCAGGCCGGGGCACGGGGTTGCGTCCGCGGCAGAGCCCGGGGCGCTGGTCGCTGGTGGCGGCGTTGCTGCCGGGGCCGCCGCTCGCGCCGCCGAGCCCGGCGGAGTTGGAGTTGGCCCAGGCGGCGCTGGCTGAGCGGCAGGCGAAGCAGTGGCTGCGGCGGTATGGGGCGATCTTCCGCGTTTTGCTGGACCGCGAGTCCAGCGCGCTGCCCTGGTATGACGTGCTGCTGGCCTGCCGCCGCTTGGAGGCGCGCGGGGAGATTCGTGGCGGTAGATTCGTTTCGGGCTTTGCCGGCGAGCAATTCGCATCGCCGCATGCGGTCGAGTCGCTGCGCGCCCTCCGCGACCGCGCCAGCGGGGAGGCTGCACCCGATCTTGCGGTCTCGCCTGCCGACCCGCTGAACCTGGCAGGGATCATCTTGCCCGGCGAACGCATTCCTGCGAACTCCCGCGATCTCGTCGGCGCCTAAAGCTGGGTCCCCGTCGCGTGTGGCCGAAAAGACACGAACCCGATATGGCACTGATGGGAATCGGTTTTCCCATTCCAGAACCATCATACCTATCTAAGTCGTTGTTTTTCAGTCATCAAAATCGGCAGTCGGCGTGCACTTACCACTGCAGCAGCCCCCCAGGTCGGTTCGAGGTCCCCAACTATGTCCAACTTCATCGCTTTCCTCCTGCCCTGCTTGGCGCTGGCGATTGCAGCCATTTCGTTGGTGCCGTGCCGCCACCCGCGCGAGATGTTCGACCGCTTTGAAGACGGCCGTCCGGCGCTGCGTTGCGAACGTTGTTTGCGCATCCGGCCCAACATTCTGGTCGCCACACCGCAGTACCGCCTTACCCAGCCTGGCGGGCCGATCACCATGGTTCGCACCCACGCCCGGGTCAGCCAGACCACCGGCATCGAACGAGTTTGGGCCGAGCTGGATCACCCGATCACCGATTTGGAGCTGTTCGGGGTCGCATCCCGCTAATCCCCCCCTCCGGCATTGCTTCCCCCGCCAAGCCGCGTCGCTTCCCCCGCCCCCCTCCTCACCAGCCCTGAAAGCGAGGCCACTCGGCCTCGATGCGGTCGCCAGCGCCCAGCACCTGATAGCGCTCGAACTGGGCCGCGGTCGCACAGGCATGATTGGGAAGAATCCGCACGCGCGTGCCAATCGGAAGCTCCGGCAGCGCGCGCGTGCCGCCGGGCCGCAACGCCAACACCCCGTGCTCTTGGCTCATCTCGCGCACGAAGAGTCCCTGAATAGGCTTGCCGCCAAGGTCACAGACCAAGCCAAAGCCGTCGCTTCCGGCGCCCGGGTCGCGGGACATCGCCGTCCAACCGGCGTCGGTGAGGATCGCATTCGTGGAAGGCTGATGTCCGATCACGGTGGCGAGCACGGAGATGGCGATGTCCTCGAGTGTGCAAACGCCGAGCTGCACCATCACCAGATCGAAGAACACGTAGACGCCCGCACGCACTTCGGTTACGCCCGTTAGGTCGCGGGCGAAATGGGCGGTCGGGGTCGAGCCCACGCTGACCACGGGGCAGGCATGTCCGGCGGCGCGCAGTGCCGCCGCGGCTTCAACCGCCGCAGCGCGCTCGCCCTCGGCAGCGGATTCGAGCGCCTCCACGCCATGAGCGTGGTACGAGGCGCCGGCATGCGTCAGCACGCCGCGCACTTCGCCGCCGCGCGCGATGGCCGCCGCAAGCGCCAACAGGGCCTCGCGATTGCCCGGCGGAACCCCGGCACGATGGCCGTCGGCGTCAATCTCGATTAAAGCCGGAAGGGCGCGCTGGGCCGCGCGCGAGCAGGCCGCGACGGCTTGGGCTTGCTCGATGCTGTCGAGGATCACGGCAACGTCCACGCCTCTGGCGCGAAGGGCCAGCACGCGGTCCAGCTTTTGCGGGGCGATGCCGACGGCGTAGGTGAGGTCGCGGACGCCGCGCTCGGCGAAGTACTCGGCCTCACGCAGGGTCGAAACCGTTGCCGGGCCCTGCGGCGACGGCATCATGCGCGCGGCAATCTCCCAGTTCTTGCAGGTCTTGAGATGGGGCCGCAGGCCGACGCCGAGCGAAGCCATGCGCTGGCGCAGGCGAGCGAGATTGCGATCCATCTTGCCGCGGTCGAGCATGAGGCAGGGGGTGGGGAGCTGTTCAAGCTTCAGCAATCCGGAAGTCCTCCAATTTCCAGCCGATGTCTTGGGCGAAGCGGCGGCAATACTCGGCTGCAGCGGCGCAAAGCCGCCGCCACTTCGATTCTGCCAGCGCATCATCGCCATCGCCGAGGTAATCGAGCAAATTGAACGGCACGTAGCCGCGGCCCGCGGCCACCGCATGGCTGACGCCCGGGTGCCATACTGGGAATTGGTCGCGGAACTGGCGGAAGGTCCGATGCGCCGAGGCGTTGGTCTCCAGCAACACGTTGTGCAGTCGCGCAGGTCCTGGGGAACGGGTGACCCAGTGCTCGATGGTGTGGGCGCGCATGCCGTGCTCCCAGGAATGATAGAGGCCGCCGATGGCGTCGAACATGCGTTTCCCGAGGCGGATTTCGGCGTGCCAGCGATCGCGAGCCAGGGGCGCAATCGAGTTGCTGAAGGCGCGGCGCCGCAGTTCGAGGCCGATTGCCCGGAACAGCCACCCGAAGGAGAGGTCGAGCCATTCGACTATGCCATCAAGGACGGCCAGATCGAATCGCGCCAGCAGCGTGATCGGGCCGTCGGGCGCGAGCGAGCGCAGGACGATGCCACGCGGCGCGCCCCAACCCATGGCGCGGGTATAGGCCTCGAGGACGGGTGAGGCGAGCAGATCGGCGGAGAAATGCTCAATGAACTCGAGAATGACTTTGCGGTTGATATGATCCTGCGGCGTGGTGCCAGCCACCAGGGCATCGAAATCCGGGGGATGGCGGACGTAGGTGCCGTGCAGGGCCGATCCGGCAGCGAGCACGTGCTCAACGCCGGCGGCCTGTTGGATCGCCGTGCCTGGCGCAGTCCGCACGCGCAGCACACGCTCGATCTCCTGCGCTAGGGCATGCACCGAGGGGGCCTCGGGCCCAAGCGCACCATCGGCCAAAGCCTGGCGATAGGAATCGCCGAACGCTCCATTCGAGGCAGACGGATCGTTCATGCCTGTTCCAACAGCGCGGGAACTTCAGCCACCGAAGCGGCGGTGCCGATAAACCCCGGCGGCGTCCTGGCGCAGGGAGACCGCTGCGAAATCCAAATGGTGGGCATGCCGAGACGCGCAGCCGCCAGCACGTCCCAATCCCAGTGATCTCCGACCATGATGGTGGAGGCAGCCGGAGTTCCCAGCCATTCGAGGGCGAGCTGATAGGCGCTGCCGTCGCGTTTGGCGACTTTGCACGAATAGGAAGCGAGCAATTGCAGGCCCAGGCCGGCGAAGCCCAGTTTTTCGAGCACGCGCGTCTGGTTGTCGTGCCAGCCCTCGGTGACGACCAGCAGAGGCATGCGCTGGCGCAGCAAGGCCAAGGCGGCGGCCACGCCGGGGACGGGCTGGAGATCCTCGAGGAGCGCGGCTTCAAATTCCGCGGCCCAGACGGCGGCATTTGCAGAGTGACGCAATTGTGGCAGCGCGGCAATCAATTCCTCCATGCGCAACTGCCGAGATCGGCGACCGGAGTCGGCCTGGGCGGGGGGCTGTTGGTCGCGGAAGCGGCGATAGAGCCGGCTCGCGCGCGCGCCGTCGCAGCCGTCGGCGCAGGCAAGCTGATCGATGCGGCGCAAGCCGCGGGCATAGGCCGCTTCGAAATCGTAGAGGGTGTTGTCGAGGTCGAGCAGGAGCGCGCGCGGACCGGTCACGGCCGCTCCGTCAATGCCGACTCCAGCCGAGCGAACAGGCGGGCCCGGTCCACGCCATGGATGATTGTGACGGGCGGGCGGCCATCGTGCGCGAGGCGGGTGCGACCGAAATCGGCTCCAGGGCGGCTGACGACCTCGACGGGCTGATGCGTGGAGCCGGTGGCAAGGCTGGGATCGAGGATCAGGGCTGCGAGGACCTCGTCATAGAGCGAAGGTGGGCTGCCGCGCCTAGCTTGATGGTGGGCGATGTGCGCCGAAACGTGCGCGGCCAGCGGATTGCGGCTTGCGCGATAGCGAGCTGCCCAGGCGGGGTCGTACCTGAGCCCCTGGGTGACGTCGAGCGGCATGAGCGTGAGCGGAATGCCGGAACGCAGGACGGCATCGGCGGCGTCGGGATCAAACCAGGCGTTGAACTCGGCGCTGCGGGTAGCGTTGCCTGGGACTTGGAGGGCGCCAGCAAAAAAATAAATGCGAGCGATTCGCTTGGCCAGACCGGGATCCGACGCCAAGGCTTGCGCCAGGTGGGTGGCCGGACCGAGCAGCACGATTTCGAGTTTGCCGGACAAGGATCGGGCAGCCAACTGGAGTGCTTCGGGAGCTGCGGGCTGCGAGGTCCCCTTTGCGGCCCAGCCTCCAGGCGGCACCGACGGAGGCTGAGCAGGATTAAGGGACAGGGCTCCGGCATAGAGGACGTGCTCGTTCGGGGTGCGGTCGAGGCCGGAACGAAACAATTCCAAGCGTTTTGCCCAGGCCGTGGTCGGCAACCCGGGATGCACGCGCACGTTTGCAAAGCCGCCGTCCTGCAAGACGCGCAGGGCATCGGCGGCGGCCTGGTCGCCCCAGACGTTTCCGCTAGCCGCGCTGATGCCTGCAACGGCGAGGTTCGGGCTTCGCAAGAGCATCTGAATCGCCACCGCGTCATCGCTGTAGAAAGACAAATCGGTATCGATCCAGAGCCAACGCACCGGCGGCGCCGCAGCCGATTGCCGCGGTGCTTCCTCCGCTCCTGAATTGGGCCGCTCCCTGTCGCTCGGAGTTGCGGCGTCGTTCCCCGGCAGCGGGCGCGCCCGAGCTGCCGCGGCCAGCGCCAAAGGCAGCACCAATGCACTGAGCAAGGCTAGCCGCAATGGGTCACCAGGTACTCCAGGCTGGTGCAATCAATGCGCCGCGCGGGCGCGACGAAACTTCGGCTGCCGCCGGCAAAATCCTGGCAGCGTTGATAGGGGCCGCGCAGGCGCTCGATGCGCCAGGCGGGGGCAGCGAATCGTTCGGCCAGGGCGGATTCGAACTCATCCCGTTTCCACGCGAAACGCCCATCGGACGCGGGGACGCCGTCAAACCGCATGTCGAAGAGCATTTCGATGAACACCGCACCGCCCGGCCCCAAGGCCACGTGCAAGCGGCCCATTTGGTGCTCGAATTCTTCGCGGCTCTGGAGGTGCTGGAGCACGCCGGTGAGGATCACAAGATCGGTTCCGTCGAGTTCGTCCTGGGAGAGGTCGCAGTAGTCCCCGCGCCAAAGCCGGATGCGCTCGGCAGCGGCGTAATGCTCAAGAAGCGTGCGCATTTCCAATTCGAGCTCCTGGCGGCGCTCGATCCAGAGCACGCGGTGACCTTCCTCGGCGGCCGCGAAGGTATGCCGGCCGCGGCCGGCGCCGAGATCGGCAACGCGGCTGTTGGGGGGCAAGGCTTCGAGCAGATAGCGCAGGCAGGGGAGCGCGCGGCGCGCGAGCGCGTCCGGGGTTTCGGGGCGTGCCTCGGCGCCGGAATCCGCAATGGCATCGATCAGGCGCAGGCGCCAGCGCAGCCACTCCGCGCCTGCGCCCTCCTTGCGGGTGGTATCGAGAAGCGCGGCTTCGGCGTTCTCCCAGCCGAGCAGAAGCACTTCGCGGCCGTTTTGATACGCACTGCGGAGCCAGGCGGCGAACCGCGGCTCGACGATTTCGGGGGTAGTGGTCAGCACGAGCGCGGTCGCGGCACCGCAGGCTTCCATGGCGGCGTCGAGATGGGCGCACGACTCCGCATCGAGCGCGCCATCGCCGGCGGCGACGGCGAGGAGCAGGCAATTCCGCCCGGCGCTTTCGCTGGATGGCAGGCCGGGGAGCGGGAGGAGCGGAATGGCAGATTGCCAGATCAGCGATCCGCGCTGCACGGGATGGGAGGAGACGCGCAGGCGATCCTTGCCCAGCAGTTCTCCAAAGGCGTGGAGCATGCGTTCGGGAGTGGCAGCAGGATGAAGCTGACGCCAGCCATGCAGCGTGTCCATCCAGCGGCGGGCCTGGTTCCAGCGCCTAGAGAAATTGCGGCGTTCGTCGAAGAAGACGACCGCGAACGCGACAACCAATCCGAAATAGAGCACCACCGGCAGCACCGCTCCGCTCCAATGCAGACGCGCCGGCCACACCGCGGCCGAGACGAGGAGCCCGTAGACCGATTCCTGACGCAGCATGCGGAACCATTCGCGGTGTTCGATCTCGCGCGCACCCGAGGCGCCGTGGGGCATCAGGCGGCGGTACAGCGAAGCGCGAACGCGGCGGTCCGCATCCACAGCCTGGCCGAAGTGCGAGCCGGCGTCGAGGCTGAGGGTGACGAATGCCGCGGCGGCGAGCAGCATGGGCAGATACAGCAGCAGCAGCACGGTGGGGTCCTGGAGCCAGGCAACGCCTTGGCGCGCATCGGGATAGCGCAACTCCGGGCGGCCGAGGCGGGCCATGAACAGGAACACAGCGTAGACCAGCGTGAAGGCCAGAATCGAATGCGCGTCCGTCTTCCAGGCGTCCCACGTTCCGCGGGCGCGCTTGCGCAGGCCTTCGCGCTCGCGCGCGCCGGGGATGAAGCCGATCATGGCGGCGAAGGACACGGCCACTGCGACGGTGAGCGACTTGTCGGCCAGCTCGCGCAACAGGTCGGCGGCGAGGAGAGAGGTCAGCGCCGGATGGGGAAGATGCCAATTCCGGGCCGCGCTGAGCGCGACCAGGTAATAATGCTTGCCGAGATCGAGCGGCAGGCCCATCTTGGTGTAGAGCAGGACCTTGGTGAGCGCGCTGACCAGATCGCACGTCACCGCGCCTGCCACGACCAAGACCAGATAGGCGTAGACGCCGTCGCGAATTGCCGCCAGGCTGGTTCCCCACTCCAGCGCACGCTGCATCCTTCGGCCACGCGCCAAATATCCCCACACAAGCCCGACGACGATGCTGGTGGTGCCGAAGGGGAAATAGGCGGTATAGAAGATGCCGTCCACGCCGCTGGCGAGCACGCCGACCAAGGCGGCCCACCAAGGCCCAAGCAGCAAGGCCGCGAGGGCGGTGCCAATCAGGTCCAGGAAAAGAAAATCGGGCATGTCGGGCGAGAGGGCGGTGAAATGGAGATGGGTAGCGGCGAATTCCCGTCCGAGCAGGTTCAGCAGCAAGCCGACGGCAACCACGGGCAGGACCTCGCGGCGGAAATCGAGTTCGCGGGGGATGGTCTGCATGCCTCAGACCTCCATCAGGACCATGCCGCACGCGACCACGCAGAGCGCGGCCCAACGCATGCGCGAGACGGCCGGGGCAGGCGCGGCATCGGGTTGGGCGCGGCCTTGGCGGTGGTGCAGAAGGCGTTCCATGCCCAGCACCAGGAACGGCGCCATGCCTGCGGCAAAGGGCTCGACCGTGGTCAACGGCAGGTGCTGCAGCACGGCGAGGTACATGAAGGCGGCCGCCGTCTGCATGAACCGGCCGCAGAAAAATAAGCGCAGATTGGGGATGTGAATGTGGGCGGTGCGGATGCGGCCGGTGTGCACGCCGACCATGAGCAGGGGCACCAACTGGAACAGGCGCATGTAAAAGTAGCAGGTCCAGATGCCCACGCCATGATGGAGAAGATAGCGGTACAGGACGCTGATGCAGGCGGTCGAGAAGGCGAACTGCAGCACGCGCGCGCTGCCGCGATTGTTGTGGAGGAAGGCGCTCAGCGAAGACGACGGCCGCTCCAGGGTCACCAGCAACGCGCTCAGGATCACGCAGGTGGCGCCGAAGACCTGCATGGCGGTCATGCGTTCCCGCAGCAGGAACACGGCGAGCAGCAGAACAAAGACGCTGCTGACGCGCAGAAAGGGCGCCAGCCGCGAGAGCTGCTCGCGGGCATCGCCGAGCGCACGGTACCACTGCATGCGCCCGACCGCGGCGATGGCCGCGACCAGCGCCGTGAGGGCAAGTTGGGTCCCGGTGATGCGGCCTACGAGGCCGATGAGCGGGACCACCAGGAGCGACTGCACGATGCCGCTCCAGAGGGTAAGAGAGAAGGGGTCGGAGCGTCCGGACGAGGCATGGCGGTCGAGGAAATCTGCTGAGATGTTGGTGGCGATGGTCACCAGCAGCAGGAATAGGTACATGGAAGTCTGCGGCTCGCTTGGCGAACACAGTAGCAAAGCGCAGCGGCAGCGACAATTGGAACAGGGCCCGCGACTCACATCAGTTACTGGATGGAAGCGCGGCGGGGTCAGTAGAATATGCGCGAATGAGGGTCGATTTCGTCCTGCGAGGTGGTGCCGTGCCCAGATCCTGCTTTTTGTCAGCCGCGCTTGGGTTGGCCGTGGTGGCCGCCGCTCCGGGAAGGGCGCAGACCCTGCCGCAGGTGCCGGCGCCAGGCGTCGAGGTGCTGTACACCGGGCGTCTGTTCGGGTATTTCCGTCTACCCGACTG
Organism: Terriglobales bacterium; assembly: GCA_035553115.1. Taxonomy (GTDB): domain Bacteria; phylum Acidobacteriota; class Terriglobia; order Terriglobales; family SCQP01; genus SCQP01. The sequence continues at coordinate 8,437 of DATNED010000042.1, read as the reverse complement.
GCCGACCGCGGGGGACGCGACCCCGTGCGCGGCGGTGGGGTGGAGCGAGGCAAGCCCGGCGGCGCAGGCGTTCGAGGCGCAGCGCCGCGCCCTCCCGGGCGCGATCCTGGTCGCGACCGGGGATGATTTCGCGCCCGAGCTCGAGGCGCGCCAATTCCGTCCCGACGCGGCGGTCCCGTCCGGCTTGCACGGCAAGGATCTGTTCGACTGGTTTCCCGCGGGTCTGCAGGACGGGCATGCACCCCAAGGCGCAGAGGCAGGGCGGTGGCTCGACTATGGGAGCGTGGCGCGCCTCGGGATGCGGCAATTCAACGATTTTCTGGCGCAGGGCTGGGGCTTCGTGCGCCACGACAATGTCGGCTGTTTTCTGGTGCGGGAGCGCTTCGACGCGATCGTGCCGGGGAGGCAGGACCTCTACTTCGGCCCGGAGCGGCTGCGCATGCTGGCGCGCTACCTGGCTTCGACGCGCACCGGCGACGGCCATGCGACCGCGATGCTGGGCGCGAACCTGGTCATGGCCACACGGCGCATCCGCGCAGCGGCGCCGGCGCCCGGCGCGCCGCCGCCATGGGTTGCGTCCCTGGTCCAGCCCAAACCGCGAGCCACGGTGTACCCTTGGCTGGCCGGGGCAAAGTTCGCGTTGGCCAGCGTGAGCGCAGGCGGCGCGCTTGCGCGCGCACTGCAAACCGCAAAATCGCAGGGCCGGCTTCAGACGCTGGACGCAATCGCGCTGGCGCTGGACAGCAAGGCGTGCGCTTCGGAAGCAGCCACCTGCACACGCCTGCGCCAAGTCGCGGCGCAACTGGAACACGCGCGCTTGTATCTTTGCGCCGCTGACTCCCATGGGCAAATGCCGGCGAACGGCGCCGCCTGCGGCGCACCGCTGCCGGCAGCGGAGGTGCAACTCGACGGCAGCGCGGTGGAGGCCGCGTACTGGTTCAGCGATCAGGCGAATTTCGATTTGCCGCTGGCGGCGGGAGGCGTGTATGGCCTGTGCGGCGACGGGCCGGCGCTAAGCGCAACGGGCAGCGGCGAAAAGCCGCTTCCCTTCGCCTGCCAGCCGTTTTCGGTATTCACGCCGTTCTTCGCCTATCATTCGCCGCAGCCGCCTGCCTGGCACGCTCCTGCGCCCGCCGCAGACTGGCAGGTCATGCCGGGAGAGCCGTTCACCGAGCCACCACCGTTCGTGGTCGTGCCGGCGGATGCCGCGGCGGGAAGGAGCGCCGACACGGCAATCTTCGGGGTTCTGGATCCGGACATCGCGGGATACGTGGGCGCGCTGAACCTCGATTGGGTCAATAGCAACAGCGAATTCGTAACCTCAGCGGAGATTCTGGATCCGGCCGAAGCCCTGCGCGAGCAGATTGAATTTTTCGAGCAGCGATACCGGCGCATCCACGGCCGGGCTTTCCAGGGCGTGCGGATTCTGCTTGCGCAAATGGAGCCCCAAGTGGCGGAGACGCTGGCAGCCAGGATGAAGGCACTGGGATTCTCCATGGTGGTCACCGCGGCGGATGACGATTTCGCCACTACGGGCCGAACCGCCGAGGCCCAGGTGCAGCTCAGGGGAGGCGACGATCCGCCGCCGGCGCAGGTCGTAATCCCATCGAAGTACTATGATGCGCGCCGCGTCCCTGCGGAGAGCGAAGTGGAGGTCGGGTCGATCCGCTTCCAAGGGGGCGCGGGCGGCTGGCGCGTGACGGCAGCCCCGATGGGCAGCACAGGGATGCCTGCGCATCCGCCTGCGCCGCTTCCGGCGGCGCTGCGCCAACGACTGACCGCCGCGCTCGCCGCCTGCGGCGCGCCGGCGACTGCGCCGGGCGCGGCGCAGGCAAGCGACGGGGGCCGGCTGACCTATCTCACGCTGTGCGCCATGCAGCGAGCCGAGAACGCCGACGTCGCGCTGTTGCAGCGCCGGGATCTGTTCACCGACCTTCCACCCGAAATCGGTGGCGAGGATGCGCAGCAGATTCTGGATCGCGTGCTGTGGAAGGGCGACTTCCTCACGCTGATGTATGTGCCGGGAAGCGCGTTGGTCAGCGTGCTGCATGCGTCGGATGCTTTCGGCGCCGAGGTCGGCGCCGCGCTTTCGCTCACCGACGAGCACCAGCGCGACCTGATCACGCTGGGCATCACGCGCGACGGCGGCGGATATCGCATTGACAACCAGCCGCTCGATCCAACCCGGCTGTACGCGGTGGCAACCACCGACTACATCGGCGCGGGCGACACCGGTTATCCCGATTTCCAGCGCTCTGCGGTGAACCGCAAGCTCTTGCCGCGGGATTTTCCATCAAGCTTGCAGACGGTGAGCAGTGTCGCGTGCCGGATGCTTTATCCCGCCGGCGCATCGCCCTGCCAGCCGGTGGTCGAGCTTGCGCAATACATGGACGCGTCCGCAATGGAACCGTCCCGGCCAGCGACACCGGCGGATCCGCCGGCCGCGACGGCGCGCGCCGCAGCACCGGCCTTGGCCGACCTGGTCGAGGCGCATACCCAGCAGCGGCCGTTGCTGGCCGAGCACATCAACCAGCCGAGCCCGAGCCTGCTGGCGGTGGATTCCGCCAGCCTCGGATTGAGCACGCTGAATCACCGCTTTTCCGACGCCGAGCTCAAGACCCTGTTCCCCAACTCGCCGGTGACGCAGCTGGGCGCGTCCGACAGCCACAGCACGCTGTTTGACATCCGAACCTCGTCGGGGGTTTCCTTCAACCGCGCGGATCTGTTCGAGAACTTGGAGGCTGCCTACAATGCAACCTACCAAGGCCAGACTTCGACGGTGAAGGGGCAAATCCTGCAGGCGTCGCGCTCGGTGTCGCAGCGCACGAACCTGTTCTCTTCCGATACTGGCGTCAGCGTGCCGCTGTGGGCCGACCGGATGCCGCCACATTTCGCGTCAGTCTCGAGCTTCCATTACGAGACCCAGCTGTTCAATCCGCTGCCGAACATCCGGCAATCGCTTTCGCTGGCGACCAGCAGTCCGAGTTATGCGACGCTCACCAGCCGCGCGCAACTGCTGCTGCCGCGCGAGGGTCTGAAGCTGGTCGGCGCGAACAATTGGTTCGAAGCGGGAGTGGAGGCGGGCGAACAGATCCACGCGGTGCGAGGCGCGGTCGGCAGCGCGGTGCCGTTGGTGCGTCCCAACATCGCGGTTTCGGGTTCGTACTGGGATTGGCACTGGAATCAGCCACTGACCCGCGTGGTGAACCTCACCGTGGACGACGACAGCGACCTGTTCTTCAACCGGCACGGCGACGCTGCGTCCGACACCCGTTTTCGCGCGGACACCAAGGCGGCGTTCAATTTCCGGGTGATGCCGAGCATCTCGTTCGCGCCGACGTACGAATTATTTCTGTACGAAAACAAAGTTCAGAACGTGTGGTTCTGGCAAGGGCAGGCCTCGATCCAGGTGAAGTTCCGGTTCGACCTCTGGAACGCGCACTCGCCGGGCTCGGAACTGCGGTACAGCCCGGGGCGCTAAAGTTGGCGCGAGCCCGCCGCGCGTTCCGCTGAGCCATTCCCAAATCCGTGCCGAGGCCGTAGACTGGCAACCATGCGACTTTGCACGCTTGCACTGCTGGCGGCGTTCACCCCATTTTTGGCCGCGCAAACGATTCCGGCTTCCGCCCTCGAGGGATTGAGCTGGCGCAGCATTGGACCCGCGACGACCGGAGGTCGCATCGCCGACTTCGCCGTCGCCGAGGTGCCCGGCGAACCTGAAGTGATGTACGTGGGCACGGCGTCGGGCGGGGTGTTCAAGAGCGCGAACGCAGGCGTTTCCTGGACGCCGGTGTTCGATCACGCCGACGGCGCAATGCTGTCCATCGGCGCGGTGGCGGTGGCGCCGTCGAACCCCTCGATCCTCTGGGTGGGCACGGGCGAAGTGGACAACCGACAGAGCTCGTCGTGGGGAAACGGAATATACAAATCGCTCGACGGCGGCGCAACTTGGCATGCCATGGGATTGGCCGACTCGCGCCACATCGCCAAGATCCTCATTGATCCGCACGATGCCAACACCGTCTACGTGGCCGCGCTCGGCCACCTTTGGGGATCGAACTCCGAGCGCGGGGTCTACAAGACCATCGACGGCGGCGCGCACTGGGTGCAGGTGCTCAAGGTCAACGAGAATACGGGCGCCACGGACTTGGCGATGAGCCCGGCGAACCCGAACCTCATCTTCGCCGCCATGTACCAGCGCCAGCGCCGCGGCTGGGGCTTCAACGGCGGCGGGCCGGGGAGCGGACTCTATCGTTCCAGCGATGGCGGCGCAACCTGGACGGAGCTGAGCCATGGTCTGCCGGCGGGCGACAAAGGCCGGATCGGCGTGGCGGTGTTTCCGGGCGATCCGCGCATTGTGTACGCCATCATCGAGGCCGATCCGGCGGGCGGCGGCCGGGGCGGACGAGGAGGGCCGGCGCCGGCGCTCAAAGGCGGCGTCTTCCGCTCGACCGACGAAGGGCAGACATGGGAGCACATGTCGGGCCTCAACCCACGGCCCAGCTACTACAGCCGCATCTACGTGGACCCGCGCGACCCGGACCGGGTCTATATCATGGGCTCCGAGCGCGGCTTCTACATTTCCGATGACGCCGGCCGCAACTTCCGCGATGTCTTCAGCCAAGTGCACGGCGAGGACCACGCCCTCTGGATTGATCCCGCCGATCCGAACCATCTCCTGGTCGGCGGCGATGGCGGGGTCTCGATCTCGATGGACCGCGGATTGACCTGGCTGTTCCGCGACAATCTGCCGATCGGACAGTTCTACGACATCTCGGTCAACCACGCCTCGCCGATGCTGGTTTGCGGAGGGCTGCAAGACAACGGCAACTGGTGCACGCCGACCGCCACCCGGCTCAGCTACGGCCTTTCGAACCGCGACGCTTTCAACATCGGCGGAGGGGACGGCATGCAGGCGGTCTTCGATGGCGACGATTCCACCTTGCTGGTCAGCTCGCAGAACGGTTCCACCAATCGTTTGACGCTGCCGAATTTTCAGCGCCAGAACATCGGCCCGGTGCTGTCGGAGACCCAGCCTGCGCCCGGGGCCGGACGGGGCGCAGGAGGCTACCGCTGGTACTGGACCGCGCCGCTCATCGTCTCCCATGCCGATGCCAAGGTGATCTATACCGGCGCCAACGTGTTGTTCCGCTCCGAAGACCAAGGCGCAAGCTGGACCGCAATTTCGCCCGACCTCACCGGCCATGTGGATCGCGACAAATTGGAGATGATGGGGGCGCCGATTCCGGCGCGAGCGCTCTCGAAAAACGACGGCCAGGACAACTTCAGCGCGTTGACGGTGATCGCCGAGTCGCCGCTCGACGCCAAGGTGCTGTATACCGGCGCCGATGACGGCACGATCGAGGGGACCCGGGACGGCGGCGGGCACTGGTCAAAGCTCGCAGTCGCCGGGCTGCCGGCGATGACCAACGTCAGCGGCATCGTGGCCTCGCGCTACGTCGCCGGCCGCGTCTATGCCAGCTTTGACGGCCACTTCAATGACGACTACCGCGCCTACGTCTTTGTGAGCGAGGACTTCGGCCAGACCTGGAAGCCGATTTCCGATGGCCTGCCGACCAGCGTGCACCGCGTGCGCGAGAATCCGAGCGACGCCAACTTCCTGGTGGCGGCAACCGAAGCAGGCCTCTATGCCTCGTGGGATCGGGGCGGGCACTGGACCTCGTTGAACACCAATCTTCCGCCGGTGCCGGTCTACGATTTGGTCTACGCCGATGGCGGCCTGGCGCTGGTGCTGGGCACGCATGGGCGCGGCATTTGGGTGCTGGACGACACCGCGCCATTGCTGGGCATGGGCCGCGCGGCGCCTGCGGCTGCTCCGCAGCTGTTCCTGCCCGCGCCGGCGCACCGCACAACCATCTATTCGCCGCAGGCGTGGTTCGGCGTAGGCGAGTTCTTCGCGCCCAACCCACCGCAGGGCGCGGCGCTCGATTTCTATTTGCCCGAGGCCTCTGCCCGCGAGGCCACGGTGACGGTGAAATCCGGCACGAACGCAGTGCGTCACTTCAACACGCCGATCCACGCCGGCCTCAACCAGGCGATGTGGGATTTGCATTACGGCCCGGCCTCGACGGCTCCAACTGGTGGCTTCGGGGGCGGCGGCGGCCGCGGCGGCGCCAGCGGACCCTGGGCGCCGCCGGGAACCTATGCGGTGTCGGTCGAAATCGCAGGGCAGCCCGCGCTGACGACGAATGTCGTTGTCACCTCCGACCCCGAAAGCCCGATCTCCCCCGCCGCGCAACCCGAGCGCGAAGCCAAGGTGATGGAGGCCTACCGCCTCGAACAGGCGCTCGAGCCGGCGCGGCAGGCCGAAGCTGCGGCGCAGAAGCAACTCGATGCCCTGCGGGCATACCTGACCGCGCTCGATCAATCGCCCGAGGGCGTGCAGCAGGCAAGCCGCGCACTGGCTGAGGTGAACGGGGAATTAAACCGGGCGATCACCACCGCGGCCGCCGCCGAGCGCGGCATGGATGGCTACGAGGGCATGCCCTCGGCCGCCCAACTTCGCCAGCTCGGCTGGGCGCATGAGGACGCTGCCGCGTCGGTTGCGGCCCTGAACAAGTTCTTGGCCAAGGACTTGCCTGCGGAAGCCGCAGCGGCGAAGGCCAAGCCCAAGTGGCCAGCCATCGCCCCGGTGCCGGTGCCTAAGACAAAATAGTGCAAAATAGCCTCTGATGCCTACGGCCACTATACTTCTGGCGGAGGATGAAGAGGTCGTCCGGCGTCTCGTCAACGAGATTCTCCGCCGCGCGGGCTACGAAGTGCTGGACGCGTCGAACGGCGCGCAGGCGCTGGAAAAAGCCCGCGCACGCACTGAAAAAATAGATCTGCTGGTGAGCGACGTGGCCATGCCGGCCATGACCGGCCTCGAGCTCGCCAAGCAAATTGGCGCGATGCATCCGGGCATCAAGATTCTGCTGATCTCGGGGTACAGCGATCCGGCGGCGGTGGCCGACATGCAGGATCAGCCCGGATTCGCGTATCTGCGCAAGCCCTTCGCGCCTAGCGCGCTGCTCGAACAGGTCAAGAACCTCTTACAGTAAAAGCGGTAAAGAACCATGCCTGCCCCGCCACCCTCGCCGCGCACCCAAGTCCGGCGGCTGCCGCTGCGCGGGGCCTACGACCGCGAGACCGTGCATGCGATTCTTGACGCCGGGTATCTCTGCCACGTCGCCTTCGTCGCCGACGCCGGGCATCCGGTGGCGCTGCCCACCGGCTATGGACGCCGCGGCGACCACCTGCTGATCCATGGCTCCTCGGCGAGCGCCATGCTGCGGCGATTAAAAGATGGCGGCGATTCGACCGGGCTGGGGCACGCGGGCCCCCAGCCCGGCCGAGCGCTAAGCGGGTCGCGTGGCGAAGCCACGCGGGGTCCCGCGCCAGGCAATGTCGAGATGTGCTGCACCGTGACCCATCTCGATGGTGTCGTGCTGGCGCGCTCGGTGTTTCATCACTCGATGAATTACCGCTCGGTCGTGATTTTCGGCCGCGCCCGCGCGATCGAAGCAGACACGGAAAAACTCGCCGCGCTTGAGGTCATCACCAACCACATCGTGCCCGGGCGCTGGAACGAGGCGCGGCTGCCCACGCCGCAGGAATTGAAGGGCACCGTCGTGCTTGAACTCCCCCTGGCCGAAGCCAGCGCGAAAATCCGCACCGGCCCGCCCAAGGACGAAGAAGAGGATTACGATCTTCCGGTCTGGGCCGGCGTCGTCCCAGCGCGCCTCTCCTACGGCGCGCCCGAGCCCGACCCACGGCTCAACCCCGCCGCCGCCCGCTTGGTCCCGCCGCGCCCGCGCTGACACGGGCCGGCGCTGCGCTTCGCCGGGGCCGCGCCTGCGTTGCTTCCCGGGGGCGTGAACGCGCCACTGGCGCTTTCACCCCTTCCGCTGAGGCGCGATGCGGTGCAGCCCAGCCGCGCCGCCGCGCACCCCGTCGGCGTCGAGGCGGGCATCCAAGGTGGCCAAACACCCGTGATGCGCCACTGCCAGCGCGAGCAGGTAGAGGTCGGTCACACGGGACGAACGCAACAGGCGGCGGGCGTCCACCTTGGCCGCGTCGAGCAGCGACACATCATCAGGAAAAAACTCGTGTCCGGGCATTTCCGTCATCCGGGCCAGCAACGGCGCAATCGCGGCCGGGCCGCCTTGCGCTCCCGGGTATTGCGCGTGGCCCATGATCCGCAGAACCCCGTTCTGGGTCATGGGGCACGAAGCCCAGCAGGATTTCGCTTCGCGCCCGAACCAGGCATGGGCATCCTCGTGCTGCACATGCGCCGGGTCCAGCAGCGCGATCAGGACATTCACGTCCAATAGAAACCGCATTAGGGCAGACTCTCGTCCAGCCGCCGCACCAACGCGCTGGTAATGCGGGTTGCGCCGCGCCGGCGCGGGAGCAGCGGAACTCCGTTGCGGATGCC
>DATNED010000041.1:0-32047 GCA_035553115.1 Terriglobales bacterium | reverse complement strand
CACCGACTCCAGATTGGCCATATGGCGGAAAACGGGATATTCGTCGGCGATGCCGTTGGCGCCCAGAATGTCGCGCGCCGTGCGCGCGCACTCCAGCGCCATCGCCACGTTGTTGCGCTTCAGCAGCGAAATCTGCGGTCCCGTGGCCAGGCCTTGGTCCTTCAGCCGGCCGACATGCAGCGCCAGCAACTGCGCCTGGCTGATGCGGCTCACCATCTCGACCAATTTCTCCTGCACGATCTGGTGGCCGGCGATGGGGCGCTCCTTGAACTGCTTGCGGAAGCCGGCATATTGCAGCGCGGTGTCGTAGCACTGCATTGCCGCCCCGACTACGCCCCAGCCGATGCCGTATCGGGCTTGGTTCAAGCACTGCAGCGCGCTTTTGAGTCCGTCGGTGCCGGGGAGCAGGTTCGTCGCCGGAATGCGGACGTCGTTCAAGGCCAGGCTCGAGGTCACGGAAGCCCGCAGCGAATACTTTCCGTGGATGTCCTCGGCGCGGAAGCCGGGACGGTCGGTTTCCACCAAGAAGCCCCGAATGCGGTCGCCATCGTCTTTCGCCCAGATCAGCGCAAGCTGCGCGAGCGAGCCGGAGGTGATCCACATCTTCTCGCCGTTCAGCACGTATTCATTGCCGACCTTGCGGGCACGCGTGCGCATGCCGCTGGGATTCGAGCCGAAGTCCGGCTCGGTCAGCCCGAAGCAGCCGATGGCTTCGCCTTTCTGCATCGCCGGCAGCCAGCGTTGCTTCTGCTCCGCGCTGCCGAAGGTGTGGATGGGATACATCACCAGCGAGCTGTGCACGCTGACGAAGCTGCGGATGCCGCTGTCACCGCGCTCCAGCTCCTGCATGATCAGTCCGTACTCGACCTGGCTCAGCCCGGCGCCGCCGTAATCGGGCATGGTGGCGCCGAAAAACCCCATCGCCGCCATCTCCGGCACCAGCTCGCGCGGGAACCGCCCCTCGCGCGCGCAAGTCTCGATGATGGGAATGATGCGTTCCTCGACCCAGCGTCGCGCGCTGTCGCGCACCAGCCGCTCGTTCTCGCTGAGCGAAGGGCCGATCTGCAGAAAATCCACGTCGCGGAACTTGAGCATGGCCAGCCCCTCACTCTAGCAAATCTTCCGATCGCCGGGGTCGCGCCGCATTGCCCCGTGGGCAAAATCGGCGCGAGGGGCTGCGAAATTCGGAACGTTTGAAAGCGCCAGTGGCGCTTTCACGCCTCCGGGAAACAACGCAGGCGCGGACCCGGCGAAGCGCAGCGCCGGTTTGGGGCCACGGGCCCCCAAACCGGCGCGAGCAGGCCGCCCGCGCTTCTCCAGCGGCGCGGCCGCATAAGCCGGGCGCGCGGCGTACCGGCCCGGCGCAGTTACAGCCGTGGCCGGGTACCGGCCCGGCGCAGTTACAGCCGTGGCCGGGTAGCCGCGCTGGGCCCGCGCCAACCATTGGAGTTGCTGTTTTTGCCGCGTTTGCGGTATTCCTATTCCCCTATGCCTCGTCGTCTGCGCGCCCGCGCCTTCGCCAAGATCAATCTCGGCCTCAAGATCGTCGGCCGACGCCCCGACGGCTTTCATGAGCTGCGCACCGTGTTTCAGACCATTTCCCTGGCCGACACCATCGAGATCACCCTGGCCCACGGCAGCGGGCTGCGCCTCGAGGCCACCGGACTCACGGCCGGCCTGCCCGCCGAATCCGCGAACCTGGCGCTCCGCGCCGCCGAAGCCGCGCGCGATGCCTGGCGGCTCCCGGGCCAAATCGCGGTTCGGCTCGACAAGCAGATTCCGCTGCGCGCCGGCCTGGGGGGCGGCTCGGCCGATGCCGCCGCGGTGCTGCGCCTGCTGGCCGATGCCGCGCCGCGCAAGCCCGCCCCGGTCGCGGTCCATGCCTTGGCGCGCCAGCTCGGCGCCGATGTGCCGGCGCTGTTGGTCGGGGGAACGGTGCTGGGGCTGGGTCGGGGCGACGAGGTGTATCCGCTGGCCGATCTCGCCCCCTGGCCCTGCCTGCTGGCCATGCCGCTGCATGCCCAAGTCTCGACTCCGGCCGCCTTTGCCGCCTGGGACCGCGACCATCCGGGCAATTTGACCTCAGCCGCCGCGTCCGCTACAATCATGGAGTTCTGCAGCCTGGTTGATCAGGTGCTGCCGGCGTTCCGTCGCCCTTTCAAGGTTGCGCGGAACCGCGGGACTCGATGTAGTACCCGAGCCCCGAAAGTCCATGCCGGAATCGAGAACGACTTCCAAGCGGGAGTGTTCTCTCTTTCCCCGGATTTTCCGCGCATCCACCAACAGCTTTGGCGGGCTTCCGCCGCATGGGTCAGTTTGACCGGCAGCGGCGCGGCGCAGTTCGGCCTGTTTCGGCAGGCGAACGCCGCCGCGCAAGCGTGGCCGCAGCTTCGGGAGCGATACCCGAGCTGGCGGGCACGCCTTGTGAGCCGCGCCGAAGTGCAACGAAATCTGCAGGCATGAGTAGCAGGCAGGAGTTGATGGGGCGTCGTCCAATGGCAGGACACATGCCTTTGGAGCATGGTATTTAGGTTCGAATCCTAACGCCCCAGCCAGTCGCATCCGAGCGCACAGACATGGCCACAGGCCCGATCAAACTGGAAAAGCCCGAGCGCGGGCGTGCCGCAGCCGAGAACGACCTGCCGCAGTCCGCGCGCGCGCCGCGCAAGAGCCGCTTGGATGACAAGCTCAAGGTCTTCAGCGGAACGGCGAACCCGGCGCTCACCGGCGAAATTTGCCAGCATCTCGGCATTCAGCCCGGCCAGTGCCGCCTGACCCGCTTCAGCGACGGCGAGAATTACGTTCAAATCCTCGAAAACGTCCGCGGCGCCGATGTCTTCGTCATCCAGCCGACCTGCGATCCGGTGGACATCCATTTGATGGAATTGCTGCTGATGATTGACGCGCTCAAGCGCGCCTCGGCGCGGCGCATCACCGCCGTGGTGCCCTACTTCGGCTATGCCCGGCAAGACCGCAAGGACAAGCCCCGGGTGCCGATCTCATCCAAGCTGGTCGCCGACCTGCTCACCACCGCCGGCGCCCATCGGGCCTTGCTCATGGACCTGCACGCGCCCCAGATTCAGGGCTTCTTCAATATCCCGGTGGATCACTTGTTCGCCTCGCCGGTGCTGGTGGATTGCTTCCGCCGCATGCAGCTTCCCGACTTGACCATCGTCTCCCCCGACGCCGGCGGCGTCGAGCGCGCCCGCTTCTTCGCCAAGAAGCTCGATGCCGCGCTCGCGATCGTGGACAAGCGCCGCGTCGCCATGGACGTCAGCGAAGTGATGCACGTCATCGGCGATGTGGAGGGGCGCACGGCAGTCATCCTCGACGACATCGTGGACACCGCCGGCACGCTGGTGAAGACCGCCGAGGCCATGGTGCAGAACGGCGCACGCCGCGTGCTGGCCTGCGCCTCGCATGCCGTTCTCAGCGGCCCCGCCGTGGCCCGCATCGAGCAGAGCCCGATCGAGCACGTCGTGGTCACCAATTCGATTCCGGTCGCGCCCGCCGCCTTGGTGCGGGCGCGCATGCAAGTCCTGAGCATCGCCGGCCTCATGGCCGCCGCGATCCGCTCCATCCACGAGGAAACTTCCGTCAGCCTGCTGTTTGTCTGACGCCAGCGAGCACATTCTATGGCTATCCAGATTTCTCTCGCCGCCGACCACCGCGCCCCGCGCGGCAAGGGCGGCGCCCGCGAGCTTCGCCGTTCCGGCCGCATTCCCGCCACCCTCTACGGCGCGCGCAAGGAGCCGCTCAGCTTGAGCGTGGACCCGAAGCACGTCTCCGCCATTCTTCACTCCGACGCCGGCCACAACACCATTTTCCATCTCACCGTCGCCGGCGGCGAGACCACGGCGGCGATGCTGGTGGATTGGCAGCGCGAGCCCCTCCAGGGCCGCCTGCTTCATGTGGACCTCAAGCGCATTGCGCTCGATCAGCGCATCCGCGTCCGGGTTCCGGTGCACACCCAGGGCGAGGCCGCCGGCGTCAAGCTGCAGGGCGGCATCCTCGAGGTGGTGACGCGCGAAATCGAGATCGAATGCCTGCCCAGCGACATCCCCGAGCATCTGGTGGTGGATGTGACCGAGCTCTCGCTCGGCCAGAACTTCCGCGTGGGCGACTTCCGACTCGACGGCGACCGCCGCGTGCTCACCGATCCCGACCGTGTTGTCGCCCACGTGGTGGCGGTGAAGGAAGTGGTCGAGACGCCTGCCGCGGAGGCCGTGCCGGCCGCGACCGAGCCCGAAGTCATTAAGAAGGGCAAGGCCGAAACCGAAGAGGGCGCTGCCGACAAGGACAAGAAGGAAGAGAAGAAGGACGACAAGAAAGACAAGGAGAAGGAGAAGAAAAAATAGGCGGCCATGCCGGCATCTCAGGATCGAGCGCCGTGGCTGGTGGTGGGGCTCGGAAATCCTGGGCCGGAATACGACTGGACGCCGCACAATTTCGGTTTTCTGGCGGTCGAGGAGATCGCCCGCCGCGCCGGCATCCGGCTGCGCACCTTCGAGTGCCAGTCGCGCACCGGACGCGGACAACTCGCCGGCCGGAGCATTTGGCTGGCGGAGCCGCTGACCTACATGAACCTCAGCGGCGTGGCCATCGCCGAGCTGCTGCGCAAGCAGGCAGTTGCGGGGTGGCTGGTGATGTGCGACGAGCTCGATCTTCCGTTCGGAACCTTCCGACTGCGGGAGCGGGGCTCGGCAGGCAGCCACAACGGCCTGCGCTCGATCGTGTCCAGCTTGGGCACAACCGAGTTTGCGCGGCTGCGGTTGGGCATTGGCCCTCCGCATCCGGTTGCGGACCGGGTGGAGTTCGTGCTCGGCCGCTGGGGCAAAAGCCAGCAGGCCGAGGCCGCCGCGGTGGCCGTCGCCGCCGCCGACGCGGTCGAGATGATTTTGAGCGAAGGGATGGCCAAAGCCATGAGCAAGCACAACGCCGCGCCGCCAGCCCCGAGCACGATGGACAAGACCGATTGAGGCAACGAAGAATATGAACCGCACCTACGAAGTACTATTCATCCTGCGCCCCGACCTGGTGGACGAGGAGGCCGACAAGCTGGTCGCCGGCCTCGAATCCGGCGCCACCTCGACCGGCATCGCCTTCCGCAAGGTCGAGCGCCTCGGGCGCCGCCGCCTGGCCTACCGCGTGCGCGGCTTCCGCGAGGGCAACTATGTGCTCTTCGACATGGAAGCGGGGGCCGAGCCCATCGGCGAACTGCAGCGCCGGCTGCGCATCAGCGAGCCGGTGATCAAGTTTCTGGCGGTGCGCACCGACGAGCTCGACAAGCGCCTGGACAAGGTCCGCCGCCACCGCGAGGAGCGCCTGAAGCGCCGCCCCGCGCCGGCTTCCGCGCCCGAGGCGGTCTCCCCCGAGGCCGAACTCGCCGCCCGCCACGAATCCGCCAACCCTGCCGAGGAACATCGCCATGAGTGATATGAAACGCCCCTCCGGTCCGCCCTCCGGCCGCCCCCAAGGCGGACCCAAGAAGCCATTTCTGCGCCGCCGCAAGGTATGCAAGTTCTGCGTCGAGCGGATTGACAAGATCGACTACAAGGACTACCGCATGCTGCAGCAATTTGTCGCCGAGCGCGGCAAGATCGTTCCCCGCCGCATCAGCGGCACCTGCACCCAGCATCAACGTCGCCTTACCCGCGCCATCAAGCAGGCGCGCCAGATCGCGCTGCTGCCCTTCGCAGCCGAGATCTAGCCGGAGATTCCGCCATGGAAATTATCCTCAAGGAAGATGTCCACAAGCTCGGCCGCAAAGGCGACGTTGTCAAGGTCGCCGACGGCTACGGGCGCAATTTCCTGCTGCCCCAGCGCAAGGCGATTGCCGCGACGGCGGCCAACCTGCGCAACATCGAGCAGATGCGCGCCGCCGCCAACCGCAAAGAAGCCCGCGACCGCGAGGCCGCCTTGGCCCTTGCCGGCCAGCTCGCGACCGTGACGCTCGAATTCCAGCGCCGCGCCGGCGAGCACGACGCCCTGTTCGGCTCGGTCACTTCGATGGATGTGCACCACGCCCTCGCCGAGCGCGGCTACGAAGTCGAGCGCCGGCAGATCGAGCTACCCGACCCCATCAAGGCGCTGGGCACGTTCCAGGTGCCGGTGCATCTGTTCAAAGGCGTGATCGCCGAGCTCAAGGTCACCGTCGCCCGCGAAGCCGAAGCCGCCGGCAGTTAGGACCTTCGCCGTCATTAGTTCAGGGTGGGATGCTCGACGTGGTGGACCACCATGACGGAAACGGGCGCAGTGCCTGCAACGAGCGTCAAGCCAAGCTGGCCCAACGCTCTCAAAGCGGCGCCCTTTCTGTCCGCGGCTGCGCCTGGACGCGGCAAGCTTTCGGACCTGAGGGGCAGATTGATGTCGTAGCTGCCGGCCAGGCCAGTATGGTCCATCACCGGACGGCCCAGCAGTAGAGGAGCAAGCGCATCGCCCAGTGCGCTCAGCGACACGCCGCGGGCGGCGATGCCCACTTGGTTCGGCATGATCATCAGCGCCACCGGCGTGCCTATTTCGCCCGGGCCTGCCGGGTGCATGTTTCGCACGCCGCCTGCCGCGACCTTGAGAAAATAAACCGGCATCACCTGCGTCTTGTTGGCGAACTGGAGCTTGAATCGCTTCGCCAGGGCGGCGCGCATCATTTGTCGCATCTGCTCACGGCTCGGTTCCGTTCCGGCCGCCGCCTGCGCCTCGAAATCGAACTGATCAGGGCCGAAGGCCCATGCCGGCAGGCCCAGCAGCGTTTGCCTCGGAATCACTCCCGGATACGCAAATTCGATCAGCGTCCAGAGTACGGTGCGGCGATCAATGTATTTGCCCCCCGGGAACACGGGGCCAGGCGCTGGCGCCCCCACTCGGATTACATGCGGGCGGGAACCGGGGGCGTCGGGCTTGATTGAAACAACCGCAAAGTGTGCTGAACCCGGGCTCGCCTGGCCGCTGGCGGTTGCGGCGAGAATGCAGCAGAGGGAAAGCAGTGAGATTATCGTCTTCACAGGAAGGCGCGACTGCACCGAACGGCGTCCCGCATCAATGGTGCAGTGACGGGACCACTTTCAACTCGAGTATAGACAGCGCCGACCCGCCGTGCATGCCCGCCCGCAGTCGCACCGTTCAAAACTCCGCCATTGGCCGTTCAAATTGACCGGCGCGACCCCCGCGGCCTGCTAGAAGTTCTTCGCGGCTTGAGTCAGCCAAAGCCCAAGCGCCGCGAGCCCTAACACCGCCGAAAGCACCACGCTGCCCCAAAGGTAGGGGCGGACCTTGGCGATTTTGGCGGTGGCCGCGGTGGATTCCGCCTCGAAGCCGCGCGCCGAGGCGGAGAGGAAAAGTTGATCCTCCTGGTGCATGCTCACCGTGCCGCGGTAAATCAGCAGCAGGATGAGAATCGAGGTGACGGACGCCCAGGCGATCACCAGCCCGGTAAGAAGGGACACATTGCCAATTGCCATGGCAACCTCCTCGCGGTTCGCTTTCAGCTATATCACTGTTCGGAGGGGCTGTCCACTTCACCCCGCGGTGGCGAGCGGCAGCACCACACGCAACGTGGCCCCCGGCGCTGCCTGCGGCACGACTGCGATCGCGCCGCCGTAGGCCTGAACAATCGCTCGCGCGATCGCCAAACCCAAGCCGAACCCGCCCGCCGGGCTGGCGCTGCCGCGCCGGAAGCGCTCGAATACGAACGGCGCCTCATCGGGGGGAATGCCCGGACCCTGGTCGCGGACGGTGACCTGCACGCCGGCACCGGCACCCTCGCATGCGATCTCGACCGCGCCTCCAGCGGGGGAGTACAGCACCGCGTTCTCCAGCAGGTTCACCCAAACCAGCTCGAGGTCGTCGGCATCGGCTCGCAGGGCGTAGCCGGCGCCGAGTCCATTTCCGCGCAGGGACACATTCCGCGCGCGCGCCAGCGGCTGCACGTGCTCGATCGCGGCGCGGCAGCTCGCTTCCAGCTCCGCCAGCGGCTTCACAGAGGATTCGTTCTCGATGGCCTGCTCCAGCCGGGCCAAACGAAGCATCCGCTGCAGAAGCTGCTCCAGGCGCTCGACATCCTGCAGCGCGGCGCGCGCTCCGGTGATGTACTCGGCCGCCTCGCGCGGACGTTGCAGCAGCCCTTGCAGCGTGGACTTGACCACCGCCACCGGGGTTTTGAGATGGTGCGCGGCATTGGCGAGGAAGGCCCGCTGCTGCTGGTGGGACTCGTGCAGCCGCCCGAGCATGCGCTGCAGCGCCTCGGTCAAGGCCAGCAATTCGGAGCTTTGCGCTTGGGCCGGCGCCGCCTCCAAGCGCCAATTCCGCGGCGAAATCGCTGCCGCGTCGGTGGCGAGCGTGCGCAGGGGCGCGAGCTCGCGCCGCATGATCCAGCCGGCGAGCAGCAGCGTGGCAAGCAGCAAACCCAGGCTGGTCGCACCGATGGCGGCGCCGGCGGCCATGACCTCTTCGTGCTCGTCCTGGGTGGACGCAGCATAGTACACGTCGAGTTTGGCGGCAGGGGCAACGCCGGGCTCTTCGGCATCCATGACGGGAAGACCGGACTCGCGGATTCCCCGATAGGAGGCGCCGTGAACCTTGAAATCCCAATAGGGTTCCCGCGTCCGCGAAGTGAGGGGCGGCAGCGCAATCTCGGGAGCAAAGGTGTTCGCAATCACCGCCCCCGATTGGCTGCGAACTTGGTACATCGCCGGGTGCCGCCGGCGCGGCGGCGGCAGCAGTGAGGCATCGAACAGCAGCCCGCCGCCGGACTCCGGGTATCGCACCAGCGCAGCGATGCTGGTGAGCCGCCCCTGCAAGCCGGCATCGAAAGCGCGCTCCAGTTGGCGACGGGTGAAGACGATGCCCGCCCACACCAGCCCCGCCGCCAGCACGAGCTGCGAGGCCAGCACGCCCGCCAGCAGCCGGAAGCGGAGCGACCGGCGCGGCTTCATCGCGGCAGCGCCTCGGCGCCGCGGAGCACGTAGCCCTGACCTCGCAGCGTATGGATCAGCTTGGTCGGAAAAGGCTCATCCAGCTTGCGCCGCAATCCGGAAATGTACACCTCGATCACGTTGCTGAATTTTTCCCAGTTGAAATCGTAGAGGTGCTCGAGCAACTCGGTTTTCGAGACCACCGCGCCCGGCCGATGCGCCAAGTACTCGAGTACGCGGTATTCCATGGGCGCAAGCGCCAGCAGCCTTCCGCCGCGGCGGGCGCTGCGCTCGACTGTCCGCACCTCCAAATCCTCCACCTGGAGCACCGGCGAGCCTTGCCCTTTCCCCCTCCGAATCAATGCTTTGGCGCGCGCCAGCAGCTCGCCCAAATCAAACGGCTTGGACACATAATCGTCGGCGCCGGCATTGAGCAGCTCGATCACCGATTCCTTTTCATCCCGCGCGCTCAGCACCAGCACGGGCGTGCACCCGCCCGCGGCGCGATGCTGGCGCAGCACTTCCAGTCCTCCCGCGCGTGGCAGCATGAGATCCAGCAGCACCAGGTCATAGGATTGCGCTTCTCCGGCCTGCAGATAGAACTGCGCCTGCTCGCCATCGGGCGCCACGTCCACAGCATAGCCCGCGCCCTCGCGCAATGCCTGCGCCACGTTCGCCGCCAGCCGCGGCTCGTCTTCGATTACCAGCACCCTCATGCTTATCGCTCGGACCGCAATCAGAAAATGTCGAGATGAATGGTCAAATACTTCTTTGGATTGGTTCGAATCGCCTGCATCAGCGATCGCGTCTCGGCGCTCAGGCTGTTGAGATTATTGTAAAGCTGCGGATCGTGCAGGAGCTTCGACGCCGATCCCTGTCCCGATTCAATATCCGCCAGCACCGCATCCAGTTTGGCAAGAGCATCCTTCAGCTTGTCGCTGGTGGGCGAGTTGGTCAGCAACGCGCCCAGCGCTCCCTGGCCCAGATTCAGCGCGGCGATCGTCTGGTGCAGGTTGGTCATCAGCTGGTTTGCGTTGTTGTACAGCGCGGGATCATTGATCAGCTTGGCCGCCGTGCCGTTGCCATGCTGCGCGGAGGCCAGCAGGCTGTTGAAGTTGTCGAGGGCGGTATCGAGCTTCCGATACATGGTGTCGTCCGTGAGCAGCTTGCCGACGGTCCCCCGGCCTTGATTCAAGCTCGCGGTCAGGGTCTGCAAATTGCCGACCACCGCGTCCATGCGGTCGTACAGCTCTCGCGAAGAGATGAGCGCGCCAATCGAGCCTTTGCCCTGTTGGATTTCGTCCATCAATGCGCTCATGCGCTGCAGCAGCAAATTGGCGTTGGTCACCACATCATGGCTGGAAACCAGCAATTCATTGATGCCGGTCGATTCCTCTCCCGGCAGGACCGTGCCATTCGACGCCGGCGGCGACGCCAACGTTCCCGAACTGATATTGACCAACGTCTGCCCCAGCGGTCCGGCGGTCCCCAGAACCACCTTCGAGTCTGTCCTCAGCCAGCGCTCGTGGCCCTTGGCAACGCTCATCGTCACCTCGACCGGCTTGGTCGGCTGCGGTGGATGCTCCGCCAAGTGAATCGCAGTCACATTCCCGATCACGACGCCTTCGAGGTTCACGTTGGCCCCAGGCAGCATGCCGCCAGCGTCGGGCACATAGGTGTAGATTGTGATCCGAGGCGTGAACCACGAGGTTTGTCCCGTGGTGGCGAAGATGACCACCACCAGGATGGCCACCGCAATCGCCACGGTGATGCCGACCTTGAATTGCGACCATTTCACGTCCGCACGTGTGGGCA
The DNA here is from genome assembly GCA_035553115.1 of Terriglobales bacterium. Classification (GTDB taxonomy): domain Bacteria; phylum Acidobacteriota; class Terriglobia; order Terriglobales; family SCQP01; genus SCQP01. The sequence goes on along the minus strand of DATNED010000041.1, from coordinate 21,323 downwards.
ATGGACCTCCGCAGCGACCCTGGCTCAGCCTACCACAGGCGCGCACGCCATTCCGGTGGCAACAGCACGTGCGCCAAGAAGATATAGAGGGCAAAACACTCGAGCGCGAAGGGCGGGAAGCCCAGGAACCCGGGCGCCGGCATCGCGAAAACTCGGTAGCGATGCAGGATGGGGAAGATATACACCCAGCGCGCGCCGGCCCAATAATTCCAGAATTCCCAGAAAAATCCGCAGATCGCGCCGCTGGCTAGCAGCGCGACCAGACGCCCTGCCGCGCCGGATTCCAGATCGGCGAGAAGCGATGGCCATCCGAAATGCCGATTGACGGGATCCAGCAGGAGCGCCGCGCCGATCCAAACCGGTGCGAACAGATACGGTGCCCAATGCCGCGGCGCCAGCAATGGCGCGGCGAGAGTAGCGATGCCGGCCAGAAGCGACAGCCATGCTGGTATGGCCCGTCGCGGCCACCGCAAAGCCCGCGCCCAGGAGTGATAGAGAACGGCGGCAGTCTCGAAGATGGCGGGCAGAATGGTCGCGAATGCCCAGGCCGCGCCCAGGGCAAAGACCCAGAAATTCCCTGGCACGCCGGTGTATTCCCAGTTGTGGAGGCGCAGGTTGTACAACTCGAAGATCGTCCATGCCGGTATCGAGAGCGCGGCCACGGCGGCGAACGCACGGCGATGATGCAACAGCGAATCGCCTCGCAAGCGGAATGCCGCGGCATCGGCGGCTACGATATAGGCGGTCCAAATCAGCGCGGTAAAAAACCGGGAAACGCCGGGCACGCGCAACGCCAGCATGGCCTCCAGCGCTGCCATCGCGGCCAGCCCCCACCATCCATAGGCGGGAAGCCGCGCCGCCGGCCGCGCGTGCAGCGCGAGCCCGATCAGGACCGCCGCGCTCACCCCCGCCAACCCAACGCCAATCGCAAGCAGCACGCATCTATTCTAGAATCCCCCTATGCAGCACGCAGCAGAGTATCGGTCCGTTTGCGACTCGCCCGTGGGTCCGCTGACGCTTGTGGTTTCCTCTCGCGGGGTGCGCACGATCCAGTTCGGGGAGGTGGAGGTGCCGGAGGCGCAAGAAAACCCGGCGCGAACGGCACCGCTCCGCCGACAGCTCGATCAGTATTTCGCGGGAAAGCGGAGGAAATTCGAACTCGAGCTCGATTGGGCGGGCACCACCGCCTTCCGCCAGAAAGTTTGGCGCGCGCTGCTGCGCGTGCCCTATGGCAAGACGGCGAGCTACGGCGACATTGCGCGCGCAATCCGGCAGCCGCAGGCGTTCCGCGCCGTGGGCCAGGCGAACCGCGCCAATCCCCTTCCGATCGTGGTTCCCTGCCACCGCGTGCTCGGCGCCGACGGCAGCCTCACTGGCTACAGCGGCACGCGCCGGCTCGATCTCAAGGCGCAATTGCTCGCCATCGAGCATGGCGCCGGATCGCGCTAGCGCGCGCGGTTGCGCTCCCAAAGCAGGCGCAGCCCCGTCAGCGTCAGCATTTCATCGCAAACGGAAATGGTCTGCGAGTGCTTGGCGAGCAATGGCGCCAATCCTCCGGTCGCAATCGCTTTCGCCTCGCAGCCCAGCTCGGCCCGCAGGCGGACGATCAGTCCGTCCACCATGCTGAGGTAGCCCCAGAACAAGCCGGATTGCATGCTGCCGACCGTGGTGGTTCCGATCAGCTTCTCCGGCGCGCGGATCTCGACCCGGGGCAGCCGCGCCGCGCGCGTGAACAGCGCTTCGGCGGAGATGGCCACGCCCGGGCAAATCACGCCGCCGCGGTACTCGCCCTCGGCAGAAACAATATCGAAGGTGGTGGCCGTGCCGAAATCCACCACGATCAGCGGGCCGCCGTGCGCGGCGTAGCCCGCAACCGCGTTCACGATGCGGTCCGCGCCCACGTCGGCCGCGGGCTCGTAGTGAATCGGCATGCCGGTTTTCAGTCCCGGCCCCACAAAAAGCGCTTCGACCCCGAACTGCCGCCGCACACCCTCGCGCACCAAGGCATCGAGCGGCGGCACCACCGAGGCCACGATGGCGCCCGTCACCGCCTTCGCGTCCAGGCTGCGCGCGGCAAACAATGCGCCCAGCGTCAGCGCGAACTCATCCGCCGTCTGGGTGCGCGTGGTGCTGAGCCGCCACGATGCCGCCAAACGTTCGCCATCGTAGAGGCCCAATACGGTATTGGAGTTGCCGACGTCAAGGGCGAGCAGCATCGCCCATCATTTTGGCACGCGCCGCTCCGACGCGCCGGTACATTGTCGCGGTCTGCTCGGCGATGGCCTGCCAACTGAACGTCGCCTCGACCCGCGCACGGCCGGCCTTGCCGTATTGCTTCTGCAATGCGGGCGATGCCAGCACCTTGGCGATGGCTGCGGCCAAGTCGCGCGCGAATTGCTCCGGCTTCCGCGGCGCATTCGTATCCGGATCCTGATCGAGCGGCACCAACTCGCCGGTTTCGCCCGGCAGCACCACTTCCTTGATTCCGCCAGTGGCGCTCGCCACCACGGCGGTGCCGCAGGCCATGGCCTCCAAGTTGATGATCCCAAAGGGCTCATAGATGGAAGGGCAGCAGAACACGGCGGCGTGGCTGTAGAGCTGGATCACCTCGGGCTTCGAAACCATCTTCTCGATCCAGCGCACGTGCGGGTGCGTCTGCTGCAAGCGCGCGACCTTCTCCCGCATCTCGGTGGCGATTTCCGGCGTATCGGGCGCGCCGGCGCAGAGCACGACCTGGGTGCCGGCGGGCAGATGATGAATCGCCTCGACCAGGTGGGTGACTCCCTTTTGCCGGGTGATTCGCCCAACGAACAAGACGAACGGAAGGGTGCGATCCACGCCCAAGGCGTCCAGATGCTGCGTGCCAGGGTCGCGGCGGTATTCGTCCAGGTCAATGCCGTTGTAGATCACGTGAATGCGGTTGGGCGGCAGCGATGGATACGCGCGCAGTATATCCGCTTTGGTGCCGTGGGAGACCGCAATCACGGCATCGGCGCTTTCGATTGCGGTTTTTTCCATCCATGAGCTCATCTGATACCCGCTGCCCAGTTGCTCCGCCTTCCAGGCCCGCAACGGCTCAAGGCTGTGGGTGGTGAGCACAAAGGGCATGCCGTAGAGCTTCTTCGCCCAGAACCCCGCCATGGCGGCGTACCAGGTGTGGGTATGCACCACATCCACGTCGTCGAGGTTCTGCACGGAATCGAGGTTGACGCTCATCGCCTCGAGCGCGGCCTGGAACTTGACGCCCGAATCGAGCTTCTTCCAGGGCTCGTGCCCGATAACCTGCAACGCGCCCGACGAGGAGCCTTGGTCTCCAAAGCAATGAACCTCGACCTCCATCAGCTTGGCCAGTTCGCGGCTCAGATATTCCACGTGCACCCCCGCTCCACCATAGACGTAGGGCGGGTACTCTCGAGTGAACAAGGCAACGCGCATGAACTGTCAGGCTAGCACGCCGGGCTGAGGCGGCGCGGCGACTCGAAGTTGGCGCGGGTCCCAGTGGGGCTACCACGTCGAAGCGTCAGGCCGCTTGCGGCAGCGGCGGAAACGCCTGCCGCACCATGGCAGGCTGGTTGCTCTCGATGAAATCCGCCATATCCTGCTCCTGATTGCGGATCGCCTCGAACTTGGCCACGTGCTCCGGATATCCCAAATTGCGCGCGATCAAGGCCAGGCTGCTGTAGAGCGCGGCTTCATAGTTCTCGAGCGCGAAATCAGCCAAGTCTTCGCGCAATTGCCGGTCTTCGTTCTCGCTCTCAAGCCCGGTCATCACCCGCCCGACAAAGTCCGGCGTGACCGGCGACTGCACCACCGCTTTGGTGAAGGTGGGATCGCCGTTCAGTTCGACGATGATGTCTTTCACAGTCGCGCGGTGCTGCAGCGTCTCGTCGCGATGCTGCAGGATGCGCTGGCGCGCGCGCGTGTCCGTCACCGCATCGGCACGCTCGTCCAGGTGATCCACCAAGGCGCTCTCCATCGCCAAAGCGGAGTTCAAGTGCAGAATGTACCGTTCGGATTCATTTGTGGCGAGCATGAGACCTCCTTTTGGGGTCTCGGTGTCGGATGCCGCTGCGCAAGGCTGGCGTTGCTAGACCCTGCACGGGATTTGCTCTAGGCTGAAGACATGGGTCGCGAGCCGAACCCCGAGGAAGAAAATGGATACGACGACGCTTTGGCCGACTCCTTTCCGGCCAGCGACCCACCCGCCGGGGTGATCAAGCTGGGACCACGCCAGCCTCCCTCCGGCCCGCCAACGCCGCAGCCGGCGCGACCAAATCCATTTTGAAACCGATTTGGGCGGCTGCCCCCCCGTCAGGGTTGGTTGACCTGCCTGTGCGCCTGCGGCTTGCTAGGCACTGTGCCGCTCCGCAGAATATTGCTGCTTTTGCTGGTGGCGTTGCCACTGGCCGCGCAATCCCCCGCGCTGGTTGAATCGCCGCCGGTGTCGGCGCAGCGCCTCGAGCCCGGCGATCTGGTCGCGATCACGGTGTTCAATGCACCTGAGCTGGCCACCGACGCGCGCTTGGATCAGTCCGGATCGGTGAGCATGCCGCAAGCCGGCGTCGTGCCGCTCGCCGGCCTTTCCACCCAACAGGCGGAACAGGCGCTGGAAGCGCGCTTGGCACTCCATTACCTGATTGCACCCCACGTTCACGTCAACGTCCGCGAGTTCGCGCCGCAGCCGGTGACCGTGCTGGGTGCGGTGCGGCTTCCCGGCGTTTACTCGGCACGCACCTATCCTGAGCTGGGCGCAATGCTGGCGGCCGCGGGGGGCATCGGCCCGGGCGCTGGCGACCGCATCGTGGTCTCGAGCCCCGACGAAAGCCGAGCGGACACCAGTCTCAGCCTGGACGATCTGGCGCGCGCCGGCATGGGCGCGGCCATGCCACTGCACGGCGGCGAAGTAGTGAGAATTTTGCCGGCGGCCACCATTTTGGTTGGCGGCGATGTCCTCAAGCCCGGCGCTTACGACTTGCCCGCCTCCGGCCTGACCTTGCTGGGCGCGCTCAGCCTCGCCGGCGGCGTCACCCACGATGGGCGTCCCAGCAAGACCCGCATTGTTCGCCGCCAGCCCGGCGGGCGCTCCGCGGTGCTTTGGGTGGACGCAGGGAAAGTGCTTGCCGGCAGCGCACCCGACCCTGTCCTTGAACCCTTTGACCTGATTTTTGTTCCCCATAGCAGCACGCACGCAGCGGTCGTGCATGGCCTCGCCACCGCCGTCGGCACCGCTGCTGCCATCCTCAGCGGCCTAATTGTGTTCCACTAGCCGATCCCATGCCCCGCCCGCCGTTCCAGCGCGATCTCTTTCCGCGCCCAGCGCGCGCCTCTCTCGACGCCGACCCCGCCAGCCGGCGCACGCAGCGGGTTGTGGTCGCGCCAGCCGAAGCTTGCGCCCGCGCGCTGCGCCGGCGCGGCGGCGCCATGACCCTGGTCCTCGCGCTGACGATTTTGGCCTCCTGGGGCGCGAACCGTTGCCTGCAGCCAGTGTTCCAAGCCGCGGCAACCACCGTGGGACAGGACCTTGTTCCTGCCGTGCAAACATCTGCCCAAATTTCGTCCACTCAAACCAATGCGTCGCCCGAGGGCCTGCAAACCCTCGCCGAGGAATTGGGGACGCGCGATTCCGTGGCGGCTGCGCTTTCCGTGCTGGGTCCGGGGCGGGCCGCCATGCTGCCGCTGCATGTGCTGCGTCCCGGGCTGTTGCCCGGCGCCCGCCGCAGCCCATCGCCGGAAGAGGCAGCGCTGCGCCAATTGCAAGTCTCCGTGCTGCCCCAAAGCCGCGTCATTCAGCTCCTGTTCCAGGCGCCCACGCCGGCGCTAGCGGCCGATTTCCTGAACGCCCTGCTGGCCTCGTTCCTGGACCGCACGCAAGCGCGCCAGCGCAGCGCCGACTTGGCGCGGGTCGCTTGGCTCTCGTCCCAGGCAGACTCAGCACGCAGCCAAATCGTGCAAGCGCAATCCGCGCTCACCGAACTTGCCCGCCGCCATGGCCTTGCCGATCCCGCCGAGCAAGCCAGCTTGGCCAGCCAGCGTTGGCAGCAGCTGGCCAGCGCGGAAAGCACCGCGGAGATTGCCGCATTGCAACAGAGCGACGCCGTCCATGCCGCTGCGCCGTCCACTCCTGACGGATGGGATGCGCCCGCCGATCTCCTCGTGCACCGCGCCGCCGCCGCCGCCGAGGTCAGCCGGCTGAGCGCCATTTATCGCCCCCAAGCCGCCCCGCTGCAGCAAGCGAAGCAGCAACTCGAAAGCCTGGATGCGAGCCTCGCCGCGCTGCGCGACCAGGCCCGTCAATCCCGCGACCGCGCGCTGGCCTCGGCTGAATTGCAAGTCCAGGACCTGCGCCGACATCTCGCGCTGCAAGCGCAGGAGCAGGCCGCGCTGGGGCCGGTTCTCAGCGCATGGGACGTGGGCCAACGCCAACTGCGCGCCCGCCAAACCATCTATTCCAGCCTGCTCGATCAATTCCAGCAAGCAGCCGCCGCAGCCGGCGCTCCCGATCTGCCGCTGCGGATTGTCAATCCGGCGCAGCCGCCGGCGCGCGCTCTGCGCCCGACGCTGGCCACCAGCCTTAGCATGGGCTTCGTGCTCGGCTGCGCGCTGGCCGTGGCCGCGGCCTGGCTGCTCGAAGCCACCGACACGCGCCTGCATTGGCCCGAAGCCGGTGAAATGGGGGTGCCGCTGCTTGCCTTCACCGCATCGGCTGACCAATCCGTGGCCGCCTCTGCCCTCGCCGCGCATCGCAACGGCGCAACCGTATTTCTGATCGTCGCCGCGCGAATTGGGGCCGGCGCCACCACGATCATCTCGGGCCTTGTGCGCGAGGTCTCGCAAGTCGTGGGCTCGGTGCTGGTTCTCGATTCCAACCCCCTCCACGCCGATTCCGGCGGCGGGCCCGGCCTGAGCGAATTGCTGGCCGGCACCGCCGAGCTCGAGCAAGTGCTTCGGCGCGGCCGTGCGCCCGGAGCTCCCGACACCATCGCTCCCGGCCAAGCCGACGCTGGCCCAAGCCTGGCATTGACATTGGCCGCGGGCCGCGGCGCAGAGCTTCTCGACGCCGCCTGTGCCCGCTATCCCATGGTGCTGATTGACGGCGGCCCCGTGCTCGAGGCTGCCGAAGCCTCGCACTGGGCTACTTTGGCCGATTGCACCCTGGTCGTAGCCGATGCGCGCACCCAACCGCGTCAGTTGCGGCGGGCGCTCGATCAGCTTGAAGCGTTCGGCGCTGCCCGCCTAGGTTTGATTCTGAACCGCGTTTCGCCGCCGCGCAGATGGATCGCTCCGCTGTTTCCGTCCGCACCCGCAGCCGAAGGAGTCGCGGTGCTGCGCCAGCGCGCCGGTTAGCCCTCATGCCCCGTGCCCGCCCACCTCGCGCCATTTGGATTGCCACCGCGCTGGCGCGCTCGGCGAGCGCCGCCAAAGAGGTGCTGCTCGCAGCCGTGTTCGGCACCTCGGCCTGGAAAGACGCGCTGGTCGTGGCTTGGACCGCACCCACGCTGCTTGCCGCCTTCTGCAACGAAAGTTTGCCCGCGCTTCTGACCCCGCTATGGACTTCGCCCGCCGATGCGGGGCCGCGCGACGTTTCCGCGCGGCGCCTCGTTTCCGCCGCGCTGGCCTTGCTGGCGGCGCTCACGCTCTGCGGACTGCTTTGGCCCAGCGTGTTGGTGCGAGCGGTCGCTCCAGCTTGGCGCGGCGCCCGGTTGCACATGGCCTTGGAGCTTGAGCCGTGGCTAGGTGCCAGCATCTTTTTCTTGGGCACCCAGGCGTTGCTCGCGGCCCGCCTCAATGCCGCCCGCAAGTTCCACTGGGCCCCGATGGCGGCCGGCTTCCCCGCCGTTGCCGTGCTGGCGGTGCTCGCCGCGACGGCGGCAGATTCCGTCTCCCAGCGCGCCCTTGCGGTCGCCGCTGCGCTCACCTGCGGCAGCAGCCTCGGCGCGGGCCTGTTGGCCATCGCCGCCTGGCGCCTGCCCCGCAGGCCGCGCGCGCCGCTTTCGGCAGCGACAACCGCCCCATGGCGACCGCTGGGTGCGATGGTGCTCGCCATGGCGTTGCTCAATCTCGTTCCCTGGGCGGAGCGCGCCATCGCCAGCGCGCTCGGCACCGGCTCGGTTGCCGCCTTGGACTACGCCCAGCGCCTGGTTCAGTTCACCTTCGGCCTCACGGTTGCGCCCTTCACCGCCGTGGCCTTTACGCGCCTTTCGGAATCCGCCGGGCTTGGCGTCGGCCCCGAATCCGCCTTTCTTCGCCATGTCGAAGTTGGTCTGCGCTCGCTGCTTGTGGCGGTCGTGCCCGTGGCCGCCGGTCTGGCCGTCTTCGCTCGCCTTGTCACCCGCTGCATTTTCGGCTGGGGCCATTTCGACAAGCTCAGCTTGGCGGCAACCGCACCCGTGGTTGGCATTCTCGGCGCGGGCGTGCCGCTCGATGCGGCATTTTATTTCCTCTTGTTTGCGCTATACGCCCGCCAAAGCGCCGAAACCAAGTTGCCGCTCGCGGCTCTGCTGGTCGCGCTCAATGTTCCGCTCGCGGCTCTCGGGAGCCGGCAATGGGGACTGCCTGGGGTCGCCTGCGCCCATATCGTCAGCTATGCCGCGGCGCTGGGATGGCTCGCACGCCGAAAAGCTCCTCAATTCTCGGGCTTTCATTGGCGCGCCACGCTCCACCCCTCGCTTTCCGCCGCGGCGTTGAGCCTTGCCGCCGCCGCTTTCACCCGCCTCTCGCTGCCTGCAGACATTCTGGCCGGCACTGCGCCAACGCTCGCAAGCTGGGCATGCTTGCTCGCCGCCGGACTCGGCACCGTGGCGGGCTCGATGCTGTTGGCCCGCTGCTTTGCCCCAGGATTGCTCACCGACGCCTTTCGCGGCCTCCGGCTTCTTGTCACCCCCGCTCCGATCGAGGCGGCCGCATGAGGATTCCCACCGTCTTCGCCATCGCGGCCGGCATTCTTGCGGCCGGGGCATGCGCGTCCATGGGCCGCAGTGGGCCGTTCCTTGCGGCAGCTGCGATCTGCGCGTTGATGGGCGTGGGCGCGAATTTCGGCACGAACGGGGTCCGCGCAGTTGTGCTGACCTGTTTGCTGCTGGTTCCTGATATTCCCTCGGGAAGGAATCTTGGCCTGCTCGTGCACTGGTCCGCCGGGCTTACCCTTTCCAATTTCATCATTCCAGCGCTCGCCCTTCCGATGATCGCGGGCGCGTGGATGGCGGGCGCGCGATTGTGGTCCAAGCCCTGGCCCGGCTTTGCCGTCTGGTCGCTGGTGTTGCTGGGCTGGTGCTTGCTCACGCTTGCGGTTCCCCTGATCGGAGGACAGATCCAAGCCCTGCAAGCAGCCACACTGCTGGCCCACCTTCTGAAGCTTGGCATGTTTCTGCTTTTCGGCGTGCTGCTGGCCGCGCCGGATCCGGATTGGCGCCGCATTGCTGAACGCTTGTTGATCATCGGCATCGTGGTCAACGACGCCGTGGGTTTGGCCCAGGCCGCCGGATGGCTCAGCGCCTTCAGCCCCTTGGCGCAGGCCGACGCCGGAGCCGGCACTCGCGCCTCCGGCCTCTTCTACGACGCCAACATGTACGGCGTGCTCTGCGCCTGGGCCCTCTTGTGGCTTCTGACCTGCAAGCAGGGCGGCCGGGAGTGGCGAGCCTTCCTTGGACGCGGCGTGCTCATTGCAGCTACCGCCGCGAATCTGCTCGCGTCGGATTCCCGCGCCGGCTTTGCCGCCCTTGCCACCGGCGCTCTTGTGCTCTTGTTCCTCGGCCATCGCCGCGTCATGCTCCAGGTGCTGGTGCTGACGCTGCTCGCGGCGGTGCTGTTTCCGCAGCGAAGCTGGCAGAGGGTCAGTGCCGCGTTCACCACCCTTGGCGAACTGGCGTCGAGCCCGCGAGCGGCCAACGCGCATACCGATGTCGCCACAGCGGAGCGCTTGGCCAGCATGGGGCAGGCGCTGCGTCAAATCGCATCGCATCCGCTTCTGGGACTGGGATTTGGGCGCTCGCTGTACCTGGGGGTCCCGCAAATTGACGCAGGCCCGGTTCGACCTGCGCTGCAAGGCGATTTCCAGGGAGCGCAGAACATGGGCCTCACCGTGCTCACCGAGACCGGTCCCATCGGCCTGCTCCTTTTGGGGTTGGCCTTGGCCGCTTCCGTGCGCCGCCTGCTTCCGCTCGCATCCCAAGCCCCGGGTGCAGCCGCGTTTCTCGCCGGCTTTCTCGGCCTGTTGGTCGCCTGCCTCACCATCGAGGCGCTTTGGAACGCGCGCGTTCTGGCGCTTGTCGTCATGCTCACCGCCGGCAGCGTCGCCCTGGCGCGGCCAGCCCCAATTCTTCTGGAGGCCGCCGCCGCATGAGCCCGGCCCCGAAGTTCGTCATTGTCAAGCTCGGTGCTGCCGGCGATGTGCTGCTCGCCACCGCGTTGGCCAGGGCGCTGCGTCAAACCATTCCCGATTGTCGCGTAGGCTGGGTCACGACATCCTATTGCGCTCCACTGCTCGAAGCCAACCCCGATCTCGACGGTGTTTGCGCGCTTGAATCCGGCCTGGCAGCCTGGCGCACCCTTCGCCGTTGGCAGGCACAATTCGCCGACGCCACCGTGCTGCTTCCGCACCGCTCGACCCGCATCGCCCTGCTGCTGCGCGCTTCAGGGTGGCGACGCATCATTGGCTGGGAACGCGGCAGTGACGGCGCCCGCAACTGGGGGCTGTTGCGCTCGGTGCGATTCGATCTCCGCAGCCACCGCCTGCAGCAACTCGCCGATCTCCTCGCTGCCGCCGACCTGCCGCTCACGCAACCCTTAGCGCCGCGCCTGCACTTGCAGCCCGACGAGCTTCGCGCCGGTGAGGAGCATTGGGCGGGAACGACCGGTGCGCGCTGGGTGCTCGCTCCCGGCGGCGCGCGCAATCCCTGGTCGGCGATGCCCAATCGGGTTTGGGCGCGCGAACAATACCTCGCCCTGGCGCAGCGCGCGACGGCCAATGGCATCGCGCTGCGCTGGATCGGAGGCCGCGACGACGCTGACCTTTGCCTCGCACTCTCGGCAGCACTTCCCGCCGGCGCGTCGCGCTCGCTGGCCGGATCGCTTTCGATGCGCCAGAGCGCAGCAGCGATCGCCTGCGCCAATTTGGTCATTGGCAATGATTCTCTGCCCTTGGTCTTGGCGCATGCCCTGGCCCGACCCGCGCTCGGAATCTACGGACCGACCCCGGGTGCCCGCATCCACGCTCCGGGTGCCGCATTTGTTCAGGGCTGCGCCGGGTGCGGCCCCTGCTACGATCCCCGCGCGGGCGTGCGCGGAGTCGCCTACCTCTGCCCGCGCGCACGCTGCATGGAGCAGATCAGCGTGGACGAAGTCTACCGCGCCGCGCACCGCGAAGGCCAGACGCAATGGATTCGGATGGCCCATGTTTAGCATTCCCCCCACCTCCAGGTCCTCGCTCGGGCAGCACCTCTACTGGCACGGCGGCAAGCGCGTCTGGGACGTGACTGGCGCAGCCCTTGGCCTGGCGCTGGCCCTGATTCCCTTGGCGATTTGCATGGTGTTGATCAAGCTGGAGTCGCCCGGTCCGGCCTTGATCCGGCAATGGCGTGTCGGCCGCGGCGGATTCTTGTTCCGCCTCTGGAAGCTGCGCACCATGCGCCCCGATGCTGAAATCGACGGGCTTCCGCGTTTCGCGGCGCGCCGGGATCCCCGCACCACCCGCATGGGAGGCTGGCTTCGAGCGTGGCATGGCGACGAGTTGCCGCAGCTCTGGAACGTGCTGCGCGGGGACATGAGCCTGGTCGGGCCGCGCCCCGAGCGGCCGCAATTCGCCTCCGGCTTTGCGCTGGCGATTCCGAACTACGTTGCCCGCCTTCGTCTTCGCCCCGGCCTCACCGGCTGGGCCCAGGTCGAGTGCGGATATGCGTCCGACCTGGCGTCCACTCGCGCCAAGACGGATTGGGATTTGAAGTACCTTGGCGCCGCATCCTGGCGCCTGGATTGGCGCATCTGGTGCGCAACCTGGGCGGTTTCGCGCCATGGGCTCCGATCCCGTGCAGAGCTGCGGGAAGTTCCATGAACTTTCGGATCGGACACGTCAACAAGTATTGGGGACGGGATCGAGGCGGCATCGAGTCCGTACTCCACGCGCAGGTCTCCGACCTGCACCAGCGCGGCTTCCCGGTCGCGGTCCTGGCCTGCCGCCCCCGGCGCTCCCCCTCCCGACCCTTTCCTCCTGGCATTGCAGGCTTGGAACTCGAAGCCCCGGTCATTGCCTCCATGCCCGTGCCGCGCGGCTTCGGGCCCGCCTTGCAGGCGTTTGCCGCCTCCTGCGACTTGCTCCATTTCCATCTTCCCTTTCCCTTGGCCGAAGCTGCCGCCCTGCATCTCACGAAGCGCATTCCTTGGGTGGCGACCGTGCACGCTGAGGTCGTGAACCACGCGCGCTGGATGCGCTGGGCGCAGCGCAAGGTTTGCACTCGCTTCCTCGACCGCGTGGACGCCATCGTGGTCAGCTCGGCAAACTCCAGCCACATGCCACTCCTGACCGCGCACCAGCAACGAGTGCGCGTTCTCCCGTTCGGGTTCGACCTTGCTCCCTACCTCGCCGCCGGCGCCGCTCGAGGGCCTCGAAGCGGCACGCCCGTGGTTGCCTTCTTGGGCAGACTGGTCGCGTACAAAGGATTGGAGGTGCTTCTGCATGCCGCCGCCGGCGTTGCGGCCGAGTTTCACATTCTGGGCGATGGGCGCGAGCGAGCGCGTCTGGAAGCCTTGGCCGGCGATCTCGGCCTCGGCAAGCGAATCAAGTTCCTCGGACATGTTCCTGACGCCGAGCTTCCCGCCCGTCTCGCCGCCGCCGACATTTTCGTGCTGCCGTCGCTCTCGCCGGCCGAGGCCTTCGGCGTCGCTCAAGTCGAGGCCATGGCCACCGGCCTTCCCGTGGTCAACACCGCCCTTTCCACCGGCACCGACTGGGTCAGCTCCCACGGCCTCACCGGCTTGACGGTCACCCCGGGGAATCCGCTGGCCCTGGCCGCCGCGCTGCGCCGCTTGCTCGACGATGAGCCCTTCCGCCTCGCCTGCGGGCGCCGCGCCCGCCGGCGCGCACTGGAGCTTTTCAGCATTGAACGCCGCGGCCCCGAGTTGGCAGCCCTGTACCAAGAGCTGCTGCCCTGGAAGCAACTGGCCGGCTAATGCGCCCGGCGCGCTACGGCTACACCCGAGGCTGGCACCGCGGCGTCGCCGCGCTTGCCGATTTCCTGGGCCAACCGCTGCGCCGCGCTCGTCCCGTGCCGCAGCCGGCACGAAGCATCCTGCTCCTTCGCCTGGAGCGCTTCGGCGATTTGATTCTCACCTTGCCCGCGCTCGAACTGCTGCGTCGCGCTCACCCGCACGCAAACATCGCCTGGCTGGTGCGCCCCGAATATGCTGAGTTTCTCCGCCAAGCAGCTCCCGGCGTCGAGGTGCTGCCGTTCGGCACAGGAACACTGCGCGGCCGCCGCTTCGATTTGGCGTTCGAGTTCCACGGCCACCCGCGCTGGATCGCGCTCGCCTGCCGCCATGCGGACTGGGTCTCGGGGCACGGCATCCGTGGCGGCGGGTTCCTTCTTGATGCCGATTCGCCCGACGTTGGCACCGCCGGCCTCGCCGCGCCCGCACCGCCTCGCCTCGCCCTCGCGCCCGCCTGGGAGGCAGCCGCGGCCCCGTTCCTGCGCGTACTGCCCAAAGCGTTTGTCCTGGTGCACCCCGCCTGCGGCCAGCCGTCTAAGCGCTGGCCGGCGGAGCACTGGCGCACCCTGCTCGCCCGCTGCTTGGCGCATCGCCTGCGCGTGGTCCTGGCCGGCGGTCCGGCGGACCGCGGCCTGTGCTCGGACCTTGCGGCCGAGTTCGCCAGCGTCATCAGCCTAGCCGGCCAACTCGACTGGGGCACGCTCGCCGGGGTCGTGGCGCGCGCACGGGTAGTCGTCGCTCCCGACACCGGCGTGATCCACTTGGCTCGCGCACTCGGCACGCCGACGGTGGCCCTCTTCGGACCCACGGATCCGTCGCGCTGGGCCGCTGCCGCTGGACCGCGCGACCGGGTGCTGGTGCAAAAACTGCCCTGCAGCCATTGCGACCGCGGCCACTGCCGTCGGCTCGCCGCCGACAGCCCCATCAGCCCTTGCCTGCGGGCGATTTCTGCGGCCGAGGCTTGGCGCGCTGTCATTCATCTGCTCGAGATCACCCGCGCTCATCGATCTCCAGTCTCTGCCGGCAGCTCCGTCTCCCTGCTCCACTCTACCCACGATCCTTCGTACAATTCCGCGTTAATTCCGGCCCAGCGCGCCGCGACATAAACTAGCGCCGCCTTGTTGCCGGAGTGGCAGTACACGACCACCAAGTTCCCTGCGGGGACGCCGGCGCGCGCGAATACTTCCCGCAACTCCTCCTTAGTACGCAGCGCCCCGTCGCTCGCCAGCACAGCTGGGTATGGGATATTAACCGCTCCCGGTATATGCCCGCGCCGCTCCGGGCCCTCCAGTGCGGCCCCAGTGAACAGATCGTGGGTTCGTGCATCCACCAACGAAACGTGCGGCGCGCCGAGGTGCGCGCGCACATACTCTAGGCCAACAATGCCGCGCAGGTCGTAGCCTGCGGGAGCAGGAGTGCTGTGGCCGCCATTCCCGGCCGCCGTCGCTGCCGTTGCACCCCTGGCCGCGCGCCATGCTGTTAATCCGCCATCGAGCAGCGAGACACGGCCGCGCCAGCCCGCCTTCTCCAGGTCGACCACTTCTCTCGCGGCCGCTACCGGCGTTCCCGACGCCTGAAACACTACGAGGCCAGGGCATCCATCGTCATGAATCGCGCTCGGCGCGGGCGGCCCAGGAGCGCCGCTCCCGCCAGAGGGCAGCCCGATGACGTAACCTCGGTGGGCCATTAACCAATCAGCGTTCACAACCGGCGGTTGCTTGTGGGTTGGTGGGCAACGGAGGAGCTGCCCCGCCAAGGCTGTGGGACTCAGAAACAGAAGAGCTATGGTCCCAGACCTGCGCATGATGAGAACAATACCCGAAAAATATTTCTGTTGACAGCTAAAAGAATTGGCATATCATCGCCTCGTACTGCGGAGGAACCCCGCTGTGTCATTCAGGAACGTCGCTTCCGGTTCGCTACTGGCCGCCGTGGCACTTGGTGCGATCATTGCATTCGCCCCCCCCCCCCCCGTCGAAGCCCGGCGCAGCACCCCATCCGCTTGATTTAGTCCGCGCGCTCCAGGCGCCGTTGGCCCCGCCGGGCGCGCGGCGCCGACTGCAGCGCGGAACGATCGTTCCTACCGAGGCAATCTTATTCCGGCTACTGTTTAGCCAGACCAAATCCCTCGCCAAACTCGCCGCAACGCGCGAAGCGCAACACCTTGACGCGAGCGAAGCGCGAAGCTATTTCGCTCAGCACGCCGGGGTGTCCATGGGGCAGAACGGCGCCGTCTTTGCAGTTGCGGATGACTATTACGGGCGAGTGCAACAGCACGATCGGAACGCCCAACACGAAATCGAACAGTTCCGCGCGGCCTACAAACACGATCCCGCTGCCGCGCCGCCAACGGATGCGCTGCGCGCGATCGAGGCGCAGAGGGAGCAACTGGTGCTCGAAGAGCGCGCTCGCCTGGCTTCCGAGCTGGGCCCCGAAGGGTTTGCGAAACTGGAGGTGTTTGTGCACAGCGCCTTTGGCGACGTTCGGGGGCGGCGAGTAACACCCGGCGAGCCAGCGCAAAGGGGCGGCCAATGAAGATCTCCCGAACATGGGTATGGCTGGCCGCCGCGGCATGGGTGCTAGCGGCGGCCCTGCCCGGTGCGGCCCAGAATTGCGACGGCTGCATCTACGGCTCACTCCGCTTGACGTACAACGCGCAAGCCCAGACCGTCACCGCCACAGCCAGCACGCTCATGGACTACACGGCGAGCAACTATTACGAGGGCGAGGTGTGGCTCGAGCTTGATGACTACGGCTATGGCGGTCAAGCCAGCTACGACCAGTCCAACTATGGGTGGAGCGAATTCGGCGACGCTTCGACCAGCCTCGAGGCCGACCAGCCGCCGAGCAATGACGAGTTCGAGGCTGATGCCAGCTATGATGGCGTCCTCGACCCGATCTACAGCGGGTACAACTTCCGCAGCAGCTGCAGCCCGACGTGCGCCTGCTGGTACGGCTGCTTTTGGCAAGGCTGGACCGGGAACGGATCCTGCTGCAGCGGTTTCATCGGCGGCAAGGGATGCTGCTCGATGTTCCTGCCGGACTCCATTGACGGCGGGAGCGATAGCGACACTGTAGAAACCGGAAGTCCGTTCATTTGTCCCGGCACACAGGACCCAAACGCAAGCGTTGTCGACCTCAATAATCTTTACGCAGAATACAACTCGTCCGCCACGCCGCCGGTGCCCGCCTGCACCGACTTCTATTCTTCCAACTACAACCCGATGCCGTATTCGGCCGGCTTGGCGTTCTCGCCGGCGGCTCCCGATCACATCACCGAATGGGCGTTGTTCACAAGCACGCTCCAGACCGTTGCCTCGGACCTCCAGGCGTCTTATCCCGCCGGAATTCCAGATCCGGATGCTTCCAACCTGCCCAGCAGCCGCCCCATCGGAACCGATCCAAGCGGCGGCGGCATTTTCCGAACCCCGCTCCACCAGGCGTCATTCAGCTCCCACACCAACGATCAACACATTCATGGCAATGCAATCGACCTGATTCCGGCCTCAGCCACCGCCGACGGCTGGACCGCTCTCGCCGACTGGATCGCCTGGACGAGCCACAACGCCGCCTGCGTTGAGCCGCATGTAAGGCAGCAAACGGACTCCGGCGGCGAGTTCGGGCACATTCACGCAGATTTCAGGAATCCCTGCCCCGACGGCTGGTCCTGGTTCGCTCCCGGAAATTGGCCGTAGGCAAAGAGGCTCCCATATGCTCTTCGTGACTATAATTCTAAGCGGGTCGCTGCTGACGTCCTCTGGCCCCGGTTTGCGGCCGTTGCAGGACCCGGTTGCGGCTGCGATAGAGAAGTTTCACTCGCCCGATCTTTCGATTCGCGTGGCCGCCTTCTACTCTATCGATGAGATCCCACATGTATTTGAACGCCCGGACGTGATAGCTGCAACTGTCAACCTGCTACTTACGGAGGACACGACGCAGCGAGCGATCGCGACGAGCGGCCCGGGATCACCAACGTGGAACGCTGTCAGACGGCTGGGTGACGAAGGGTGGGCAAATTACTCCGGCGACCTCACCACGGTCGTATCCAACTACGTGAGCCAAACTCACGATCCCGCCGCGATACACGCCCTGATTCTATCCGGCGCTCCCCCTGGTTCCGGGGCGGTCCAGGAATATGCGCACTTCGGCGCGATCGCTCTTCCGGACCTCTATGCTGGCGCAACGAGTCCCGACCCGAATCTGCGCGCGTCGTCTGTCGCCGTGCTGGGCGAAATGTTGATCGAAGACGAGAAGGCCCCGGGGTCGCTGGTACCGCCCGACCAGCGCGCGCGAGCGAAGCAGGCCGTGATCGCCGGACTCAAGGATCCGGAAGAGAGCGGGGCTGCCCCCGAGGCGATGAGGGCGCTTGCGGCCCTGCACGAGCCCGGCGACCGCGAGCTGGTCGAGCAAGCCGCAACCGACAATCCGCGGCCCGGCCACCGCGAGCTGGGCCGCGCCTTGTTGAGCCGCTGGGGCTCGGGGCATTGAGCCCGCGCGCGCGCCGAGCCGGGATTGGCGCTGCAGCGCTTGCTCTGCTGCCTCTGGGTGTGCGGCCGCAACCGCCGCAATCGCTCTACCAATCTTCAAACACGGCTGCCATCGCGGCGTTCCAGCGGGGCATGGCGCTACTGTACGGCTTCGATTTCACCGATGCCGAGCGCGCCTTTCGCACCGCATCTCGGTTCGATCCCGCCAGCCCCATGCCGTATTGGGGCATCGCCATGGCGAATGGGCCGAACTACAACGCGCCCTTCCCAACGCTGCCCGAGGAGCGCGCCGCCAGCGATGCCCTGGCGCAGGCCCGACTCCGGGCCCCCGAAGTCGGCCTGAGCCACGACCTTATCGCCGCGCTCACCCTGCGCCTCGACTGCGTGCCCCGCCCGAATTACACCGCCCTCAATTCTGCCTACGCCGGGGCAATGCGCGGGCTGGCAGGGCGCTACCCCGACCTTGCCGATGTGCAAACGCTCTTTGCCGAGAGCTTGATGAGCGAGCACGCGTGGCGCCTATGGGGGCCCGCGGGCGCCCCAGGCCCGGACACCCGGGAGATCTTGAGTGTGTTGGGCTCGACGCTGCAGCGTTGGCCCGACGACATCGGGGCCAATCATCTCTACATCCACGCGGTCGAGGCCTCGCCGCACCCCGAACTCGGACTGCGCAGCGCGCAACGTATGGCTGCCATTGGCGCTGCTGTCGGGCAAGGCGGCGGACACCTTCTCCACATGGCGGCGCATATCTATATGCGGACCGGCGACTATGTCGCTGCGGAGGCCAGCACTCGCGCAGCGTTTCAATCCGACCGTCCGCTGCTCGAGAACCCGGTTGCGAACCCGGCGTACGCGCTGGGTTACGCCGTCCACAATCTGGTGTTTCTCATGCGCGCAGCCGAAGCCGACGGCGACCTTGCGCAGGCCCAGAGCGCGGCGAACGAGCTCGCACGGGTTGCCGAGGGCGCCCGCGGCGAAGGGGAGCATGGCGGCGGCGCGCTCGACGTGGGCGCGCTGGAGGTCCCTGTGCGCTTTGGTCTCTGGCAGTCCATCTTAGCCATTCCGGCTCGCCCTGAGGCGGTGCCGTTCCGGGCAGCCTTCGCGCACTTTGCCCGAGGCTGCGCGTTCGCAGGGCTCGGCCAGCTTCCCCAGGCCCTGCGCGAGCGCGCGGCGCTCCGCAGTTTCCTGCTGACGCCCGAAGCGCCTCGCGCGGTCGGCATCCCGGCTCTGCCCGCCCGCATTTGGTACGAGCTCGCGGTTCATAGTCTCGACGCGCGCATTCAGGCGGCGCGAAATCAACCTGCGGCGGGCGCAACTCAATGGCGGCAAGCGATGGCTGCCGCTGACGCGCTCCCATATGCCGAGCCGCCGGCGTGGCCGCCGGTCGCGGTATCGCTCGGCGCGGCGCTGCTGCAGGCCGGGGATGCGCGGGCCGCCGAGGCCGCCTTCAGGAATGCCCTGACCCGTTGGCCTAGCGACCCGCGTGCCCTGTTCGGCTTGGAGTCGGCGCTCCGCCGACAGAACCGAATTGCCGAGGCTGAAACCGCTCGCCGTGAGTATTTGTCCCAGTGGCGTGGCGCCTCGCCGCCCAGGCTGTCTGTCTTCTAGTTTTCTCCACCGCGAACTGCCTCCAGCACCGCTTCGGCATGCCCGGCCGGCTTGACCGGCGACCAGATGCGCGCAATACGGCCGTCGCCGACGATCAGCACGGTGGTGCGGATCACACCGTAGTACTTGCGGCCATAGAGGCTCTTTTCGCCCATCACGTTGTAGGCTTCACACAACTTCTGGTCGGCGTCGGCAAGCAAAGAAAACGGCAGATGCTCGTTATCGGCGAACTTCTTCTGGGCCGCGACCGTGTCCGGCGAGGCTCCGGCCAGCGCGATGCCGGCGCGCGCGAACTTCGCGGCGGCATCGCGGAATCCCTGCGCTTCAATGGTGCAGCCGGACGTGCTCGCCCGCGGATAGAAGAAAAGCACGAGCGGGCGGCCGCGGAATTCCGCCAGCCGCCGCACCGCCCCGCTCTGATCCGGCACGGCAAAATCGGGCGCCTTGTCTCCAATTTTCATTGCGTCTCCTCCTTCGCGATCTTTAGAATGGCCTCGACTCCCGCTTCGAATTCGGCCGGCGGCGGCAGCAGGCTGAGGGCCACATGCGCCTCCTGCTCCATGGCGTAAAAATGGCCGGGGTGGGTCAGCACGCCTGCGCGCTCAACCAACAGCTCCGCCCATTCCGCGTCGGCATGAACCCGCGGCAGCTTCAGCAGCACGCTCCAGCCGCCTTCGACCCGCAGGCGCTCGACTTGCGGATGCGCCGCCAAAGCCCGGTCCAGCCCAGCGAGATTGCCGCGGATGCGTTCCAGAATCTGCGCCTGCATCGTGTGCCGGGCTGCGAGCAGCGCTTCTGCGGCAAGCTGGACCGGGGTCGCCGCCGAAAGATACAGGTCATTGACGACCTCGATCCGCGCCAGCGCTTCCTGTTTGAGCGGTCGCGGGCCGGCCACGCCGATCCAGCCCAGCTTCAATTGCGGCAGCGCGGAAAGCTTCGAGAGGCCGTTCAAGACAAAGGTCAGCGCCGGGCATGGCGTGAAGTCCAAGCGCACCTGCGCGCCGGGTTCAACGGGAAAATCCCAAAACACCTCATCTACCACCACTGCCCAGCCGCGCGCAGCCGCAAGCTCCTGCACCTTCCGCCATTCTTCGGCCTTGACGTAGTTGCCTGCGGGATTGTTGGGATGCACCAGCAGCAGGGCGCGGGTTCTGGCCGGGACGGCAGCTATTGCGGCGAGATCCAGGTGCCAGGCTTGGTCGTACAGCATCGGCACAGCCGCCAGATCCACCTGCTGCAGCCGCGCCAGCATCTCAAACAAGGGATAGCTCGGCGCGGGCATCGCGACCGCGTCCCCGGCTTCGCACAGCAGGCTGAAAAGCTGGGCGTAGGCTTCGCTGGTGCTGGCGGTGAGGATCAGATCGTCCACGCCGATTTCGACCCCGCGCTCGGCATAATAGGCCGCCACCGCGGCGCGCGCGGAGGCAAGGCCGCGCGGGGCGGGGGCGTAGCGCAGGCCGGCTGGTTGCGCCAGCGGCGCCAGCAGGCCTTCGGGGTAGGCCAAGCCGCAGGCGGTGGGGTTGCTGCTGGTCAAATCCAGCAGCGTACCCTGGCGCCGCCGCGCCGCCGCCAGCTGGTGCAGCCGGTTGGGCGCGAGCGGCCAGTTTGTGCGCTCAGAAAACACGCTTCCCATTATCATTCCAGTGGATGGCTGCGCACCTTGAAACCCGCATGCTCGCACGCCCGGCCCGCCTCCGCCGCGCGGTCTGGCTGGCCATGGCGGCCATGACCTCGTTTTTTTTCGTCCTGACCTACGCCTACCTGCAGCGCCACACCTTTGCATCCGGATGGTTCACGCCCCAGCTCGCCGCCATCCTCAGCGCCAACACCTTCATCCTGATCGCCAGCAGCCTGGCCCTGCAGCGCGGCCGCGAGTACCTTCGCTTGGTTTCGATTGCGGGCGCGCTGCGCTGGCTCAGCATCGCGTTTGCGCTCGGCCTGCTCTTCCTTGCCGGCCAGGCCGTCGCCTGGTGGACCCTGTTCCGCGCGGGCGTGTACCTGCCCACCCACCCCAATAGCGGCTTCTTCTTC
>DATNED010000040.1:0-7192 GCA_035553115.1 Terriglobales bacterium | reverse complement strand
GCCTGGGCGCGGGTGGCGAGGCGGGCGAGGCCGCGGGCGTGGGCATCGGCGGCGAGGGAGAGGAGCTCGGAGCGGGCGCGGGCAGGGCGCAAGGGCAGCTCCAGCTCAGCAGAGGCGAGGCGGGCATCGAGGGCGAGGCTGACGTATCCGCGGTCGGAGGCGGAATGCTCGGCGGCCGCGAGCGCCGCGAGGCTGCCGGAAGAAGGAGCCACGCGAGCGGTTTCAATCGCCAACGGGATTTGAATGGCGGGGTCCGGCGTGGCGGCGCTGAGGCGGCGGGCGTCGGCGGCGAGCGCGGCGGCTTCGGCA
This sequence comes from Terriglobales bacterium, assembly GCA_035553115.1. GTDB lineage: Bacteria > Acidobacteriota > Terriglobia > Terriglobales > SCQP01 > SCQP01. The sequence continues at coordinate 6,883 of DATNED010000040.1, read as the reverse complement.
AGGCGGCCCTGCAGGCGCAGGGCATGCACCAAGGCAGTTTGGGCGCGGACCTCGTCGGGCAGGCTTTTTTCGGCGCGGAACTGGGCGAGGGCCGCGCGCAAGTCGGCCACGGTTTGCGGCGCAGCGCCCTGATCGAGCGCCAGATTGGCCAGCGCAAGCGAGCCCTCGGCGACAGAGCCGCGGTCGTTGAGCTTTTGCCATTCGCCGAGAGCGAGCTGGTACTCCTGTTTGGCGCCCTCGAGGTCGCCCAGCGCGGCCGAAATGTCGCCGGCAACCAGCAGCGACTGGGAAACCGCATCGCTGGCCGGATTGCGCGCGCGCGCGACGGCGAGCGCCTGAAGGGCGAGGCGGCGGGCGGTGTCGGGATCGCCCTGCTCCAGGCGGACTTTGGCGAGGCTGAAGAGGGGATACTCGATGCCGTGGGGATTGACGACGCGGCCAAGAGCGAGCGCGGCGCTGTAGCGGGCGGCAGCGGCTGCGAGCTGGCCGCGAGCCATGGCCACATCGCCGAGATTGACGAGCGCGGTCGCGACGTTCAACTGATCGTTGCAGGCGGCAAAGTGCTGGCGCGCTTGTTCGAACAGGCGGGCGGAGGCGGCGAGCTGGCCTTGATCCTCTTCGAGGATGGCCATATTGTTGAGCACGGCGCCGGTTTTTTCGTGCTCGTCGAGGCCGTGGAGCAGGGCGAGGGCGCGCTGATAGAGGTCGAGGGCGGCGTCCCAGTCGCCCGCCGAGCCGTTGCGGTCGGCTTGAATGCGCAGCGCGTCGGCGGCTTGGACGCGGTTGCCGGCGGCGAGGAAGATTTTGTAGGCCTCCTGGCAGCGGGCGGGGGCCACTTGCGGGGTGTCGCCGTAGACATCGCCGAGGCATTGCTCGAGGCGGAAATGAGCGTAGAGAAGCTGCTGGCGGTTGGCGGCAGCGTTGGCGACGGCGCGGTCCATGTAGGGGCGGGCGGCTGCGCCGTCGCTGTAGCTGAGCAGTTTCGCCTGCCAAAAATCAATTCGGGGATCGGCGCTGGAGGGCGGGGGCAGGCGGCGGAGATCGGCGACGACGGTGAGCGCCTCTTCGCGACGGGCGGCACTGTTGAGGGCGGCGATGAGCTGGACGGCGTAATCGAGATTGCCGGGGTCGAGGGCGCAGAGGGCGCGCCAGGCGGCGGCGGCGCTCTGGGGATCGCGCAGGGCATCGAAGCTGGCGGCGCGGGCGAGAAGCTGATCGGTTTGCGGCAGCGCGGCGGAGAGGCGCACGGCCTCGGCCGACTCGCGGCGGGCATTTTGGTCGTAGCCGAGCGCACCCCAGGCGCGGGCCAGCAGAAGATGAGCGGGCTCGAAGCCGGGGGCGACGCGGACGGTCTCGAGCAGCAAATCTTTCGCGGCGGCGACGTCATTGGCCTGCATGCGCTCGAGCGCGAGGGCGTAGGTGCGCTGGGCGTCAAGACTGGGAGGCAGCGCGGCGCCGGCATTTTCAGGCAGCAAGGGCAGATCCAGGCGACGCCGGAGCGCGGCGCCGAGCTGGGTGACCAGCAGGGGCAACTGCTGCGAGGTGCCGGTGCTGGCCGCGGTGTAGAGCAGCTCGCCGGTGCGGGAGTCCTGAAGGCGGAGGTCCAAGCGGAGCGTGGCGCCGAGCTCGGCATAGGCACCGAGCACCAGCAGGTCGCTATTGAGCGCGGCCCCAAGACGGGCGGCGGAGGGAGCGCTGAGGGAATCGGTTGTGGTCCAAGGCGCCGCTGGGCCGAATTGGGCGATGTCTTCGCCGGGAACCACGCGGAGCTGGTTGCCGCCGGCGAGCTCGGTGCGGAGCATTTCGGGAATGGCGGTGGCCATCCACGCGTCGGCGGGCTGCTGGCTCGCGTTTTGGAAGCCGAGCACGGCGAGGGCGCGACGGCGATGGGTGGTGGCGAGCGAAGCAGGGGTGGCGCCGCGATTGCGCCACATCACGGCAGACAGCAGGACGACGGCGATCAGGGCCGCGCCAACGGGCCAAAGCCGGCGAGGAGCGGCAGGGCCATTTTTTGCGGATGCCGGGACGGCAACGGGCGCCGGCGGTGGCGCGAGCGGGATGAGGGCGGCTCCAGCCACGACGGGGGCGAGGAAGCGGTAGCCACGCTTGGGGACGGTTTCGATGAAGCGGGGATTATCGGCGTCGTCGCCCAAGGCGGTGCGGAGGCGCTTGAGGGCGGCGTTGAGGCTGCCGTCGAAATCCACAAAGGTGCCGGCGGGCCAAAGCTGGGCACGAAGTTCGTCGCGGGTGACGACCTCACCGGCGCGCTGGAGAAGAAGGACGAGGACGCGGAAGGGCTGATCCTGGAGGCGCACGCGGACGCCATTGCGCGTGAGGCGGGCGTTGGCGGGGTCAGCCTCGAATATGCCAAAGCGAAAGAGCACGCTCATACACCCGCCTCACCAGCATTATGCCGCATTCTTTCCCGGCGGTGGCAAGTCAGATGCACCGATAAAATGCGTGTTGGCAATGGCTTAGCAAGTCATCTTCTGGTCCTTTGACGCGAACGCGCGATGCGGGCAACGATGGCCTCCGAGAAGGCTTGCAGGAGGCCATATGCGAACCCGAATCTTGATGTTGGCATTGAGCGCGAGCGTCGGGCTGGCGGCACAACAAGCGCCGCGACGAGGGGTGCGGGCGCCGAACGCGCGAACGAAGGTGCAGCTGAGCCCGAAGCTGCCCTTGAGTGGTGGTGTGCGGGCGCCAAGCGCGATGGAGCTGGCGCTGACGGAGCAAGCCGCACAGGCGCGGGCTGAACGCGGGGCGATGCCGGCGGGGATGGTTGCGGGCGGAGGGAGCGGCGGGGGCGCGCTGTTGGGATCGGGCTCCGGGGGCGGGACGCTGCTGGGTGGAGGCGGAACGCCCGGGACCCCCGGCTCGGGCACGCCGCCGGCGGGGACGGGGATGGCAGGGCCGGGAGCGGGGACACGGCGGGTCAGTGTCGCACCCATGAAGCCGACGCTGACGCCGAGGGCCTCGGTACCGCCAGCGGGATCGTCAAGCTCGGGCGCCTCGAAGCTTGCTGCCAAAAGCTCGGGGATGACGACGGTGCCGTGCATGCTGGCGACGAGCGCGCCGTCAATTTACATGGTGAGCGGCAAAAAGACGGGAATCGTGTTCACACCCAACGTCGGGAGCGGGCCGAACCCGACCAACGTGTACACCATCCGCGGTTGCCACTTCGGGGCCGTGCAAGGGCAGGGCCATGTGCAGATTGTCGGGAATTTCCTGCATCACGCCGGACCGGTCCGGATGCCGGTGGACAGCTGGAGCGACCAGATGATCGTGGCGGTGTTCGATCCGAGCTTTCAGGATGAATACGACACCGCGAACATCACCTTAGCCGTGACCGCAGCGAACGGGCAGACCGCGCAACTGGCGGGGAATTCGTTTTACGCGGCGCGGGCGTCGCGGCCGCTGACCTATATCCCGAAGAGCGCGTTCGGCAAGGTGGGGGCGTATCCTTTTGTGCCCCAGACGTTGATTGTGAGCGCGGCCAGCAAGGGCAACCTGACCATGGCCACGCGCGGCGTCATGGCCCCCGACGCGGCCTCGGAGCAATGGACCGCGTATGTGGAGCACGAGGTTGGGCTGAACGATTATCCGAACGATCCGCTGCAATGGAGCGAGGCGGTGGAGTTCAAGGGTCTGCGCGCTGGATTCGTGCTCGATCCGAGCTATCAGGTGGCCTTGGATGGCTTTCAGATTTTCGACATGAATGATTGCAAGTTCAACCCGCAGCCGGCGACCGCGCAGCTTGAGAACACCACCCTGCAGCTGACCGAGCACCCGGCTGTGTGCGATAGCTTTGGCAAGTACGCATTCGCTGGATACGGCTTGATTCTCACGGTCACGGGCCCCAAGGGGGCGGACCTGAGCCCCTGGCCGGACGGAATGAACTAGAAGGACGAAAGCAGATGAACAGCCGATGGGCATGGTTTTGGGCCGCAGGCCTGGTGGCGGCGGCGGCGCAGGCGGCGGCGACCACCAACGCCGATGTGATCAAGATGGTGAAGGGCGGGCTGGAAGAATCGGTGGTGGTGGCGGCGATCCAGTCCCGGCCCGGGAACTTCGATACTTCGCCGGATGCCTTGATCGCGCTGCACCAGGCCGGGGTGACCAAGGCGGAGCTGGACGCGATGCTGGCGGGGCCGGCGGGCGCGACGGCGGGGGCGGCAGCACCGGCATCGCCGAAGCTTCCGACCGTGGCGGTGACGGTGGGCACTACCACCCAGCCGCTCGCGATCGAGCATACGCAGTTGGCGCAGACCAAGACCAAACCGACCTCGATGGCCAGCCTAGCGGGCGATTCGGTGCTGTCGCAGGCGATTCAGAGCAGCGCCAACACGGCAGCCATGGACGCGGCAGCGCACATCAACTCGAATTTGGGCAGCTCGGCAGTGCAACAAGCCGGCAGCATCGTGGGCGGATTCCTATCACGGCGGAAACCCAATGTGACGTATGTATGGGGGGTGACGGGTGCGGCGTCCAGCAATGTGCTGCAGGCTGCTACGCCGTCTTTTCTGGTGGACTTCGCGGGCACACCCGGGGTGAACCCGGCGGAGTTCGAGCCCGCAATCGTAAAGCTCACGCCAGCCCAGAACACGTGCCGGCTGGTGGGCGCGACCGAAGGCAAGGCCGATGCGGACCAAGGCACGGATGCGGATTGGCAGATTTATTCTTCGTTCCTCGAGACGCGGGTCGCCGTGAGCGCCCAGAAGCTGGGGCCGGGGCGGTACCAAGTCACGCCCCAAGCGGGGTTGCTTCCGGGCGAGTATGCGGTGGTGCTGCGGCCGCTGGCAAAGGACAAGAAGTTCTCGGGCGGCGATGTGGCGCGGGATCAGGGCGACGGGATGATGTTCGACACGGTATGGACGTTTCAGGTGCAGGTTGCATCTGGGGGGAATTAGGGATTAGGGACCGGGGATCAGGGAGGAAACGACAATGACGAAGATTCTATTGGCTTGCGCGACCGGGGCGGCGGCGCTGATGGGGATGCAGGCGGTGACGCCGATCAATGTGAAAACCGGGCAGTGGGAAACCCACACCACGATCGTGTTGAACGGCGCGCTCGGGCTGCCTCCCGAGGCGATAGCGAAGATGACGCCGGAAGAAGCGGCCCGCTACCAAGCGGCGATGGGCCAGGCGGCGCAGCGCAGCGACCAAAAGATGGAGAGCACCGACAAGGGCTGCTTGACTAAGGAAGACCTGACGCAAGACCCGACCAAGCTGATGGGCAAGCAGGAGCCGGGGATGACGTGCTCAGGAAAAATCCTGAACTCGAGCAGCAGCGACTTAAGCGTGCGCGTCACCTGCACGGGCATGGCGACCATGACGTATGACCTCACCTACCATGCCACCGACCCCGAACACGCCACCGGGCAGGGCAAGGGCACCGCGACCATGGGCGGGCACACCATGCAGACCCAATTCCACTCGGATATGCACTGGCTGGGGCCGACTTGCCCAGCTAACGGGAACTGAGATCGGCGGGGAGGGGCTGGGCCGGGGACTCGGGCTGGTCGAGGAGGTTGGCGATCCACCAGCGCTGGCCGTCGAACAGGCACTGGATGCTTTCAGCCCCGCGCTGGGTGGGTGGGCCGGCGGGCGAGCGGCGCAGCGCGAAGGAGGTCCAGATCTGGGCAATGTTGGCGTAGCGCTCGGTGCGGGCGACCAGCGTGGTTTCGAAGAAGTCGTGGGCGGCGAAGTAGGGATCGTCCTGCTTGATGTAGTCTTCGGGGGATTCGGAAGCAATGGTCCCATTGCCGCCGCGGCCGGAACGCGCGAACTGGATGCGCGCGCCGGGGAGCCAGAGGGCGCGAAAGCGGGCCCAATCGCGATGGCCCGCAGGACCGGAGATGACGGCGTTGAGGCCGGCGAGCAGGGCTTCGGGGGAAGCGCCGTCGGCGGAGGGCGCGGGGGCCTGGGCGGCGACGGTTCCGAGCGCGGCGAGGAGTAGGAACAGAGCAATCCGCGAAGGCGACATCATGCGGCTAGCGTACAGGAATTGGCCTCGATTGCCGATAGACGGGATGTGGAAGAGATCGCCAAGGCGCGGATCTGCGATTTGGGGCTGAAGATGGAGGGCTCGCCGCTGGAGGCTCCGGTGGCGCGGCTGTACCGCGAGCTGGAGCGGAAGGGGCTGGGGAAATTCCGGCCGGCGTGCTATTTGACCGACGAGTGGGGGTGCCCGTCGGGGGAGCCGGTGATTGGCATTCCGTTCTACCTGGCCGATGCGCGGCTGGCGCGGCTGGAGAGCGAGATCAACGACCTGGAGACGCCGCGCGAGGTGATGATGTACCTGCGGCACGAGGCGGGGCATGCGTTCAACTACGCCTACCGATTGCATCGCACGCCGGAGTGGCGGGCGATGTTCGGGCCCTACCGGCGGCCGTACCGCGACCATTACCGGCCGGTGGCGTTTTCGCGCGAGTACGTGCGGCACATCGCGGGCTGGTACGCGCAGAAGCATCCGGATGAGGACTTTGCCGAGACCTTCGCGGTGTGGCTGACGCCGGGTTCACGCTGGCGGCAGAAGTACCAGTGGTGGGGCGCGCTGCGCAAACTCCAGTACATGGCGCGGACGGCGCGGGCGCTGCGCGGGCGCGAGCCGCTGCGGGCGCGGGGACGGACCGACGTCACGGTGGACGAAATGGATCTCACGGTTGAGGAGTTCTACGCGCGGGCGCGGGCCGAGCAAGCGGCGCTTCCGGAAGGCGCATTAATGTTAGATACCGATCTCGCCGATATCTTCAATGTATCGCGCCGCCGGGCGAAAGGAGCGCGCCCGGCTGCCGAGCTGCTGAGCGAGCACCGCAAGGCGGTGACCGACAAGGTGGCGTACTGGACCGGCGTCCAGCGGCCGCTGGTGAAGCAGTTGATG
>DATNED010000039.1:0-3355 GCA_035553115.1 Terriglobales bacterium | reverse complement strand
CGCTGCAAAAGTTCGCCCGCCGGGTCCTCGGCACCAACAACATTGATCACCGCCGCTCCGCCGATTTTCCGACCTTGATGGACGCGCTGGCGGATCGGGAAGCGAAACCCTCGCCGTTCGCTCCCCTCGGCGACCTCAAGGCCGCCAGCGCCGTGCTGCTGGTCGGGGGCAACCCCACCGATGAGCATCCCCTCGTCGCCTGGAACCTGCGCTGGGGCTACCGCCAGAGCAAGACCCGCCTCTACATCCTCAATTCCGGCGACATCAAACTCCGCCGCCAGGCCTGGCGCTACGCCCAAGTTCCCTCGCTCGCCTCCGCCGTTCGCTATCTCAACGGCGATGGCGACGCCAAAGCGGTCCCGCTCACCTCCGTACCCGCCGCCAGCGAAAAGCGCTGGCCGCAGCTGCCCGCCTCCGAGCCGCAAACGCTCGACGAAACCCTGCAGGATTTCCGCGCCCGCCTGCGCCAGGAGCAGGACCTCATCATCGTATTCAGCGGCGACATCGCCGGCGACGATCTCCGCCAACTGGTGGCCTTCGGGGCAGGCCTCAGCGGCAACACCCGCTACATCGCCCTCGCCGACTACGCCAACAGCCACGGCGCGGCCGACATGGGCCTCTATCCCGATCTCCTCCCCGGCTATACCTCGCTTGCCGAGCGCAAGCGATTCGAGGATCTCTGGGGCGGCCCCATCCCCGCCCAGCCCGGCCTCAATCTCGATCAGATGATCGCCGCATTGCGCGAGCAGAAGCTCAACGCCCTTTGGGTGGTGGGCGCAAACCCGTTCCGCCTCCAGCCGGTCGCGGAATCGGCGCTGCTGCAAACCTTCCTCATGGTGCAGGACTTATTCCTCACCGAAACTGCGCGGGCTGCCGACATCGTTCTTCCAGCCCTGTGCGCCTATGAGAAGGCCGGCACCGTAACCAACACCGCCGGCGAGGTGCAGGCCCAGAAGCGCGGCGGCAGCTTTGAAGGCGCCAAATCCGACCTCGAAATCATTCACCTGCTGGCCAAGGCCATGAATGCCGGATGGGAAGCCGCCGACGCCGACCGCACGCTGCAGGAGATCCGCACCCACGTCAACGGCTACGCCGTTTCCCTCGCCAAGCTGCTCACCGGCGAGAGCGTCCTGGCGCTGCCGCTCGGCGGTCGCGTTCCGCTCGCCGCCGCGCCCGCGCCGCTGCGCCCCAACCGCGACACGCTGTTCACCGCCGGCACCCTCAGCCGCTACTCGGCTACCATGAACGGCGTCCTCGAATCCAGGAAGAACCGGTCGCATTCCAGCGACGCCCAGAAGAGCGGTTAGCGCGCGCGCTGTTACTCTGTCGAGATGCGGCAATCCTTCCGTCGCCTCCTCCGCCAGCCCGGCTTCACACTTGCCGCGGTCGGCGTGCTTGCGCTCGGCATCGGCATCGCCACCGCCATGTTCTCGGTGCTCAACGCCGAGCTGCTGCGGCCGCTGCCTTACAGCCATCCCAATCAGCTGGTGACCGTCGCCGAACCGCGCGGTGCGACCGAGGTCTTCTGGGGTGTTTCGCGCCTCGACGCTCTCGACTGGCGATCTGCCCGTTCGCTGCAGCAGATTGCGTTCTCCCGGCCTCGGCTGGCCACACTCGAGACCGCAACCGATTCGAGCTCGCTCGAGGCCGATGCGGTAAGCGCGAATATGTTCGCGACGTTGGGCGTGGCTCCGATGCGCGGACGCGTCTTCACCGCCCAAGACGTCACTTCGCGCTCTTCGATCGCGGTGCTCTCCGATGCGCTCTGGCGCTCGGGCTTCCATGCCGACCCCGCGGCCGTGGGCAGGCCCATTCATCTCGACGGCAAGGAATATTTCATCGCCGGCGTCATGCCGCCCTCGTTCCGCTATCCCTACGACCATTCTGCCGCACTCTGGACGCTCGATCTTCCGCCCGCCAGCTTGTCCAAGAGCGATCGCACCGACACCGACTATTCGGTTCTTGCCCGCCTCGCGCCGGCGGCGACCATCGCCAGCGCGCAGGCCGAAGTCAGCTCCATCCAGGCCGGCATCGCACGTCGCTTCGCCTCCAATCACCTCACCGACCGCGTGATTGTCCGTTCCTACAGGGATACGCTGGTCGGCCATGAATCCTCGATGCTTTGGGCGGTCGCGCTCGCGGTCGGCCTGGTCTGGCTCATTGCCTGCGCCAGCGTTGCCGGGCTTTTGCTCAGCCGCTTCGCAGCGCGCCGGCGCGAGCTGGCCATCCGCACGGCGCTGGGCGCAAGCCGGGCGCGCCTGGCGCGCGAGCTGCTCGCCGAGGCGCTGATGTTGGGCCTCGTCGCCGGCGCGGTTGGCTGCGGCGCCGCCGCGCTGGTGTTGGCCGGATTGCGGCCGTTCTTGGGTCGCCACTTCCTGGATTCGGCCAGCATTCGCCTCAATCCAGTGGTGCTCTTGGCCTTGGTCGCCGGCAGCTTGATTTCGGTGGTGTTGATCGGTTTGTTTCCGGCGTTCACCGTCGCGCGCATTCCCGCAGCCCAAGGCCTCGGAGATCGCTGCGCGGCCGGCAGCCGCGGCCAGGCCCGCTTGCGCGATGCGCTGGTGGTCGCGGAAATCGCGCTCGCGCTGCTGCTGCTCGCCGGTGCGGGCTTGTTGCTGCGCACGCTATACGCGCTGCGGCAAGTTCCGCTGGGCTTCACCACGGCCAATATCGTCACCACCCGTCTCAATATTCCGCCCAATCGCTTCGCTCACGCCGGCGTCAACCAAGTCCTTGAAACACCCCTGATCGCCCGCCTCGATGCCTTGCCCGGCGTAGCCTCGGCGGCAATTTCTTCGGTGGTTCCGCTCTCCGAAGGCGTCCAGGTCAAGGGCATGTTTGGCATCGAAGGACGCCCCAATCTCACACCCGACGAGCAGCCCCAAGGCGACTTGCGCTTCACCAGCCCCGAGTACCCGAAGACTTTCGGCATCGCAATTGAGCGCGGGCGCTTCTTCGATGCCGGACTTGATACCCCGACCTCGCAAACCGTCGTGGTTGTCAACCACACCTTCGCCGCGCGGTACTTCCCCGGCCAGGATGCCGTCGGCCAGCACCTCTCGATCGGATCGAAGAAATATGCCCTGGTCATCGGCGTCCTTGCCGACGCACGCGATATCGCGGTCGCCGAGCCCCCAGCGCCGCAAATGCATTTTTCCACCACCCAGCTCACTCCCGGCTCGCCCTTCTACAACCTCGGCGCCCAATTCCTGCAGCTCGGCGTCCGCACCCGAAATCAGCCCGCGACGAGCCTGCCCGGCATCCGTGCTGCCCTGCACGCGGTCGCGCCCGATATCGCTCCAGGCGATTTCCAGACCATGGCCCAACTCGAGACCATCGCTCTCGGCGACCAGAC
>DATNED010000038.1:0-9950 GCA_035553115.1 Terriglobales bacterium | reverse complement strand
TATATAGACATGAACTGGCGCACCGGTCTTTCGGCATTGCTTGCGGTCTTGCTTTCAGGGGTGTTGGTGGCGTGGATGCTGCGCCAAGCCCCTGCCACTTCCTCAGGCGGCCGGCTCCCGGCACCCAAGCTCGACCAACCGCGGGCACCCGAGTCCAGCCGCGAATCGGTCGTCTTTGCCGGGGGTTGCTTCTGGGGTGTGCAAGCCGTCTTCGAGCATGTCCGCGGCGTGGTCGCCGCCACCGCCGGCTACGCCGGCGGTCAGGCCTCGACCGCCCAATACGAAACCGTCAGCACCGGAACCACTGGACATGCCGAATCCGTCCATGTGGTCTTCGATCCTTCCCAGGTTTCCTTCGGCGAGCTGCTCGAGGTCTACTTCTCGGTCGCCCATAACCCCACCGAGCTGAATTTTCAGGGCCCGGACGTCGGCAGCCAGTACCGGTCGGAAATTTTTTACACCCGCCCCGAACAAGCGCGCATCGCCAAGGCCTACATTCTCCAGCTGGAGGCCGCGCACGATTATTCGCGTCCGATCGTGACCACGCTGGCGCCCTTGCCTGGCTTCTATCCTGCCGAAGCGTACCACCAGGACTACGCCGCCCATCACCCCGACGACCTCTACATCCGCATCAACGACGCCCCCAAGCTGGTCGCGCTGCAAAAAGTCTGGCCGGAGTACTTCAGCGCCCGCCCCGCCCCCTCGCGCTAAGCTGTCGGCTTGCGCCTCCTCTTCCTCAGCGACGACCCCGACGACCCCACCGTCGGCGCCAGCAAGGCCCCGCGCAAGCTCGCGCTTGCGCTCGAGCGCCTCGGCCACCACTGCGAGTTCCTGCACAGCGCCGACCTCGGCCGCCGTCCCCGCTCCGAGCGCCTTCGCTTTGCCGTTTCTCCTTGGCTGGCGCGCCGCGCCTTCCGCCGCGCGTGGCGCGAGCGCGGCCCCTTCGACATCGTGGATGCCGCCGCCGCCGAAGCCGCCTGGCTCCCTCAGCTTCCTGGCGCAACCGTGGTCGCGCGCTCCCATGGCCTCGAGCCCCTCTACTATCAGGCGCTCCTCGACGACCACCGCGCCGGCCTGCTCCATAAGCCCTGGTGGCGTCGCGCCTGGTACCCCGCTGCACGCCTGAGCCAAGTCGCGCGCGGCTACCGCCGCGCTCGCGCCGCCATTGTCCTCAACCGCCGCGAGCGCGATTTCATCCGCCGTCGCGGCTGGAAATCCGCCGACCAAATCTGCGTCGTTCCCCATGGCCTCGATCCCGACCGCCTTCAGGCCGCACCCCGCGCCGATGCACCCCGCGGCAAAGGCCTGCTCTTCAGCGGCGCCTGGTACACCGGCAAAGGCGTCCATTACTTGGCCCAGGCGCACCGACTGCTGGTCGAGCGCGGCCTCGCCCTTCCCCTCACGATTCTCGGCCCCGGCGTGGGCGGAGACTGCGCGGCCATCGAAACGTATGTCCGCCGCGACTTCGCTCCCGCCTCGCAGTCGCTGCTCACCGTGCTGCCCCGCACCCGCGACGAAGACGAAATCTATCGCCACTACCGCGAGCATGATCTGCTGGTCTGCCCTTCAACCGCCGAAGGCTTCGGCATGGTCGTCTTCGAGGGGCTGAGCCAACGGCTGCCGGTGGTTTGCAGCAGCAATGTCGGGGCCTCCGAGTGGCTCCGGGACAAGGAAAGCGCGGTGCTGGTGCCCGCGCGCGACGCCGCCGCGCTCGCCGACGCCATCGCCGGGCTCTGGAACGACCCAGCCCGCCGGGCCGCCTTGGGCGAGGCCGGCTACCAAACCGTGCGCGACTATACCTGGGAACGAGCCGCGCTCGCAACGTTGGCGGTGTACGAGCGGGCGCGGGAAGGGAAGTAGCGCTTCAGTTTGAGGATCGGCCGCTCGAAGCCATACCAAAGCGCCGTCGCGACCAGGATTGCGAGCGTCCAGCGCACCAGCACGATCACCAGGTCCCCTCCGGCTCCGGCATGGATTCGGTCCATGTGTTCGTCCAATGCGCCGATGTAGGCGAACACCAGCATGTGCGTCAGATAGAGTCCGTAGCTGATCTTGCCGAGATACCGCAGCGGCCGCAGCGTCATCATCCAGCGTACGGCCTGCGACGACGGCGCCGAGACCGCCAGCAGCACCACCCCGCCGTTCACCAGCGCTACGCCGGTGTCGAGGGCTGCGCCCTGCGATCGGTCTGCCCACCACCAAACCGCCGCGCCCACCGCCACCGCGCCCAGCGCCAATCGCGCCCAGTGCTGTTGCGTCCAATTGCGGCAGCGCACTCCCAAGGCAATCAACGAGCCTAATGCCAAGCCATCGAGGTGATACAGCGTATGGATGGGAAAGGGAATTCCCAGATCGTGCCGCAGCCAAGGCGAAATCGCGATGGCGGCCGCCAGCAGCGCCGCCAGCGCCGCCACTGGCAGACGCCGTGCGATCGGCGCCCACACTACGTAGAACTGCTCCTCGATGGCCAGGCTCCAGGCGGGATAGAGCGTACCGGTCAGCCCCGGCATCAAGTTATAGATGAAAAGCAGAAAATACAGCCCGAATGGCCCGCCCGCGTTCCACGTATTGGCGCGCCCGAAAATGTAGAAGTTCACCGGCACGACCAGCGCGTATACCGGCCAAATGCGCAGCGCCCGCCGGGCATAAAAATTGCGGAAGAAGCGCGGCTGCTCGCGCCCTTCGAGCACGATGCCGGTGATGAGGAAACCCGAGAGCACGAAGAATAAATCAACCCCCGTCCAGCCCCAGGCGGCGATGCGGTGCAGCCCCAGCCGCTCGAGGCGAGGCTGGCAGTGGTGCAGCAGCACGAGCAGGATCGCCCAGCCCCGCACTCCATCGAGCGCCGGTACGTGCTCCGCCAGCCAGCTCGGCCTCTTCAACATGCTCCTAACTGTAATCTAGTGGCTGGGGCCGGCCGTGCCTGTGCTGCGCTTGACTTGCACCCGTTTTGGCCCAAACTGAGATCAAGGAGTGAGCGATTTCCTTGAGGCGCGCAGCGGTCATTGCGGCGATTCTGGTGCTGGCGGCAACCGCTGCCCTCTGGGCCGATTCCTTCGTGCGCATCGTCAGCTTTAGCTTCCTTGCCCGCGAGGTGCAGGTGCTCAAGCCTGCGCCCAAGGCCTCGTCCGGCGACGATCCCGCGCCGCAGCGCTGGTCGCCGGCGCTGCTCAATGCCCCGCTGGTCGAGAACGAAAAAATCCGTACCGGTGCCCAAGGCCACGCGGAGATCCAGCTCGAATGCGGCTCCGCGCTCCGGATGGCGCCGGATTCCGAGCTGGCCATCCCGCGCCTCCGCTTGCGCGACAACGGCGTCCGCGCTACCACGCTGCGCGTGGACGCCGGCACCATGTATTTCACTTTGCAGCGCGGCGATGTCCACGACCTCCGCGTCGAGCTGCCTGGCGGCGAAGTCGAAGCTTCCGACGGCAGCGTCAGCCTGCGCCTCGAAGCTCCGCCAACCGCCGACGCGAGTGTCGAGGTCCTCGACGGCCACGCCGAAGCCATCGTAGGCCAGCACCGTCTGCGACTTGATAAAACAGTTCGCCTCGAATTCCAGCCTGCTGGCAAGTTCGCATATCTCCCGCCCGCCGCAAGCGACCGCTGGATGAGCTGGAGCCATGTCCGCGACCAGGCCTTCCAGCGCGCCGAAATGGCCGCCCAGCCGAAGCCTTTAATCGACCCCGCCTCCTCGACGCCTCCGTCCGCTGCTACGGCCGCAATATCGCTTTCGCCTGCTTCGGACCGAATCGTGGACGCGCAAGGCCTCTTTGCTCAAGCCGACAAGGCCACGCTCGACGACGTGACCGCCGTCCAATCCACATTGGTCCGCATCCCCGCCTGCATCAACCACTAGCGGCAGCGGTATTCCGGCACTGCTTTCGTCTTGCCCGCAAGCGCCGAATGTTCAGCAGGAACTCCCAGCAGTCCCGTCCGGCCAGCTTCGAACGCCCGTGCCGGCGCTGTCCGAATGCGATCGGAATCTCCACCACCCCGCCGCCGGTCATCAGGAACTCGGCGATCAGCGACGACTGGAACGCATATCCGCGTCCGCCGGCGCCCTGGCCGCGGCAGGCATTCAAGCAGATGCGCAGCGAGCCACCCTCGAGGCATCGAAATCCGGAGGTGTAGTCCCTCAACCGCGGCAGCCCAGTGCCGCGGTGGATCAACCAATTGCCGCCCAGGCTCGCCCACCGCCGCCGCGCCGAGAACGCCGGGGTGGTGCCGCCGGGCGCGAAGCGCGAGCCGATCGCCGCCCGCGCCGGCGCACGACACGCCCGCACCAGCGCCGGAATCATCGCCGGGTCGTGCTGGCCATCGCCGTCCATTTGCACCACGTAGTCGGGCGCGAGCGTTTCGAGCGTGAAATCGAACCCGCGCTGGTAGGCGACCCCCAAGCCCCGTTTCTCTCCGTGCAGCACCCGCAGCCGCGGATGAGCGCGTTGCAGTCCCCGCCAAACCTCGACTTCGTCCGCGGCCGGATCGTCATCCACCGCCACCACCCAGAGCTCGATTGGCGCCAGCGCAGCCTGCTGCGCGAACACGCGCGCCAGCAGCGTGGGCATGGTCTCGCCCTCACGAAACGTCGGAATCACTACGCAGCACCGCGCCATGGGAACCAACTGTCGACGATCAGCCGCCAACCGTCAACTGGGTCTTGCGCGCCAGCGCGCGCACCCGGCGCAGCTCCGCCCTCAGCCCGCCCCCGTCGGCGGTCTCCGGCCCGAACCGCGCCGCTTCGTACTGCGAAATGAATGCCGCCGCGGCCTCGGCCAGCGCCGGGCTGGGATGGCGCTGGCGCAGCGCGGCGAGAAGATCCTGTGCGGTCTGCGCCGGGCGCCGAACAATTCCGGCGCGCTTCAAGCTGCGTTGAAATCCCCGATAGGCCGAGCTGGCGTCAAGCCGCGGGGCGCGCTCGCGCCGCAGCCTCAAACCCCCCAGTTTCCATCCGCGCCGCCGCGCCAGCGCCAAGGCAAGTCCGGCGAGCACGGCCAGCCCGCCCCAGCGCAGCCCAATCGGCGATGCTGCCAGCGCGCTCTGCATTTTCTCCCGCGCGCTCGCGGTCGCTGCGCCCGCGCTCTGCCACAGCGCACCCGCGCCTCCGCCCACTCCGGTCTGCAGTGCGCCCGCCAGGCGCGCTTGCCGCAGCCAATCGTAATTCACCACCCACTCTTGCCATAGGCTCGACAACGCATCCATCACCATCCCCGAGCCCAGCCAACTGGACGAGGCTGTACTCGTCCCTGGGGGCGTGGCATCGAACGCCACCCAGGTTCCCCGCCCGGCGCGCAGCTCGTAGCCCCTTCCTCCGTTCCTGCCTCCGGGCCCGAAGCCGCTGCGCGTCGGAAAGTACGCCTCCACCCAACTGTGCGCCGCGCTGCCGCGCACCACGTACTCGCCCGTGAGCGGGTTGTACTCTCCGCCCGCGAAACCGTTCACCACTCGCGTCGGGATACTCAGCGTGCGCGCCATCACCGCCAGTGCCGAGGCGAAATATTCGCAATCCGCCGCCGGCTGGTCGAACAGAAATGTGGAAAGCGGATGCTCCCCTTGCGGCAAATTATCGATCGTGTATTGATAATGCGTCTGCAAATAATCGCTCAACGTTTGCATGCGGTCGTAGTCGTCTTCCCCCGTGTGCGCCACGATGGTGCGCGCAAGCGCCGCAATCCGCGGATCCAGATCGTCGGGCAGTTGCAGATACTGCCCATAGCCGTACCCGCGCGCCGCCGGCGTCGCGCGCAGCGCCTCGGGCGCCGGCTCGCTCAAATCCGACACCCCGGAATACGAGGTGCCGGCGAAATCCCCGCCCGGCGTCGCCAGCGTCGCCGTCGCCCGATCCCACGCCAGCACTGGGTACCGGGTCGAGGCGCGCAGCAGCCGCGCCGGGAAAAACAGCACCGGCGTCCCCATCGGCGACAGGGTCACTTGGTACCGCACCATCTGGCTTGCGTCCCGGACGGGCGCGCCCGCCACCGCCAGGCTTCCGCCCTGGGTGGCGAATAGCGAAGGAACATCCGGGCTGTACCAGCGCTGGCCGTCGAATTCCGTCAATCCCCGGCCGCGCCAGGGAATGCGTTGAAAAGATTGCGGATCCACCTCGGGCGACAGCAGCCGGATATGCATCACCGGCACGTTGTCGCGCTGCAGCTGCGCCACGGCTCCCAGCCGCACCTGGTCGCTGAAGCCGGTCAGCGCGCTCGCCGCCGGACGGCTGATCCACTCCCCCAGCGCGGTCCGCGGCAACAGAAAGAAAATCGCTGCCCCGCACACCGCCACCGCACATCCCATCAGCAAGGAAAAGCGCAACAATTGGCCGCGACGCGGCTGCACCGGCATCCAGCCTTGCGCGCAATCCGCCGCGGCCTCGGCTTGCCGCATCTCCTGCGCCACCAGCGTCGCCACCAATAACGCCAGGAACAATAGGAACAGGAGGAAAAACGTCCCGGACACCGTCAGAAGCGCTGCCGTCAGCACTTCCAAGAAGGCCAGCACTCCCAGCGTCATTTCGTCGCGCCGGTTCACCCGGAACAGCAGCTTCGCCGCCCCCGCCATCACCACGAAGTCCAGGCTCGCTTGCAGGAAACTGTGCGAATAGAGGGTGCCGTCGAGGGCAAACGCCGGCGCATACAGCACCAGCCCCAGCGCCCACCAGCGCGCTCCCAGCTCGGGCGCGCGCCCGCGCCAATAGCCAATCCCCCGGAACGCATAGAGCGCGGAGGCGCAGGCTACAACCGGCCACGCCAGCCGTCCGGTGCTGGCCAGGGTGGCAAATCCGGTCGCCAGGAGCAACAGCAGCAGCCCTTCATAATACCGCGCCAACCGACTGCCCATGCCCCTAGTATCGCCCCTTCCGAGCTACAATCCATCCGACCGTCAACGGTGAACGGTGAACGGCGAATGCTCGCCGCCACAGCATTAACTAAGGTCGCCGACGCCGGCACGGGGATCATTCGGCGAATCGCCACAAAATTGTTTCATTTTCAGCCCTCTCGCTCGAATTTGGCGCGAACTCGATGAACCTCGCGTGGACGCAAAAAATTATTGGCGCAATTGCCGGTGGTGTGGCTGCCAGTGGTCCTGCAGGGGAGGTCACTCATCGAATGCCTGAACTACGTGATGAAGGCCGCAGACCGTGAGGACGTCCGATATTACGTGGTCCGGGCGAGCGGACATTGAGGCGCCCGCTGATTTACGCTCTGCCAGCGTAATGCTTTGGCCTACCAGGAACCGCCAAGGGACCGCACGCCACGCCAGACGGGAAATGGTGGATGTTCGTGGGCCAAGAAGAGCGGGTTGGCTTTGTGAGCGGGGCATTCGACTGTACGAACTCCCTCGCCCTCGGCCGACGCTGGATACGACACTTGAGGCGCACGGCCATCGCTGCAGCCGTTGCTGCGCTCATCTGCGCATCGCTTGCCGGGCTCGAGACCGGCGATGGATTTGCGATCGTCCCGCGGCTTTACGTGCGCGCGCGATTCGGCGCGTTCCTTGTTCAACGGAGCACTAGCATTGCGTTTTCGGAGGGCATCATCGAATACCGCGCGATTCCCGGCAATTAAGGAAAAACGGCAGCGTCCGGAACCAGCCGGTTTGATTGGGATGGAAACAAATGGCATGTCACGCCGGCCAAGGACCCCGCATTTCGTTCGGTCGAGCTCTGCGACCCGGACGACCAGATCGACCTGAATTAGGCCGCCACGGCATACGCGCTCCGCGTCCCCGACGGTTCTTCTGCGGCGCATATGTCGATCGAACGTCTGGGATTGATTTTTATCTCAACCCATGAGCCATCTGCGACCCCGACCTTCGCCGCGCTCCATGTATTCCAAATCGGCGGCGCCTCGCGCGTTTTGGCCGAGCATCTGCAAGCCGGGCGTTGATTCAAGCGACTCCGGCGGAGGCGAGATCGAGGTCGACGCGGTGGCCGCATCAGCAGCAGCCTCGCGGAACACCGCCACAGCTGATTGCCCGTGCCCCTGTCTAATAGTTGGCGCCGGCCCCAGCGCGGACCTGCGCGGTTACACTATTTTCGATGAATCCCTACGCCGCCCACCTCGGCTCCCGCGACCCGATGCAGGTCATAGCCGCGACCCCGTCCGAACTCGCACGCAGCTTGGCCGCGATGGACGCGGCGCGACAAGACCAACCGCGCGCGCCCGGGAAGTGGTCCCCGCGCCAGCTCACCTGCCATCTCGCTGATTGCGAGATCGTCTTTGCCTACCGTCTTCGCCAGGGCCTCGCCGAAAAGCACCACGTGGTCCAGCCCTTCGATCAGGAATTGTGGGCGCCGGCCTACGCTCCCGTCCCGTCGGGATACACCGCCGCCGCCGCGCTGGCCGTCTTTTCCGCCGTGCGCGCCTGGAACCTCGCTTTCCTTCGCGGCCTTTCCCCTGCGGATCTCGCCAAGCGCCTCACCCACCCAGAGCGGGGAGAAATGCCGCTCCGCGAAATTGTCGAGACCATGGCCGGCCACGATCTCAATCACCTGGCTCAGATCGGCTGACGCACGGCGCTCTCGCGGAACTTGAAAGTTGGGGGTTGTACCCCCATAATTAGCGTTCACGCCCAAGCTGCGGGCAGCGCCCTGCCATGCTCGGACACTAGGAAATGACCATCTTCGCCTTCTTCCTGCTCTCGCTGGTCAAGTGCCTGGTGGTGTTGTTCATCCTGCTCACCGCCGTGGCCTACATCCAGCTTGCCGAGCGCAAGATCGTCGGTCGTATGCAGTCCCGCGTCGGTCCCACCCGCGTTGGCCCCTTCGGCCTGCTCCAGCCCGCCGCCGATGCGATCAAGTTCATTCTCAAAGAAGACCTCGTTCCCGACACCGCCCACAAATTCCTCTACATCCTGGCCCCCATGCTGGCGGTGGTGCTGGCGCTGCTCTCGATCAGCGTCATTCCCATCGGCGGCAACGTCACCATCTTCGGCGTCCACACCGCGCTGCAAATCACCGATATTAACGTCGGCCTGCTGCTGATCCTGGGCGTCACCTCGCTCGGCGTCTACGGCGTGGTGCTCGGCGGCTGGGCGTCAAACTCGAAATACTCCCTGCTCGGCTCCCTTCGCGGCGGCTCGCAGATGATCAGCTACGAGCTCTCGCTCGGCCTCTCCCTCATCGGACCCATCATGTTGGCCGGCACGCTCAGCCTGCGCGGCATCGTCGAGGCTCAGACCCGTTGGCACTGGTACATCCTCCCCCAGATCGTCGCCTTCTGCATCTACATCACCGCCGCCTTCGCCGAGACCAATCGCGTCCCCTTCGATCTGCCCGACGCCGAAGGCGAGCTCGGCGCTGGTTACCACACCGAGTACAGCGCCATGAAGTTCGCCATGTTCTTCCTGGCCGAGTACGTCAACATGATCACCGTCAGTTGCGTCGCCACCCTGGTCTTTTTCGGGGGATGGTCCGGCCCCCTCTTCGGCCCCGCCGTGCTGGTCGCGGTCGAGCCCATCCTGTATTTCCTGGTCAAGGTCTTTTTCTTCCTCTTCCTCTATATTTGGGTGCGCGGCACGCTGCCTCGCTTCCGCTATGACCAGCTCATGAGCTTCGGCTGGAAGGTGCTCGTGCCTCTCGCCCTTGCCAATGTCATGGTTACAGCCCTGGTGGTCGCATGGCGCTGACGCTCTTCTTCCTCTTCGCCTTGATCGCCGTCGCTGGGGCGGTCAACCTTCTGATCCAGCGCCACCCCATCTACAGCGCGCTGTCGCTGGTCACGGTCATGGGCGCGCTCGCGGTCGAATATCTGCTCCTCGGCGCAGAGTTCATCGCCTTTATCCAGGTCATCGTCTACGCCGGCGCGATCATGGTGCTCTTCGTCTTCGTCATCATGGTGCTCAACGCCGGCGAGGTTGCGGGCGAACCGCGCAGCAGAATCGCCGCGTTCCTTGGCCTGCCCGTGCTTACCCTGCTCGGCATCCTGCTGGTCAGCCAGACTGCCGTCCCCTTC
>DATNED010000037.1:0-33606 GCA_035553115.1 Terriglobales bacterium | reverse complement strand
CCGTGATCGTCGCAGCCGCCAGCGTTGATGCCATCGCTGGGGGAAGAATTCGTGATCGGGGTCCATTCGCTCAGGCCGCCTGGCGCGCTCAGAAGCGTGGTGGCGGTGACGGAGGGAATCTTGGGCGCAATCGCATCCAAGTACGCAGGGCCATTGCCGAAGCTGAGCATGTTGACCGAAACGGTGAGGGTGTAGTCGTTCAAGCTGTTTTGGACCAGCGAAATCGAATAAATGCTGCCATCGCAGGTCGAACAGTTGCCGGAATTCAGCACGATCGGGCTCGCTTGCGCTACAGGCGCAAGTCCAAAGCCAAACGCACCGGCCAAGCCCAACACCATCGCGGCGAACTTGATTTTCACGCTCGTTCTTCCTTATCTTCGTTCTCGCAAGGACACGCGGTCCTCGCACCCCTCTGATTGCACGCGAATGGCCATCGAGACCTGCCGCTAAGTCCTTTGCTTGCTCCGTGGTGGCACCGGCATCCCGCCGCCGGATGCGCAAACGGTTGCGCATTTTCCCATGCCCGAAACGTGCACGCCGGTGCGCAGGCGTTCTACATCCCAATTGGTACCTAATCGGCAGGACCTACCTTCACCCCCAAACTGGCGCGGTCCCCGGCGCGGCGCGCATCACCCTTCGATTATCTAATCGTCGGGACGCTTAGACGCGGCGCTGAGCGAGCCGTTGTTCCCGGCGGCGGCCGGCGGCCTCGAACCGGCGCTTCTCGTCGTCGGTTTCGGGCTGGAGAGGCGGAACGGGAATGTGGTCGCCGTGATCGTCCACGGCCACGAAGGTCAGGTAGGCCGAGCTGGTGTGGCGGCGGCGGCCGGTGAGCAGCGATTCGGAGAAGACCTTGACGCCCACTTCCATCGAGGTGTTGAATACCCGGTTCACGCTGGCCTTAAGCACCACCAGATCCCCGATGTGGATGGGGAAGCGGAAGTCCATGTGGTCCACCGAGGCGGTGACAGCGACTGTGCCGGAATGGCGGGCGGCGGCGATGGCCCCGCACAGATCCACCAGGTGCATGACCCTGCCGCCCAGGACATTGCCCATGACGTTGGCATCGTTGGGCAGCACCAATTCGGTCATTTCGGCCTGGGAGGTGCGCGCGGGCTTGGGGTTCGCTGCCATGGCCTAGGAGGAAGGATGGCCGGGGCGCACCGGCGTTTCCTTGCGCTTGAGGTAAGAGGCCAAGTAGCACTCGGCCTGCTTCTGGACGACTGGGCTGGGGTGGGGCTTGAGCCAGCGCGCCTGCTGCTCGTCGTACTGCAGGGTGCCGTGCTCGCCTGGGGTGTGGTCCACCTCGAATACGTAATAGATGAGCACCATGCCTTCCTTGTCCCGGGCAATCGAAAAGGCGATCTTGTCGGCGTGGCGCTTCGCCGGCAGCCAGGGGCAATGGCGGGCATAGCCGAAGCTGCACCAATCCTTGATGGCTTGCTCGGAAGGTTGCTGCTGCTCGTGGCCGGGCGCGGTGCAAACCCCAAGCCAGGCATCACCCAGCGGCAGCCGTGGGCGGGCGTGCCATGCCCAGGCGGTGAACTCCTCGGTGGGAAAGAAAAAGGGACAGGCCATAACGGTTGGAAGGTTTATGGTAGCAGGCGGAGCACCAGGCAGGTGAGATCATCTTGCTGGCGCACGCCGCCGCGGAAGCGCTCGCAGTCGGCCACGACCGCCTGCAGCAGGGCCGCCGCGCACGGATCCGCCAGGGCAGCGCAGGCGCGCTCCAGCGCGGCGATCAGGCGATCCTCCCCGTAATCCCCGCCTTGCTGGTCGAACGATTCGGTCAACCCGTCGGAGTAGACGACCAGCACGTCACCGGGCCCCAGCACCGTTTCGCCGCAAGTGTGCACCGCATCGGAGAGGATGCCGAACGGAACGCCGCCCGATTCCAGCTTCTCGATCCGCCCGGCGTCCCCTGGGGCGGCAATTCCGCGGCGCAGCAGCGGAGGGTTGTGGCCGGCGTTGCAGAAGCGCAGAATGCGCGTGGCCGGGTCGAATTCGCCGATAAAGGCGGTGGTGAAGCGGGTTCCGCCCAGGCTGGCGTCGCTGGCGTAGCGGTTCAGGGCGGCGATCAGCGCCTCGAGCGCGTGCGGCTCGAACGCCAGCGTGTGCAGGCTGGCTTGAAACGTCGCCATCAGCATGGCGGCGGGCACGCCTTTGCCCGCGACGTCGGCCACTGCAAAAAGGATTCGGCCTAACCGGGGGAAGGCGTCGTAGAAGTCTCCGGAGACGGTATTCGCGGGCAGGTTGGTGAACGCGATTTCGGCGCCCGGAATCGCGGGTGGTTGCGCCGGCAGCAGCCAGAGCTGGATCTCGCGGGCGATTTCGAGATCCCGCTTCATCCCTACCCGGTCGGCAACCTCGAGCGCCAACAGGCCGAACAGGATCAGAATGCCGAGCAGCGTGTAGTCGGCGCCAAAAATCAGCAGGACGATGGCCGCGATCAGCAGGATGCGCCGCGCCGGCGACATCTTCAGGACGATCGCCCAGAGGAATTCGCGCCACAAATGGCGTTGGCGGGGGCGGCCCCGCCGGCTCATGGCCGGCGGCGTCCGCTGGGCCGCTTCGTGCGCGTACAGCTGATAGCCGGAAACCGACTCGCGGCGGAGCTGGTCCCAGAGCTGGCCGATGGCCATGCCGTCGCTGACGCGGGCCCAGAAGCGAGCGATGGAATTCTGCCTTGGCACGGATGCGGGCGCTGCGCCCGCGCTCCCAGCTTACCGCAGGACTTCCTCGACTTCGGTGACCCACTCCGGCCGTTTCAGCACTTCGCGCGGACGCGGGCCGTCAGCGGGGCCGACAATGCCGTCCTTGTGCATCAGGTCAATCAAGTGCGCGGCGCGGCCGTAGCCGATGCGCAGGCGGCGCTGCAGCAGCGAGGTGCTCGCCTTGCCGTACTCGATCACTACCCGCACCGCGTCCTCGAACATGGGATCGTTCTCGTTGAACTCGCCGCCCGCCGGGGCGGATTCGAAGGATGCGGTGGCGGACGGCAAGGCGCCGGCGGCATCGGCCTCCTCTTCCTTGGGCGCGGCGAGGAAACTTGGATCCACGAATTGGGGCTGCCCTTGAGCACTCCAGGCCTCGACCACGGCGCCGATTTCGCTCTCGGTGACGAATGCGCCGTGCACGCGCTGGAAGCGCGACGTGCCCGGTGGCAGGAACAGCATGTCGCCCTTGCCGAGCAGCAGCTCGGCGCCCTGCGAATCGAGAATGGTGCGCGAGTCCACGCGGGTCGCGACTCGGAACGACATGCGCGCCGGGAAATTCGCTTTGATAAGCCCGGTGATCACGTCCACCGACGGCCGCTGCGTGGCGAGAATGAGATGAATGCCGACCGCGCGCGCCATCTGGGCCAGCCGGGTGATGGATTCTTCGACGTTCTTGGCATCCACGATCATCAGGTCGGCAAGCTCGTCAATGATGATGACGATGTAGGGCAGCGGGCGGTTGTCGTCGCTGGCCTCGAGGTTGTCGAACAGGCCGGGCGTGGCGTTCTCAAACAGGCGGTTGAATTGCGCGATGTTGCGCACGCCGCGGCTCGCGAGCAGCTTCAGCCGCCGCTCCATCTCGCGGGTGGCGTTGCGCAGGGCATTGGCCGCAAGCTTGGGCTCGGTGATGATCGGAGTGTAGAGGTGCGGGATGCCGTCGTACAGGCCCAGCTCGAGGCGCTTCGGATCCACGAGAATGAAGCGCACCTGGTCCGGCGTGGCCTTGTACAGCAGCGAGACGATCATGCTGTTGAGCGCGACGCTCTTGCCCGAGCCGGTCGAGCCTGCGATGAGCAGGTGGGGCATGGCCGTGAGGTCAGTGACGACGATCTCGCCGCTGGCATCCTTGCCGAGCGCCATGGTGAGGGGCGACTTGGAGCGCTGGAACGCCTCCGAGCCGATGATCTCGCGCAGGAAGATCGTCTCTCGGTGCGGGTTCGGCACCTCGATGCCCACCGTGCTCTTTCCCGCAATGCGCTCGATGTAAATGGATTCCGCTGCCAACGCCAGGCAAAGGTCGTCGTTCAGCGCGGTGATGCGGTTGTACTTTACCCCGGCCTGCGGCTTGAATTCGTAGGTGGTTACTACCGGGCCGGGGTTGATCTGCGTGACTTGCCCGCCGACGGAGAACTCTTCGCATTTCGCTGTGAGGCGAGCCGCCATCTCGCGCAATTCGCCCTCCTCCACTTTGTTGCCCGGTCCCGGTGCTTGCAGCAGCGATAGCGCCGGAGCCTTGAACTGTCCCGTGCTCACGCGGATGGCTTTGGCCGCGGCCGCCGGAGCGGCTTCGCGCACGTGGATATCGCCAGGATCCGGGAAGCGCGCCGCGGCAGGTCCTGCCGCCGAAGCGATTTCAAGGCTGCGCCGCGCGCGGTTGGCAGCAGTCTCGCTCTGCGCCGTGCGCTCCCGCGCGGGAATGAAGGTTGCCGGAACCACCGGCGGGCCGGACTCGATCTCGGCCTCCTCTTGGGCGCGCTGTTCGGCGCGCGCCTCTGCACGCGCGCTCCGCCAAGCCGCCAGGCGGACGAACGGCCGGGCGGACAGCCGGCCCGCCGCTTGGCCCCACGCCAGCACCGCGGCCAGCCAGCCTGCGGCCGAGGCCTGCTTCCACCAGGCGCGGGTGGCAGCGAACGAGAACTTGGTTGCGAGAAACGCGCCGACCAGTAGGAGCGTGGCGGTAATGATGTAAGCGCCAATTGGATTGAAGGCGCCGATCAGGCTCGCCGCGGTCCAAGCTCCGACCAAACCCTCGAGCGGCACTGCGCCCCTCCACTGGATATGCCGCGGCAACTCTGCGATCAGGGTCGCCAGCCCGGTCATGGATATTGCCAAGCCGATGACGTGGCTCATCCGAGCGGCCTGCGCGCGCGGCGCGCGGAACCAGCGCGTGGCCAGGCTCACCAGCCCGACGATCAGCAGCAGCGAGGCAATCCCCAGCGACTGAAACAGCAGATCGGCCACAACCGCCCCTACCGGCCCCACCCAGTTGGCCGGGCGGGCGATCGAGGAGGCGGTGTCGAGCGAGGCGTCAGTCGGGTGAAAGCTCAACAGCGACAGCAGCAGCAGGGCAGACAGAACCAGGACGAGCAGGCCCACCAGCTCGTTGAACCGGCGGTTCGCGGTGGGGCGGAGCGGGTGCACAGCTTCATCTTATCCAGCGCTTCTGGGGCCGGGAGGTATCGAGTGAGGTACGGTATTGGACGCGATTCGGAGAACGGCGAAGATCATTGCAAGCACATGATTTCCATCGGACAAGCAATTGTGCTCGGCGTGGTTCAAGGCATCGCCGAGTTTTTCCCCGTGAGCAGCACGGCCCACCTGATCTTGTTCCCTTGGCTGCTGCATTGGCCCGATCCTGGCTTGACCTTTGATGTCGCGCTGCACGCCGGCACGCTCGCCGCCGTGCTCGGGTTCTTCTTCTCCACCTGGGTTCGAATCATCCGAGCCGGCTTCGGCGAGGCGATTGATGTCCATACCGGCGCCCGCATTGGCGGCGCTGCCGCCGCCATCCAGCGCCGCCTGCTCTGGTACTTGGTGCTGGCCACCGCGCCGGGGGCGATTGTCGGGCTCCTGTTCGAAAAGGAAATCGAGGGCACCTGGCGGAATCCGCTCATCATTGCCGCCAGCCTGATCGCAGTGGGCCTGCTGATGGGATGGGCCGATCATGCGCCGGAACAGATCAAGGATTACGACCGCACCTCGGCGAGCGACGCCTGGTGGATCGGCTGCGCGCAGGCAGTGGCCGTAATACCGGGCATTTCCCGCTCGGGCGCCACCATCACCGCGGGCTTGTTCGCGGGCCTGACGCGCGAGGCCGCGGCGCGGTTTTCCTTCCTGCTTGCCACACCCATCATTGCCGGTGCTGTGCTGAGCAAGGCGCACGAAATGGACAAACTCGGCATGGCGCCCGGGATGGCCGGCCCATTTGTCGCCGGCGTGGCGGCTTCGGCCATCGTCGGGATGGCTTCGATCGGACTGTTTCTGCGCTTCTTGAAGGCAAAAACACTGAGCTTCTTCGTCTGGTACCGCGTTCTCCTTGGGCTGTTCGTGATCGCGCTGTACTTCGCCGGCCATCTCGCCTTCTAGCTGGCACCCTCTGCCAGTGCCCGAGTGGGCGCCGCGGGCGGAACGGCCACGGTGACGGTGAAGCGGTGCGTGAGCGCGCCATCCAAATAGGTCACGAAGAATTCGAACTCCGAGGTGCCCGCGCCGGCGATGCCGCGGTAATGCACGGCGGCGCGGAAGCAATTGCCCCGGAGCCGCGCGATTAGATCCAGATCCGGCGCTGCGCCAGGCGCGCCTGCCGAAAAGAGCCGCACGAATGGTTCCGTGATCACCAGCGTGTCAGCGTCTTCGGAACGCAGCAGCAGGTCGCGCGGCCATACTGCGCCTCGGCCTCCGGGTTCGAGGAACTCGAAGCCAACGATGCGCAGCGCGTGGCGGCCGAAGTTCCACACCCGAAATCCTATGCCGCCAAAATTCGATCCGCCAATGCTGAGATCGGGCGCAACCACCGGGACGAAATCGAGGCGGACGACATGCTCGTCCTCCCACTGCTCGCGCATGGTGCGCACTTGATGCTCGATGGCCTGGGTTTGCGCTCCCATGATCCTGGTCTGCGCGCCGATCTTGCGATAGGTCGCGACCGCTGCCATCGCCGCCAGGATGCCCACCAGCACCAACGCCCAGGTGCCCAAGGCATTCCAGACGTTTGCGGTATCGGGGAGCACGGCAAGCATGGATGCCGCCGTAGTGTACGCGAAAACTGGAGCCGACGCGCGGGCTTGAACCGCGGACCTGCTGATTACGAATCAGCCGCTCTACCAGCTGAGCTACGTCGGCTTCGGTTCCGCTCCGCAGACATTGGAAGCCGGAGCGTTGCTATTGAGTTTACACCGGGTATGTAAATCGGCCGAATGGCGCAAGTGGTGGTTCGCTCGTTTTCGGTCTCGCTCGACGGCCTCTCGCAAACTGGCGGCGAACCATTGGCCTCGCGGCGCGTCTAAAGGCCGTGCGGGAGGATCTACGCGGCGCCCTGCGCCTGCTGCTCCGGAATTCTGGATTCACTGCTGTCGTCGTGATCACGCTTGCGCTCTGCATCGGCGCCAATAGCGCCATCTTCAGCCTGGTGAACGGCGTCCTGCTGCGGCCGCTTCCTTTCTCCGCGCCGCAACAGTTGGCGCGAATCTATTCAGAGTTTCCCGCCTTCCCCCACGGGGGCTGCATCGCTTCTGGCTGTCGGGACCCGGATACTTCGAATTGCGCGGCAACGCCCGCTCCTGGTCGGCGATCGAGGCATGGAGCAGCGACGGCGCCAACCTGAGCGGCGGCAGCCGGCCAATGCGCATCCAAGTCGCTGGCGTGACTGGCGGCCTCTTGACAACGCTGGGCATCGCGCCTGCGCGCGGTCGCCTGATCGCCGCCGACGGGTCCGGCGGCGCGCTCGGCCAAGATTCACGATTTCAGCCCCGATCGCCATCCCATAGCCACCTACGAATTGCAGGACGAGATCACCGCCAACGTGCGCCCGGCCCTGTTGCTGTTGCTGGGCGCGGTCGGCCTGGTGCTCCTGATTGCCTGCGTGAACGTGGCCAGCCTGCTGTTGGCTCGCACCGAAGCGCGCCAGCGCGAAATCGCTATCCGAGCAGCCCTGGGCGCGAGCTGCCAGCGTCTGCTGCGGCAGTTCCTGATCGAAGGCTTGGTGATGGCCTTGGAGGGAGCGATCGCGGGCCTCGGGCTGGCTGCGCTGGCGCTGCGCAGCCTGATCGGCCTCGGCGATTCCAGCATTCCGCGCTCGGCCGGCGCTGGCCTCGACCTGCGGGTGTTGGGGTTCACGCTGGCATTGGCGCTGGCCACCGGCGTCGTCTTTGGACTGACACCGCTGGTGCATGCTGGCGGAGGCAAGCTCTTCGGCGTTTGAAGGCTGCTGGCGGCGGCAGCCTCGGAGGGCGCGCCAAGCAACGCTTTCGTCAAGCCTTGGTGGCGGGTGAAATCGCCCTCGCGCTGGCGCTGCTCATGGGCGCCGGACTCATGGCGCAAGGTTTCTGGAGTTTGCGGCGCGTGGATGTCGGCTTCCAGCCGGCAGGCCTGATGGCCATGCAGGTCGCGTTGGCGCCAGCGACCAGCAATCACGACGCCGCGCTGTTCATGCAGCGGTTGCAGACCCCGCTGGAGCAATTGCCCGACATGCAGGCGGCACTGGCGTCTGGTCTGGTTCCCGACCGGCCGCGTGACGACAATGACGCCGGCATCGCCGGATTTGTGCAACGACCCGGCGGGCCGATCCGCAATGTCGAGTTCTACCAAGCCGCGAGCCCGGAGTATTTCGCCACCTTGCGGATCCACTTGATTGCGGGCCGCGTTTTCGATTCGCGCGACGGGGCAGGAGCCCCGCTCACCGCCATCGTCAATCAGCGCATGGCTGAGACTTTCTGGCCGGGCGAGAGTCCCTTGGGACACCAAGTGCAACCCGGCCAGCAGGGGCCTTGGGCGACCGTGGTCGGCCTGTAAGCAGGCTCACGCCTTGACAATTTCGAGCGCGATGCCGCACGCTGCCTGAGGCGCTTGCGCCGAAAGGGGAAACGGCATGCGGATCGGGGTCCTGGTACTGGCGGCGGGATTGTGTCTGCCGATGATGGCGCAGCGCGCCGGCGGGGCGGCGGCGCCGGCGGCGCACGGTCCGCTGGGGCAGTTGCACTGGCGCTTCGTCGGACCCTATGGCAACCGGGCGGCGGCGGCGGTGGGCGTTCCGGGCGATCCCGCCGTGATGTATGTCGGGGCGGCGTCGGGCGGGGTGTGGAAGACCGAAAACGGCGGGGTGGACTGGAAACCGGTCTTCGACCAGGAGAACGTCGCGGCCATCGGCGCGCTGGCGGTGGCGGCCTCAGCGCCGAACGAGGTGTGGGCGGGGACCGGAGAAACCTGGCTGATCCGCGCCTACTACCCGATGGGGAACGGCGTGTACAAATCCAGCGACGGTGGCGGCCACTGGCAGCACATGGGGCTGGAAGCGACCGGCCACGTCGGCCGGATCGTGGTGGATCCGCACAATCCGCAGCGCGTCTTCGTGTGCGCGCTGGGCCAGCTCTTCAAGGCGCAGCCCGAGCGCGGGGTGTACCGCACGCTCGACGGCGGCAGGACCTGGGACCGGGTGCTGGGGCCAAACGCGGACACCGGCTGCGGCGACCTGGCGATGGACCCGGCCGATCCGAACACGCTGATCGCGGGGATGTGGCAGCTCCGGATCTATCCCTGGAAGATTGACAGCGGCGGGCCTTCGGGCGGCATTTACATCACCCACGATGGGGGCGCGACCTGGCAACAGGCTTCCGGGCACGGCCTGCCGCCGGCCGGGCACGCGGTGGGCAAGGTGGCGGTGGCGATCGCGCCGAGCAATCCGCAGCGGGTGTACGCGCTGGTGCAGGACACCCAGCCCACGCTCTACCGCTCCGACGACGGCGGCGGCAGCTGGACGACGGTCAGCCACGACCACCTGATGCTGCAGCGCGACTCCTACTATGGACGGTTCGCGGTGTCGCCGGCGGACGAGAACGAGCTGATTTTCGTCAGCCCCAACTACGTGATCTCGCTCGACGGCGGCAAGACGTTCGATCGCGCCGGGCGCGGGGGCGGCGGGGCGGGATTCGCCTCGGCGGGCGGCGACAACCACGACGTGTGGTTCGATCCGCTCCATCCGAAGCGCATCCTGGTGGCCAATGACGCCGGGCTGTCGTTCAGCCTGGACGGCAGCCGCAGCTTCGAGCATATCCGGCTGCCGATCTCGCAGGTGTACCACGTCACCACCGACGACCAGATTCCCTACAACATTTACGGCAACCTGCAGGACGCCTCCTCTTTCATGGGCCCGAGCAACACGCTGGGCGGGGGCGGCTTCGGCGGAGGCGGGATCATGGCGGGGGATTTCCGCAGCATCGGCGGCTGCGAGAGCGGCTTCGCCACGCCCGACCCGACCGATTCGAACATCATCTGGTCGGGCTGCTACGAAGGCGTGATCACGCGACTCAATCTGCGCGATGGGCAGGCGCGGGATGTGAGCGTGTGGCCGGACGTGAACGACGGCTGGACGCCGGCGAACGTCAAGTACCGCTGGGACTGGACGATTCCGCTGGCGATCTCGCCCTTCGATCACAACCGCGTCTACGTGGGCAGCCAGCACGTGCACGAGACCAGCGACGGCGGGCAGACGTGGAAGACGATCAGCCCCGACCTGACGCTCAACGACAGGGCACACGAGGGCGACTCGGGCGGCATCACCCACGACAACCTCTACACCTATGACGCCGCGCTGATTTACTCCATCGCCGAATCGACGAAGCAGGCGGGCGTGATCTGGGCGGGCACCAACGACGGCCAGGTGAGCCTGACCCAGGATGGCGGCGGGCACTGGACCAACGTGACCAAGAACATTCCCGGGCTGCCGCCGATGGGCACGATCTGGAACATCGAACCCTCGCGCTTCGATGCGGGAACGGCTTACATCACGGTCAACCTGGAGCAGATGGGCGACTACTACGCCTACGTGTACAAGACCGGCGATTTCGGCCGGACCTGGACGAAGATCAGCGACGGCATTCCGGCTTCCTACAACAGCTCGGCGCACTGCGTGATCGAGGATCCAGTGCGCAAGGGCATGCTCTACTTGGGCACCGACAACGCGATTTACGCGAGCTGGGACGATGGCGGCCACTGGACCAAGCTCAACAACAATCTGCCGCCGGCGCCGGTGTACTGGATCACGGTGCAGCCGCGCTTCAACGACCTGGTGGTCGCGACCTATGGCCGGGGTGACTGGATCATGGACGACATCACGGCGCTGCGCGATTACCAGCCGGGCGCGGCGGTGGCGCAGCTTTACGCGCCGCGGGCGGCGTACCGTTTCCGCTCGGTGAGCGACGGGCGGCTGAGCGAGCCGGGGGCGCGGGTGATCGGCCAGAACCCGACCTACGGCGCCGACATCAACTTCTATCTGCCGGCGGCGGCGGCGGGCACGATCACGATCACCGACGCCGGCGGCAAGACGGTGCGGCGGCTGCCGTTCCGCGGCACGGCAGGCGTCAACCGGGTGTACTGGGATCTGCGCTATCCGAACGGCGACATGCCGCACATGCTGGTGCCGCCGCAGGACGCGCCCTGGGTGGCGAACGGCCCCGGCGGCTACCACATCCTGAGCGGCATCATGATTCCAGCGACGGTGCGCGGGCCGCTGGTGGTGCCGGGGACCTACACGGTGCGGCTGACGGTGAACGCGGAGAGCCAGACGGCGCCGCTCGAGGTGCTGGCGGATCCGCACTCGCTCGGCACGGCGGCCAGCATGCAGGCCGAGGCGGCGTTCCAGCAGAAGCTGATCGCGGAAATTGACACGGTCAGCGGGATGATCGAGCACTTGGAGTGGGTGCGGAAGCAGGCCGCCGACATCGAGATGCGCTACGGCCAGGATGCATCACGTCGTGATATTGTGGACGGCGCGCGCAAGCTCGCCGTGGGTGCGATCGCGATCGAAGGCAAGCTGATGGACGTGCACCTGACCGACGGCAACGAGGATCT
Source organism: Terriglobales bacterium (assembly GCA_035553115.1). Taxonomy (GTDB): domain Bacteria; phylum Acidobacteriota; class Terriglobia; order Terriglobales; family SCQP01; genus SCQP01. The sequence continues at coordinate 22,045 of DATNED010000037.1, read as the reverse complement.
GAACCGGTTCCCGAGCCAACTCTACCAGAAGCTGACCGCGCTCTACGACAAGGATGAGGCCGACCTCGGGCCGACGGCGAGCGAGGCAACGGTGAACGAGAGCTTCCAGGCCTGGATGGCGCAGTCGCAGGCCGCGCTCAAGGCGTTCGACGCGCAGCAGGTGGCGGCGTACAACGCGCTGCTGAAGGCGCAGGGGCTGTCGCTGGCGGTCGAGCCGTAGCTCTCCGCTAATGCCCAGCCGGGAGGGTGGCGTGGATGAGGCGGTGCAGCCGACGGTTCACGGTCACGTCGCGGGGGTCCCGCCGCTTCGCCCTGTGGGCAAAATCGGCGCGAAGGGCTGCGAACGCCGCCCCGCGCAGTCACAGCGGGGGCGGCAAATCGGAACGGGTGAAAGCGCCAGCGGCGCTTTCACGTCCGCGGGAAGCAACGCAGGCGCGGCCGCGGCGAAGCGCAGCGCCGGTTTGGGGCCAGGGGCCCCCAAACCGGCGCGAGCAGGCCGCCCGCATTCCTCCAGCGGTGCGGCCGCATAAGCGGGACGCGCGGCGTACTGGCCCGGCGCAGTCACAGCCCTGGCCGGCCCGCCGCGCTGAGGCCCGCGCCAACTACCTGGTGGGCTCGCTGGCTCTGTTACCATTTTTCTCTATGCGTTGGAGCCAGCTTTTCATTCCCACCCTGCGCGAAGCGCCGACCGATGCTGAGGTGGCAAGTCACATTTTTCTGCTGCGGGCGGGCTACATCCGCCAGCTTGGGGCGGGGTTGTACAGCTACTTGCCGCTGGCTTGGCGGTCGCTGCTGAAGATCCAGGCAATCGTACGGCAGGAGATGGATACCATCGGGCAGGAATTCCAGCTTCCAGCGCTGCACCCGTCAGAGGTGTGGCAGGCAAGCGGACGGTGGGAGTTGATGGGCAGTAATATGTTCCGGCTCAAGGACCGCTTCCAGCGCGATTTCTGCCTGGGCATGACCGAAGAAGAGGTGATGGCCACCATCGCCGCCAAGGAGCTGCGCAGCTACAAGCAGCTTCCGCAAATTTGGTACCAGATCCAACCAAAGTTCCGCGACGAACCGCGGCCGCGCTCGGGATTGCTGCGCGTGCGCGAGTTCATCATGAAAGATGCCTACAGCTTCGATATGGACGAAGCCGGCCTCGACATCAGCTATCAGAAGCATGACCGCGTTTACCGCCGCATCTTCGACCGCTGCGGCCTGCGCTATGTCGCAGTCGAGGCGCACTCGGGCGCCATGGGTGGTTCGCAATCCCAGGAATTCATGGTGCTCGGCGACGCCGGCGAAGACATGATCGCGATGTGCGCGGCCTGCGGTTACTCCGCCAATTTGGAGAAGGCCGCCGGCGTGCCGGCGTCGGTGACCGACCCGCCCGCGCCTGGCGCGCCGGAGAAGTTTGCCACGCCGGGCTTGCGCACCATCGCGGACCTCGCAAAATTCACCGGCGAGGCCCCCGGACGTTTGGCCAAGTCCCTGGTGTATATGGTCGGGGAAAAGCCCGTGCTCGTGCTGGTGCGCGGCGACGACGAGGCCAGCGAAGCAAAACTCGGAACTGCCTTCGGCGGCCAGGAGTACCGTCCGGCGCACCCGGAAGAGATCGTCGCCTGCATGGGCACGCCGCCCGGATCCGTCGGCCCGCTGCATGCAGCCACGCCGGTGCGGGTGATCGCCGATGATGCGCTGCGTGGACGGCGGAATCTCACCGTGGGCGCAAACGAAGAGGGATTCCACATCCGCCACGTCACTCCCGGCGAACATTTCCGGCCCGAGTGGGCCGATGTGCGCGAAACGCGGTCCGGCGATGCATGCCCGAAATGCGGCAAGCCCCTGACGGTGTCCACCGCCGTCGAGGTGGGGCACATCTTCAAGCTCGGGCGCAAGTATAGCCAGGGCCTCGGCGTGCGCGTGCTCGATGCCGCCGGCGCTGAGGTGGTGCCGATCATGGGCTCGTATGGAATCGGCATCGAGCGCATTTTGACCGCAGCCATCGAACAGAACCACGACAAGGATGGGTTCTGGCTGCCGAAAAACATTGCTCCATTCGAGGTGGTGATCACGCCGACCAATCTGGGGGACGCCGCGATCGCCGCGCTCAGCCGGAAGATCTACGACGACCTGCGCACGCAGGGTTGCGACGTGCTTCTGGACGATCGCGAGGAGCGGCCGGGGGTGAAGTTCAAGGATGCCGATTTGATCGGAATTCCGCTGCGCGTGACCGTCGGCAAGAAGGCCGCAGAAGGCGTCGTCGAAGTGGTCGAGCGCGCGACCCGCCAGATGCGTGAGACCCCCGCGACCGAAATCGCAAGCTGCTGCCAGCACTGCGGCTAATGGACCGGCAGAATTCGTGCCAGCCGGTCGCCCAGACTTGCGGACACACGGAAAATGCTGCCCGCGGTGATTCCTCCGGGAAGGCGATGCGCGGCAATGGCCGCCAGTCCCATCGACGCGATGCAGCCGCAGCGCGAGCAGTCCGGATCGCCGCCGAATTGACAGGGTGCGATCGCGGTCTTGAGATCGGCCGAGACCACTGCGGTGGCGCGCGCGAAGATGCACTCGCTGGGCGACTGCGGTGGGTACTGGAGTTGGGCGATCAATCCATGCGGCATGTCCAGCAGCGGATAAATGGTCCGCAAACGGAATAGGTCTGCGATGATCCGGCCTCGTTCGGAGGCCGACGGGATTTCCTCGAGCTCGTCTCCGCGCTGCGGGGTGAAGATGCTCATCCAGATTTTCTTGACGTTCGGATGCGCCGACCAATCCTTTACGAACTCCTCCAAGTAACCGGCCTGCCGCGCCATCTGCGCCGTGACGGTGCAATGAACGACGACGCGCTGACCGCTGATGTGCTTTCGGATGCGGTCATAGGTGGCCGGTGCGCGGCGGCGGTCATGGTCGGGGCCGAGGCCGTCAATGGAAACCACCAGTTCGAGGTTCTCTTTCCCCGCCCAGGCAGCCGGAAGAGGGCGGAATGCGCTGGTGACGATTTGCAAGAATACACCCATCGCCAGCAGTCGCGGCACCAGGATCTCAAGCTCGCGGTAGCGCACCAACGGATCGCCGCCGACGAGCGAGACGTGCAGCGGACGGCGCCGGCGGACCAGATCGGTTACGCCTTCAATCAGCGCGTCGCCGCGCAAATCGGAAAGTTGTTTCAGGTTGACGCCGGGGGCGACGTGTTGGTCTGCGAATGCGTAGCAGCCAGGGCAGCGCAGCGGGCATTCCTTCGTGATTTCAATCGAGAGCGCCGGCTTGCGTCCCCGCAGCAGCCCGCCCCAAGCCCGCACCAGATCCTGGGTCTTGACCATGAGGGTTGGATGCGCGGCCGGGCCCGCAGGTATCCTGAATCTGGAACGAGTGCGAATCGAATGCACGCTTCGTGAAATCTCCGCCGGAAGGCGCGGTATCCTGAATGGACTGGGGGAGCAGGCGTGAGGCTCACCGTCACAACTCGGGGATCGGCGCGATGGCTGGCGCATCCAGCCGGCAGAATCCTGCTCACGTGCGCGTGCGCCGCATTCGTGGCCGGCGGCGTCATCTTCATCCACTTCTACAACGTCTACGCCAGCGTCATTGACGCCCGGCTGAGCGAACCGATCTTCAATCAAACTTCGATCGTGTTCGCCGCGCCAAAAGAAATCACGACCGGCGAAGCCTTGACCCCCGACCAGCTCATTCGCTGGCTGCGTGCCGCGGGCTACTCCGAAGATCAAAGCTCCCCGGTCGGAACCTTCACCACGTCTGGCGACATGATTGCGATCAAGCCAGGGCCGGAGGCCACGGAATCGCCGACGCCAATACAGCTGCAGTTTCAGAACGGCACGGTGGCGGCGATGACCGACCCGGCAGGCCAGACGGTGACCACCTATGCGTTGGAACCAGAGCTGCTGACATCCCTGTTCAACGCCAAGCGGGAAAAGCGCCGCTTGGTGCATTACAATGACCTGCCTCCCACCTTGGTGCAAGCAGTGCTCGATATCGAGGACCGCGAGTTCTTCCATCATGGCGCCGTGAACTGGTGGCGGGTTCCCAGCGCCGTCTACCGCGATGTGCGCAGCGGACGCCGCGAGCAAGGGGCCAGCACAATCACGATGCAAATGGCGCGCAACATCTTCGGACTGGGCTCTCAGCGCTCGGGTTGGGCTGGGGTGAAGCGCAAGATGGCCGAAACCGTGGTCGCGATGGAGCTTGAGGAGCGGCTCACCAAAGAGCAGATCTTCGAGCTTTACGCCAACCAGCTCTATCTGGGCGAACGCGCCAGCTACAGCATTCACGGCTTTGGCGAGGCCGCCGATGCGTATTTCGGCAAAAGCGTCGGGAAGCTGAACCTGCAGGAATGCGCGTTGCTGGCTGGCATCATTCACGGCCCTAACCCGGACTCCCCCTATCGCCATCCCGAACGAGCGCTCCGGCGGCGGAACGAAGTTCTGCGCGCGATGCTCAAGGCGGGTTCCATCACCCCGCAACAGGAGGCCATGGCCGAGACTTCGCCGCTTGCCGTCACCGGCGCGGACACCGAGGGAAGTGACGCGCCGTATTTCGTGGACATGGTGCGCGACCGCGTCAGCGAGCAGCTTCCCGAACGGGACTTGGCCACCCAGAGCTACCGGATTTACACCACGATTGATCCGGATCTGCAGGAGGCCGCAGCCCGCGCTGTGGCGCAGGGCATGAAGGGTGTGGACCAGGAGCTTGCAGAATTGCGGGCGCATGACCGCAGCCGGCGTCACGGCAAACTGCCTATGGGTGCCAATGCCCCGGCGCAGGTGGCGATGGTGGCAATGGATCCTCACACCGGAGCGGTGCTGGCGCTCGTCGGAGGGCGCAACTACGCCCAGAGCCAGCTCAACCATGCGCTGGCCGAGCGGCCCACAGGCAGCATCTTCAAACCCTTTGTCTATGCCACCGCGCTCGAAACCGGGCTGTTGCCGAACCTGGCGGCCATCACTCAGACCTCGACGGTGATGGATCAGCCCACCGTATTTGAAGGCGGCTATGCCCCGAAGAATTTCGAGAACAAGTACTACGGACAAGTAACGCTGCGCACCGCACTCGAGCACTCGCTCAACAACGCCACCATCACCCTGGCCGAGCAGGTCGGCCTGCAGGCGGTCACGGACCTGGCGCATGCTGCCGGCATCGTCAACGCGCAGCCAACCCCGTCGGAAGCGATCGGCACCTACAATGCCACGCCGCTCGACATGGCGAGCGCATACACCGTTTTTGCCAACGGAGGCGTGAAGGAGATGCCGCGTTTCGTCTACAGCGTGCAAACCACTAGCGGCGACAAGGTACTTCAACCTCCCGCTCGATCCGATTCCGTGCTCGATCCCCGGATTGCCTTCCTGACGACGAACCTGATGGAATCAGTGCTCGACGCCGGTACCGCAGTGCGCGTGCGCGCTTCCGGATACGACGCTCCGGCTGCGGGCAAGACCGGCAGCTCGCGGGACGCCTGGTTCGCCGGCTATACCGACAACCTTCTCTGCGTCGTGTGGGTGGGGCTTGATGATTACGAGAACTTGAACATCGAAGGCGCCCACGCCGCGCTGCCGATCTGGACGGCGTTCATGAAATCGGCGCTGGCATTGCCGACATACCACAACGTGCAGCCCTTCGCGCCCCCGCTCGGTGTCGTTGCCGTAAAAATTGATACCGCCTCCGGCCAGGCCGCCACGCCACTCTGCCCGCCCACGCAAGTGGAAACCGATTATTTCCTCGAGGGTACCGAGCCCAAGCAGAGCTGCCATCTGCACCCCAGCCCATTGTTCCCGCACGGGCTTATTGCCGGCGCGACCAGCCTGTTCCACTGGGTTGTTCCCCCTGCACCGCCGCCGCCCCCACCAGCTGCGCCTTCGAAAACGGCCCCGATTGCTGTAGTGCCTCCGCAGCAAGCCGCCAAACCCGCGCCCGCCAAGCCCCCCGAAGAGAAAAAGCGCGGGTTTTTCGGCAAGCTGTTGCACGCGATCGGAGGCGGCGGCGGAAATTAAGGAGCAGGAGCCTTCCGGTTGCATGCAAGCCAGGACAGGCAGATACTGGGGCCATGCAAGCTTGAGTGGGTGGAGGCGGAATATGCGTATGATTCGGTGGTTCGGCCTCTTTGCGGGTTTGGCATTGGGGTTGGCGCTTGCGGCGGGCGCCCAGCAGACCTATTCCTCGACCGATGCTCCCAAGACTGCTTCGCTCAGCGTGGGCGAGCGCGCCGACATTTTCTTGGCGCGGCGCAACTATAAGGCTGCAGTGGATCTGCTCAAGGATTCGATCCGCCACTACAAGAATGACGCCAGCCTCTTCAATCGCCTGGGCATCGCCTATCAGCAGTTGGCCACCGTGCAGCAGGCCAGCTACGGCGACGCAGAGAAAAATTTCAAGAAGGCAATCAAGCTGGACCACACCGACGCCGACTACCCCAACAATTTGGGCACGGTCTACTATCTTCAGAAAAAATACAAAAATGCGGTGAAACAGTTCGACGCGGCCATCAAGATCGAACCGAACCGCGCAACGTACTATGTGAATCTTGGCGGCGCCGAGTTCGCCCAAAAGCATTTCCAACCCGCCATCGCTGCCTATCGCCAAGCGCTCAGGCTCGATCCCAGCTCCCTATTCCCCACCACCGGCGCTAGCCCGACCGTGCAGGACATCACCGGCAGCGACACCCCCCGCTTCCATTACGCGCTGGCCCGGCTGTTCTGTTCCATGGGGATGCTCGACGATGCGGTGCATCAATTCCGCCAAGCCTACGAGCAGCACTATCGCGACATCAAGCAATCGCTCACCGATCCGGAATTCGCACCGCTGCGCACCCGCCCGGAATACAAAGCCCTGATGGGCCTGCCCCCCGGCCCGGCAATCGCGCACTAGAAGTGGTCTCAGACCACTTCTAGCCCGCGGGTTGGCGGCGCAGCAGCGTGCCCGTGCGCCTTCCACTGCGCCAACTCTGCGCCAATTCGTCGGCTTCCGCGGCTGGCAGAATCTCGACCGCTTCGGCTCCGCCGCGCAGCAGCTCGACCGCCAAGTCCTGCTCGGCTTGGTCCTCCCCGGTCGCAAGGACCAGCACGCGCTCGAGATCGGCCAAGTCCAAATCGCGAGGCAGCTCCGCGGTCAAAGCCAGCCGCTCGTCATCCCAAGCTTGCTGGACCGCTGCAGCATCGCCGACGCCGCGAACTGCGGGCGCGGCCGCCGGCCAATACAATAGCAGCGCCTCGCCTGCCTCACGCAAAAGTTCGTAAGCCGGCAGCCTGCAAGCCGCTTGCCGGCTGAGGTCGCAAATTAGACTCGGCATTCAGGCGGCGTGGCCTTTGGCTGCGCCCAACGCGGTGTTGCGGCTTTGGCCCGCCGCTGAAGGCGAAGCCAGGTCGTCAAGGGAGTAGAGCGTGCGCGGGCGCAGCGCGCCTCGCTCGGCGCAGGACGGGCAAGTATAGTTTCCGTCGAGATCGCCGGAAAAATATTTGCCGCATTGAACGCACTGCTTGCTGACCACCGATTGCTCCCAACCTTCAGCTGTATTTTGATGTTGAACCGATTTCGGAACAGAATCAAGCCCCTGCGCGTTGGCACCACCGCCCGGCTCAATTTACGAGCTGGGACCGAGAGTGTAGCCCAGTGCGAGGCCGACCTGCCAGGCCGCGGGCACGCCGTACTCCAGGTTGTTCTTGATGTTGTAGTAGTCCACCGAAGGGCGCAGGAACAGATGCTCGGAGAAATAGACCTTCACGCCCGCGCCGGCGTGGAGGACGAAGTGGTTGTTGCTGGTGTGGTTGGTGCAGCCGGTGAAGTTGCCGCAGGTAATGATGCCCTGGTAAAGGCGGAGATTGTCGGCGCCGATGCCAACCGCAAAATCGGGCCGGAACACTGCCCCAGGCGCAACGGGATTCCAAACCGCATTGAACGTGTAGAAGACCGGCCGCGCGCCCACACCGAAATAGTTTTGCTGGCTCGCGCGCCAAGCCACTTGCGCGCCCACGCCCAGGCCATGCGGCAAGAAAATCAAATCGCCGCCGACGCTGGGATAAAAGCCTCCTCCCAGCTTGGGCGGCCCTTGCGGACCGGCCTTGGTGATGAGCGTATTGAAGCCAATGAAGGCATCCACCGATTGGGCGGGGCAGAGGCCCGCCCAGAGCAGGCAGGCTAAGGCAATGAGCGACCAACGAACGTGTTTCACGCGAATCCTCCTCAAAAACAAGGTTAAGCGCCGCCCAGCGTGTACCCCAGCGAAATGCCGAAGCGCTCGGAATTCGAGGTCTGGAAGGCTTGGTTGTTGTGGATGAAATAGAAATGCGCTTCCGGGCGCAGGAAAATGTGCTCCGTAAGGTAGACCTTCACGCCGACTCCAAGATGCAGTGCCAGATGATTGCTGGCGTAGTTAACGCAGTTGGAGAGCCCGCCGCAGCTCGCCGCTGCGCCGTAGTCGCCAATGTGCTGCGCGCCAGCCCCGATCATGAACTCGGGACTGATCGACCGGCTGACGTGGAAGGGATCCAGCAGCAAGTTGACGTCGTAGTACACCGGTCGGAAGCCGGTGCTGTTGTTCGTGGAGCGGAACGCCGCTTCGGCGCCCACGCCTACTGCGCCCAGGAACAGATTCACTCCGGCGCTGGGAAAAACGCCCCCGCCGAGCCTTGGAATGTTCTGCACTGCCTGGTGCGCACTCACAGCGTTCAGGCCGAAAAATGCATCCAGCGACTGCGCCTGTCCCACCCGGACCAAGGCCAACGCCAATCCGGCAACTGCCAATAATGAAGTTGTGCGCGCGACTCGCAATTTTGCCTCCTGAGACTGCACGACGGGCGGTCACAACCAGTGCCTTCAGTATATCGTGAGTGGAATTCCGAGCCCTGCTCCGGTGCTGCCCGCCCCTCTGTGGTAACGTGGAAGTCGCGAGCGGGAGTAGTTCAGCGGTAGAACGCAAGCTTCCCAAGCTTGATGTCGCGGGTTCGATCCCCGTCTCCCGCTCCAGCCTTGTCCGCTCCTCGACGAATCTCCTGCCGCGCAGAGAATTGCACACTTCCCCCCCATGCTCGCGCGTGCAGCTTTCGGGGTTGCGGAGCAAACCCCTGTATTTCCAACACGTCCGCGATGGGCACCGAAATGCAAGGAGGGAAGGTGCGTACCACTTTATGCACGCTGATGCAGCCACCACAATGCGCAAGGCCATGACACGATGGCTTTGCGGGGATCCCGCTTCTCCCCAGATAAGCGAGACCACGTAACCATGCTGAAACTCAAATTTCTGTTTGCCAGGCTGTTTCCTGCCGCGCTGATCTGCGCCTGTGTCTCGGGAGCGATCATTCCTGCCCACGCCGACACGTTGGCCGGCGACACCCTGACCGTGATGCTGCTGTGCTATTCGAATCCGGCCTGCAGCACCGCCACGGCCACCAATCCATTGCTGGTTGCGGCGGCGATTCCTGCGAGCGCAACCACGTTCACCGTCCCCGTCGGAACGCATGGATTCTCGGTCAACGAAAGCATTCCTGGCGGCGAGCACGTCATTGGTTCCTTCAGCAACAACGCCAGCGCCACCAACACCGTTTGGACGATCGTTTTTTCCGTCGAGCAAAGCAACGGCTCCTTGGCAGGGTTCAGCTCGGGCGGCTTCATCGGCTTCGAAATGACGGCCACCGATCCCTCGAGTAATCCGCTGAATGTGACCATCGCCAGCACCGCCGGCAGCAACAATGGCTTCGCACTCGGAGATGTTGCGGGCAACGGGACCTCGGTGTTGGACCTCAACTTCGCAGGCCTTTCCGGCAACCAGTTTCAAGTGAACGACGAGGCCGTGCTGAGCTTGGGCGCAATTGAAACCGAGGCGGCCGTTCCTGAATCCGCAACCTTCGTGCTCTTGCTCACCGGCGTCTTGGCGATGCTGGGTCTGGGTCTGCGCCGCAAGGCGGCCTTCGCCGATTAGCTCCCGAGTACTTCCGCCGGCGTCGATGTTCCGATGCGGCTGGCGCCGGCGGCCAGCAGCGCCTCGGCGTGTGCGCGCGTGCGGATCCCGCCAGCCGCTTTGATGCGCGCCCGGTTTTGCGCAACGCCGAGCAGCGTTCGGACATCGGCCGCGGTTGCAGCGCGCGTCCCGAAGCCGGTGGAGGTCTTCAGGTAATCTGCGCCTGCCGCCAGCGCCGCCGCACCTGCGCGCGCGATTTCTTCGGGATCGAGCTTCGGCAGCTCCAGGATCACCTTGAGCCGCGCGCCCGCGCCATGCGCGAGCTCCGCGACTGCGGCGATCTCGTCCTCCACGATCGCATCCGCGCCTGATTTGAGCGCGCCCAAATTGATCATCAAATCCAGCTCATCCGCGCCCAGCGCAAGGCAGCAAGCGGCCTCGTCGCGCTTCGACGTGGGGAGCGCGGCGCCCAGCGGAAACCCCACCACCGCCGCCACCGCCACGGCGGTGCCCCGCAGCGCGTTCGCCGCCTGCGCTACCCGATACGGATTCACGCACACGGCGGGGACGCCCCATGCCGCGGCATCGCGGCAGAGCTGATCCACCTGCGCCGCCGTGGCATCCGCGGCCAAGAGTGTTGGTTCGAGCGCCGCAGCAAGCTCGCCGGCCGGCATGGGTTGCAACTCGCGCGCAATCGTCTCCACCAATTCGCGGTATTCGTCAGGTGCCAGCGCAATCACTGCTCGATCATACTACTCGGCCTACAATTCCTAGAGCATGTATCGGCTCGGAGATCTGGACTTCATGAGCGAGGCGCTGCGCCTCGCCGCTGAGGGGACCGCGTTGGCCTCGCCCAACCCGCGCGTCGGGGCGGTCGTGGTGCGCGAAAGCCAAGTCATCGGTCGCGGCTGGCACCGCTATGAGGATCGCACCCACGCCGAGGTGCTGGCCTTGGCCGAGGCGGGTGAAGCAGCGCGCGGCGCGTCCCTTTACGTCAACCTGGAGCCCTGTTCTCACACCGGACGTACCCCCCCCTGCGTCGAGGCGATCCTCGCCGCCGGCATCACTCGGGTCATCGCGGGCATGGAAGACCCGAATCCCAGCGTCGCCGGACAGGGACTTCGGCGGCTCGCCGAAGCCGGCGTTGCGGTCGAGTGCGGCTGCCTTGGCCGCGAGGCTGAGCGCCTGAACCAGGATTTCAGCAAATGGATCCGCACCGGCTTGCCCTGGGTCACGATCAAGTCCGCCATCAGCCTGGACGGCAGGATCGCGCCCGCCGGCAGCGCAGAGCGCTGCGGAGCGCAGCAACAATGGATCAGCTCGGCTCCCTCGCGCGAGCGGGTTCAGCAGTTGCGCCATGCCGCCGACGCGGTGCTGACCGGCATCGGCACCGCCCTCAGCGACGATCCCCTGCTCACGGACCGCACCAAACTGCCGCGGCGTCGGCGCTTATTGAGGGTCGTGCTCGATTTCCACCTGCGCTTGCCCGTCGAATCCAAGCTCGTGCAGACTGCCAGGCGCCACCATGACCTCTTGGTCTTGCATTCGCAGGGCAGCGCGGAGCGGGCGGCCCTGCTGACGAAAGCCGGCGCCACGGTTGAGCGCGTTGCTTGCGATGCCGCGGATGCCCGCGGACGCGTGGATGTGGGGTCCGTGCTTCGCAGGTTGGGCGCGCTCGAGATCCTTTCGGTGCTGGTCGAGGCTGGCGCCCGCGTGAACGGTGCCGTTCTTGCCGGCGGCTGGGCCGACCGTCTCGTTCTCTTTCAATCGCCCCGCCTGCTCGGCGGCGAGGGTGTACCGCTGGCTGCAGGCACACTCGATCTCCGGCTGGCCGAGGCGCTGGCAGCCGAAAGCATCGGTCCGGACTTGATGATCGATGCCAATTTAAGGAACTGAGCGATCCCATGTTCACCGGTATTGTCCAGGCGGTTGGAAGGGTCGAATTGCTGGAGCGGCGTCGCGCCGGAGCGCGGCTCGAAATCGACGGCGCGGCCTCCCTCTTGCGCGGCCTGAAGCGCGGCGACAGCATTGCGGTTAACGGCTGCTGTCTCACGATCGTCGCCCGGCGCGGTGGCCGCTTCGCCGCCGATCTCAGCAGCGAAACGCTCGAGAAAACGACCCTCGGAGGGATGGCCCGCGGCATCCGCGTCAACCTCGAGCCTCCCCTGCGCGCCGGCGACGCGCTCAGCGGCCACCTGATGCAAGGCCACGTGGAGGCCACCGGCCGCGTGCTCGAGATCGCCCCCGAATTGCTCTGCGTTGCAATTCCCGCTTCCCTGCTTCGCTATGTCGCCCTCAAGGGAACCCTGGCGGTGGATGGCATCAGCCTCACCGTCGCCAGGATGGACCGGCGTGCGGCGCAATTCGCCATCATTCCGCACACCTTCCGCCATACCAATCTCTCGCATCTGCGCGCCGGCATGTACGTGAACCTTGAAACCGATCCGCTCGCCCGCCATCTGGAGCGGTTGCTGGAGGCGCGAAAAAAGTGAGGACGCTCGCTTTGCTTGTGGGGATTGGGCTTGCCGCTTGGGCGCAGGCCCCCTCGGTTTCACTCGACGGCAATTGGCAGATGCTGCCCGACCCGCATGCCCAATTCCAAGCCGGTGCGCTCCCAGCATCGGGATGGCGCAGCGCCCAGGTGCCGCTCTCGATCCAGGCCCAGTTCCCGGATCTGCGCGATTTCGCCGGCCGCGCCTGGTTCCGGCGCAGCTTCGAGCGCCCTGCGCTCACCAAAGGCGAGCGCCTCCTTCTGCACTTCGGTGCGGTGGATTTCGAGGCCACGGTGCGGGTCAACGGCGCACTCGTCGGCACGCATGAGGGCGGCTACACGCCTTTCGATCTCGACATCACCGCAGCAACGCGAACTGGCCCCAACGCGGTGCTGCTCGAGGTCTTCGATCCCGGCGACCGCGCTGCTTACGCGCAGATCCCTCATGGCAAGCAGAATTGGTACGTTCAGACTACCGGGCTGTGGCAGAGCGTAACGCTCGCGGTGAAGCCCCCCGCCTACATGGAATGGGTGCATGCACTTTCACCTTCGGCTCGTCTCTCCGGTTTTGAGCTCCAACTCGCCCATCCCGAGGCTCTGCCCGCCAACGTGCGCGCCACCGTGGTGCTCACCGCCCCCGATGGCGCGGTCATCCGCCGCTCGTTCCCATTGGCGCGTTCCAAGAATCAAACCCTTCCCTTCTCCTTGCCCGACGCCCAGTTCTGGTCTCCACAGCATCCGCGGCTGTACCAGTTCGCCGTGTCGCTCTCCAACGGTGACTCGCTCGCCGGGCGATTTGGCTTGCGCACGATTGCCACCCGCGGAGGGCGCATCTTCTTGAATGGCGAGCCTGTCTACTTGCGTGGCGCGCTCGATCAAGCCTTCTACCCGGACGGCGTCTACACGCCGCCCTCCAAGGAATACCTGGTTTCAGAGATGGATCAGGCCAAGCGCCTGGGTCTGAACTTGCTGCGACTGCACATCAAGACGCCGGACCCGCGCTACCTGGAAGCCGCCGATGAAACCGGCATGCTGGTGTGGTACGAGATTCCCAATTGGGACCGCCTCACGCCCGCTTCTGACGTGCGTGCCAAGGCGCTGTTTGAGGGTGCGCTGGCGCGCGACTGGAACCATCCCGCAATCATCGCTCAGAGCATCATCAACGAAAGCTGGGGCGCAGACCTGAGCCAGGCCGCCGACCGGAGTTGGCTTTCCGCGACCGCCGCCTGGGCTCGCAGCCAAGTCCCCGATCGGCTGATCGTGGACAACAGCGCCTGCTGCGGCAACTTCCATCTCTCGACCGACCTCGCCGACTTCCATAAATACAACGCCATCCCCGACCACGCCGCCGCCTGGGACGATTGGGTCGCGGATTTTGCGGCTCGCCCCGCGTGGTTGTTCTCCCCGCACGGCGACGCTCAACCTCGCGGCAACGAGCCCTTGGTGGTCTCCGAGTTCGGCAACTGGGGCTTGCCCGACTTGCCTGCGCAGCGCCCCTGGTGGTTCGCGCGCGGCTTCGGCCGCAATCCCATCACCCTGCCTGCAGGCGTGGACACGCGCATGCACGCCGCCGGCCTCGACCGCGCCGTTGGCGGCTACGCAGGCTTGGCGAGCGCCACCCAGCAGCACGAGTGGCAAGCGTTGCGTCACGAAATCGAATCGCTGCGGCTGCATCCCTCGATCCAGGGCTATGTGATCACCGAGTTCACGGACGTCAACTGGGAAAGCAATGGCCTGCTCACCATGTGGCGTCAGCCCAAGCTCTTCGCTGACCGGCTCACTGCACTGCAGCAGCCGATCGTCGCCATCGCGCAAGCCGAAGGCGACAGCTTTGCTCCGGGCGATCGCGCCCTGATCACATTTTGGGTTAGTAATGAATCGCCCAAAGCCTTGCGCGGCGCGCAAATCGAAGTCGAAGGGCAGACCCTCGCTGTGCCGGACGTGGATGCCGGAGCGGTGGTCGAGTCGGGTAGCGTCCGGCTCGCCATTGACCGGGCTGCCAACGGCCCGCTCCAGATGCCTTTCGAGCTCGTGGCCTCCGACGGCGGGGTGCTGAACCAGCGCAGCCTGGACTTGACGGTGGTCGCCGCCCCTGCCGGCGGTGCCCAGGCCGATGTGGTTGGTTCTTGGGCCGAGGCCGCTCGCCGTGCGGCAGCCGGCGAAAGCGTGGTGCTCGTCGCCCCGAACGCTGCTGCGCTCGCCGGCGTGCCGCTCCTGCAATACTTGCCGCGCAAAGGCGACCTCAGTGGCGATTGGATCTCGAATTTCAACTGGCTGGATACCAGCCGCCCGCCATTTCAGCAATTCGCCGCCTTGGGTCCGATCTTGGGCCGCGGTTCGGCCTCAATCACGCCTGAAGCAGTGCTGGGCGGCGTTCCCGCCGCCAATACCAGCGACATCCTGGCCGGCTTCTTTCTCGGCTGGGTGCACGACGCCAATGCGCTCGTTGTGCAGGCGCGCCACGGCACCGGCAAGATCGTCATCACCACCCTGAACCTGGACCTCGGCACCCAAGACCCTTTCGCCGCCGCCGTGCTCGCCGCCTTGCGCCGCTATGCCGCCAGCCCTGCCTGCGCGCCCGGGCTCACGCTCTGACGGTGTCAACCTGCGCTTGGTTGACGTACCGTTGCGCACGTCGCTTCCACCCGCTGAATCAAAACAATCGCCGCGAGCACGCATGCCACCCCCAGAACACGCAAGGCGTCAAGCGCTTCACCCAGGAACACGGCAGCCAGCAGAATGCCGGAGACCGGCTCCAGGCAGCTGGTGACCACCGCCCGCGTGGAATCTAGATAGCGCAGCCCGGAAATATACAGCAACGTCGGAGCCAATGTCGCCACCAGACTGAAGCCCAGGAAAAACAGCCATTCCCTGCCGCCGAAGTGCGCCTGCCCCAGCAGCCAAGGTGGATGCACCACGAACCAGAACAGCGCCGCGCCCACCAGCATGTACAGCGAGACAATGAGCGGATCCACCCTCCGCGTCAGCGCTTCTCCGGCGAGGTTGTAGTATGCAAACGCGAACGCCGCCAGCGTGGCCGCGGCGACCCCGATCGCGTCAAGTCGAAGCGCCGCGCCCGGCCGCCCCAGCCCCAGCACCAAGGCGATTCCTGCCAGCGCCAGCCCCACTGCGGCCACGCTGCGGAAGCTGGCCCGCTGGCGCCCGCAAGCCAGCGCATAGAGCAGCACCCAGATCGGCGCCGTGTACTGCAGAATGATCGCGGTGGCCACATTCGTCCGGGCGATGGCGAGATAGTAGAAATAATTCGACGTCGACATCCCCACCACGCCCAGCGCAACCCCGCCAAGCGCGTCGCGCCACGGCAGCAGAATGCCGCGGCCCCGCTGCGCTGCGAGCACCGGCAGCAGGATCGCTGCTGCCAGCGCGATCCGCGTCTCGGTGAGGATCAGCGGGCTCACCGGAGCCGCGATGCGGCCGGTGAACATGCCCCGCCCCAGCGTCGCCGAAGCGCCCCAGCAACAGGCCGCAGCGGCGACCAAAAGGTATCCGCGCGCCGATTTCACGAGGATTCTAGCGTCAATACCTCGAATGGCTTGAGCGCAATGGACCGCTTGCTGCCCGCCTCCAGGCTTACGCTGGCAGCGGCATTCGGCTGCCGCCACTGGTCACTCCTCCACGGCGAACGCATACGAAAGCGTGTGCGCGCGCCTGCGGGCAGCTCGAACGCGGCGGCGGGGTCCAGATCGAGGCTCTGCGGCTTGTCGCTGGGATTGCGCAGCGTCAGGATGGACTTGCCCGGCGACCAGGCCGCGTGCCCGTACACGGCAAGTTCACGCGGATCGCCGCCGATCCAATGAGTGTCCACCAGGGTGGTTGCGTTTCCGCGCGCCCAGCGGGCCGCCTCGGCCAGCACATCCCATGCCCCAGCATCGAGCAGATCGTGGGAGATGTACATTTCCTGCAATTGGGTGCCGGTGCCGAAATAGGCGCGGACTTCGGCAGCGAAATCATGCTCCGGATCGGTGTCGAGCCGTTTGGCGTGCTTGGCAAACACGATGCCATGCAGCATCAGCGAATTCAGCGGATACAACGGCCCGCGGCCGACCACGTGCCGGTAGGTGTCGGCATCACGGTACGTGATCCATTGCTGGCGATCGGTGCCGACGCCGGCAAAGCTGGTGTCGCTGCCGCCGCGCCAGGTCGAGTCCGCGTAGCGCAGCCAAAACGGCGACGGATAGGTTCCGGTCGTGAGGTTTACGAACAAATCCGGGCGGGCCTTGCGCATGTCGCCGATCAAGCTGATCGCCGCCTCGAAATCGCTTCCGAAAGCGCTGCCGGGCACGACCTGCGCCGTCGAGCCGGTGCCGTCAAGCTTGAACTGGTTCACACCGTACTTGGTGACCATCTCCAGGCAGCGGCGGTGGAACAGGTCATAGTAGACCCGCCCGGACAGCGCCAGTCCTTCCTTGTTGATCTCGTATCCGTGGGCGGCGGCGTAGGCGAGCCGCTCCTGCCGCGGCTTGCCGTATCCCCCCCAAGGCGAGAGCCAGACGCCCGGCGCGGCCCCGATGGCCGCGGTCGCGGCCTTGAGCGGAGTGAAGCCCTCAGGAAACCCGGCGTTGAAGCCCCAGTCCTGATGGTTGTCCCAGCCATCATCAAACAGGAACGAATCGATTTGCACCCCGCGCGCGCGGTGCAACTGCTGCCCGAAAGCCTGAATCACATCCAGGCAGCCCGCTTGGTCATAGGGGGTGAAGTAGCCGAGATCGAACCACGAATTGTAATGCAGAAATGGACGGTACGGATGGGCGCGCTCGCGCTCGAGGTAGTCCAGGAAGTAGCGGCGCATCTGCCCTGGCGCCGCCACGCCCACCACCGCCGAATACGTGGCCGACTGACCAGCCGCCAGCGGTAGCGCACGGGAAAATGTTCCCACGGCTCGCCCGCCCTCGACTTCATTCCTGGCCAGCGGGTGCTCCAGGCCCGCGAACCATTCTTGCCCCACTGTGATCGGCGATCCTGCCACCGTGCCGGCAACCTGTGCGTCCGCGCCCGGCAGATCGAGCAGCGTCACCTGCGTCAGCGGCAGTGGATCGCCAAGCGCAGTGATCGTCAAAGTCTGGCGAATATAGTGCGAGCCCTCGCGCAGCTCCGCGCGCCATTCGGTTCGAAAACGGCCGTCGCGGACGGCTTGCGTCACCACGAGCGCGCGTCCGGGGATGCCCTCCGCTCGCGTAATGGCATTGCGGGGCGCGAGCTCCTCGACCCGCGACGTCTGGGTCGCAAGTATGGAAGAATCCAATTCCGCATCCCCGATCACCAATCGGAATGCCGGCGCCGGTTTCCCGAATGACGAATGCCCCGGCGCGCGGAATTCTCCCAGCGTCAGGCCTTGGGGCTTGGCCGACCACGCCCCCGAAAACAATCCGTTGTTCAGCGTAAGGCTGCCGTTCGCGACCGAAGCGCGCACCGGGCGCGCGGACTGCGAACGGAGCAGGCTGGGCGCGGCGCATGCGGCCAGCACGCCCGCCCCGCCGAGTTGCACGAATTCACGCCGATTCAGTAGCGGGTACGGATTGGGCATGTCACTCCTCGGACAGCGCGATCTCGAGCGCCGCCGGGCCGGCAGCGCTCCCAAAGAATACGCTGGCCGGGGCGCGCTCGGCAAACTGGGCCCGATACGCGCCTTGCCACCGCCGCCGAAACCCCTGTCGCTCCGCCGTCGGCACCAGCGCCCAAACCGCGCCGCCGAAACCGGCGCCAAACGCCGACGCCGCCACCGCGCCCTGTTCGAGTGCCATCGCCACCAGTGCTCGCGTCTCCGAAACTTGATTTCCTAGCGCCCGGTCCGCAGCGGCCTGCGAGCGCGCGACGCAGGCCGCGAAATCCAGCCAATTGCCGCGTTCGGCCGCCGCCACGGCCGCAGGAATGAGCACTTCGCTCTCCAGCTCGAACTGCTCGCGGCGGGTGGCAAGCTCGGCGCTCGTGAATTCGCCGCTCGCCTCGCCCGCGCGCGCCGCCGCCATCATGCGTGCGGAGCGGTTGTACTGCGCCTGCGCCCCGCCGGCTTTGGCCGCCACCACCCCGCTCACCCCGATCACCAGCGCCAAGGACCGCGGCGCGGGCACCGAGGCCTCGTGGCGCAGCGGCAGAAAGCGAAATTGGCTCCAACGTCCTGCACGGCAGCACAGAATGGCCGTGTGGTCCTCGCTCCCGCCATGCGTTCCCACGCCGGTTTCGGCCGCGGCAAGATACGACGCCAGATCGCCGCGCGCGCCGACCGCCCGCCCCGCCCGCATTTCATGATCGAAGGCCAGGAAGCTGGCCACCACCAGCGCGCTCGAGCTGCTCATGCCCGCCGCGCGCGGCAGGTCGCTCGCAAAGGCCATGTCGGCGCCTTGGCAGGCACCCGGAAAATCCTTCGCCATGCGAGCGGCCACCGCCGCTGGATACGCCGCCCACGGCGCGCCGTGCGGTGCCGGTCCTCCAATCGGAAATTCCGTGCGCGCCTTCCAGTCCACATCCAGCAGCCCCACGATGCCGTCGCCTCGGGGCGCGGCAAGCACGCAAAATCCGCGCTCGATCGCGCACAGCAGGCTGCGCCCGCCCGCGTAATCGGTGTGCTTGCCCAGCAGCTCGACCCGGCCAGGCACGAAAAATGCGCGCCTCCCGCCCGCCTGCTCTGGCTTCCATGCCGGAAACGCGCGCAGCACCCGCTCCAGCATCGCGGCCTTCGACGACGCCCCGCCATCCGACATGCCCGCGGCTCGAAGCTGCGCCGCAATGTTCCCGGCCATGCGGCAAATCCTAGCGGCCTACGCCAGCTGCTGCTCGTCCATGTCGAAATTCGAGTAGACGTGCGTGACGTCGTCGCTGTCGTCAATCGCATCCAGCAGCTTCAGCATCTGCTCGGCATCCTTGCCCTCGAGCTTGATGTAGTTCTGCGGAACCATCGCTACTTCGGCGTTTTCCGGCTCGATCTTCTTCGACTTCACCGCCGCCAGGACGCCATCAAAGGCCTCCGGAGGCGTCAACACTTCCCAGCTCAAGCCGTCATCGCGCATGTCCTCGGCACCGGCCTCGAGCACCGTGCCCAGCAGCTCGTCTTCGCTCGCCGCGGACTTCGCCACCGAGATCGAGCCCTGCTTCTTGAACATCCAGGCCACGCAGCCGGCTTCGCCCATGTTGCCGTGGTTCTTGGCCATCAGATGGCGAATCTCGCTGACCGTGCGGTTGCGGTTGTCGGTCGTGATGTCCATCAGCACCGCCACCCCGCCCGGGCCGTACCCCTCCAGGCTGAACTCCTCGTACACCGCGCCGGGAAGCTCGCCGGTGCCCCGCTGCACCGCGCGCTTGATGTTTTCCGACGGCATGTTCTCTGCCTTCGCCGCCAGGATCGCGGAGCGCAAGCGCGGATTCGAGTCGGGATCGCCGCCTCCGGCTCGCGCAGCGATCGCAATTTCTTTGATCAGGCGGGTGAAAGCCTTGCCGCGCTTGGCGTCAGTGGCAGCCTTCTTGTGCTTGATCGTGGCCCATTTGGAGTGTCCGGACATGGAAGGGTTCAGTATATCAAGGGAAGCGTACGGTTCAGCGCCGCAGCTGCGGCTCCAGAAGCGCCGCCAATCCGTCGGTGGTGCGGAGGCGCTGCAAATCCTGCGCGCTCGCCCACTGCACCCGCCGCGCGTCCGACCCCGCCCTCGCCTCGGCGCTGCTGCACGCGACCCGCGCGCGAAACACGTGCAGCACGAAGTGATGCCGCAATTGAATGACTTCATGCACCGCAAGCAGCTTGCCGGCCACGATCGTCAGCCCGGTTTCTTCTTCCACCTCGCGCACGGCAGCCCCGCGCAGCGTTTCGCCCCACGCCACATGGCCTCCCGGCAGGCTCCACAATCCGCGCGCCGGCGGGCTGCCGCGCTCGACCAGCAACACCCGCCCTCCGCGCAGGACCGCCGCGCTCACCGCTATGCGCGGGCTGCGCACCGGACTAGCTCCCGCCGCCGCCTGCGCCGCCGCGTCCGGCTGGCGCCGCTCCGCGCCCGCGTCCGCCGCGCCCGAAGGTGCGCGCCACCGCCAGCGTGGGCAGGCTCTCGTGCCCGTCCTTGTCCACTGCCACCACCGCGAACAAGTAATTGTCCGGCGACTGCGGCACGGTGATCTGGTATAGCTTCTCCGACGGCGGCGCATTCGGATCCGGCGGCGGCGCGCCGGCGCGCGTCGGCGGTGGCGGCGCAGGGACCGGCGGCGCCACAATGCGAATCGTCCAATTCGGCGCGAAGGTCGGGCGCAAAAGCACCCGATAGCTCGCCGCCCCTTCTACCGGACTCCATTGCACTGGCGTGCCGATCGCCTGTCCGCCGCGGAAATACACATGCGCCGGCGGCATCGGCGAAGAAGCCAGCTCCGCCAGCGTCAGCGCGTTCACGCGCGCTTCGTTCGCGATGTAGCTCGTGCTGATCCATTTGCCGCGGTCGCCCATTTCGATCCCCGCCGGTGTAACCGAAACCGGAACGTGCTCGTGGTTGGCGTTCTCGCGGAACTCGCTGAAGCGCACCGCCGGAAATCCGTCGTTCTGGAACGATTCGTGGTCGCCGCCCCGTTGGAAGCGGTCATAGCGGAATTCCACCAGCACCTTGAAATTCGGCAGGTACATCTGCGCGACCTCGGCGGAATATCGCGCCAGCTCGCGCGCCGGGGAATCGTTCTCGAACGCATTCGAGGTGATGTAGCGCAGTTCCTCGGGCGTGGCCTTCGGGTCCACGCCGATGCTGAAGGCGCGCATCGTGTTGGTATTCTCGTACCCCGGGGTCTGATCACCGCCGGTCTTGTCGTCGTCGAACATTCCTGCGACGTTCTGCCCCTGGGCTTTGGCCTCGTCGGCGGCGTGTTTGCTGCCGATCAGGCCCTGCTCCTCGCCCTCGACCGCAAGGAATTCGATCGTTGCCGGGAACTGGAACCTCGACAGCGCCCGCGCGCTCTCCATTGCGATCAGCGTGCCGCTGGCATCGTCGTTGGCGCCGGGCGCGTCAAGCTTGAAGTCCGCCGGAATGGAATCGTAGTGTCCGCTCACCACGAAAATGCGCCTGTCGCTGGGATCGGTGCCCGGCAGGGTCGCCACCACGTTGGCCATGGTCTGGTCCTCGGGAATGCGCCGCTGCTTGGCCACCGGAAAATCGTCAATCGACACCTGCAGGCGCCCGCCGCTGGCCTTGGCAATCTCCTGGTACTGCTCATAGATCCACTTGCGCGCCGGCACAACCCCGCGCGTGTCCGTGCTCTCGGTGGTCGAGCCAGCTTGGTCCGGGCCCCCAGGATGGTAATCGGAGGTCGAGACCCGGGTGCCAAAGGCCACCAGCGCGTCATCCTCCTTCTTGATGCGCGCCGGCGAGATGGCCGCAATGATCTGCGCTGCGCGTGCGTCATGCGGACGCGGCCGCGCGGGCAGCGTGGTGAGATGAAACACCGCCGCCTGGGGAATCGCGGCTTGCGGCTTGTTGGCAGCCGTTGGCGCTTGCGCGCCCAGCCCGGCCGTAAGCATGCCGGCGCCCAGCAGAAATCCGGAAAGGGTTTGAACCCGCATCGTCTCCTCCGCAATCTAGCGAACCTGTGTATCTTATTCGTAGGCGGCGGTCGTGGCAAATCGGTCATCGGCCTCCAGCCGAATACGAGGAGGGGCGCATGGAAAGCTGTCCGGCATGTGA
>DATNED010000036.1:0-4123 GCA_035553115.1 Terriglobales bacterium | reverse complement strand
TCAGCCTGGTGATAAACGACGACTTCATCGCCGCGCCCGGCGCCGCCAACCCCGGTGTCGATTTGGCTCCAGTCGGGCCGGCAGGCCGCGCCGGCCTTCGCCTCCACCCCGACTACGAAGACTACGGATGCGGCTATGTTGGCGCCTGGGTCGAGGCGGATCCAGGGCCCATGCCGGTCGGCAACTCCGATTCGACGGCGCTGCGTGCGGAAGACTGCTTCGGCAGCGTCTACGATATCAGCGCAGACGCAAACTGGGAAGTTGACAGTGCCTACGGCTCGATCTCCCTAAACGGAGACAATTCCTTCGACGCTGAGAACGCCGGCACCGGCTACCTGGAAGCGCTCGACGCCTGCGAGTGGTGGCAGGTGGACGATGATCCCTGGAACCCGCCGTTCGGCGACCTCGACTTCGATTGCGGTAGCTTTGACAGCGGCACGATTCACGTGTACCCCACGATCTCAAACGACTCCAGCGTATGGTGGTTTGGAGGCGAGCCGGGGGGCGGTGCGTACAATACGCAGGGCCAATTCTCCACCGATAGCACAGGCGACGTCGAATGGACCGTCGTACAGGGGAGCGACAAGGGCAGCTTAGATAGCGAATCCGCCTCTTCGCCGGTTTTTACGCCGGCTGGATTCCCGTACCAGAGCCAGGATTGGAGCGACAGCTTTTGCGCAAGTGTAACCGTGAACGGTGAAAGCGCTGAGGCGAACGGCTGCATTGTCGTTCGTATCCCGTGGAAATTCGTTCCGCTGAACCCACCGACGACCGATACCTCAAGCGAATCAACCGTTTTCGTAGATTACATTTATTATCATGTGTTTGAGTACATTTCCGGCGGCTCCGCTCTGCCCGTAATGCCGCTCAACGAATATTTCCCGGACGGCGTAGCCTACGAATATCCCGGCGCCAACTGGATCAGGGGCGCGCCCAACGGCGCGTATTCGGATTCTGGCGGGCTCGTCGTTGACGAAATGGCGCCATCAGTCGGCTCAGGCGCAATACCGCAGGCATACTTCGACCATTCCTGCGGGCCCACGCAGGTAATGAACTGGCAGCAGCAATTCTTCGCCGGGTCCACTGCGCCGGGGAGCGGATTTCAGGTCCAGGAAGATCAGCAAACCTTTTACCAGAATTGTGGGCGGCACGAGAACCCGGTGTCGCCATATTGGAACTAGGGGTGCTGACAATCGCATATCTCCGACGCCAGGCATGCCGTCGGGCGGTTACAACGGGGGTGCTGGGCGCTAGTTTTCTAGCAGGCAGCGTCCAAGGCCAGCTTGTCCATTTTGTGGATTTGGATCAGGCCGTCGAACATGCGGATTTGATTCTCATTGCAAATGTTGCCAGCTGCCAGGTGGGAGCCGCCATCGAGTTTGGCGGACGCCCGACCCAGAACTGCGCCCTCACAATTGATCGGGTTGTGAAGGGACACTATGCGGGCAAGCAAATTCGCATCAATTTTGGGTCGGCCAACCTCGGCAACCCGGCCGGCCCGAGGCTGGTGATGGCGACTGCGCGCGGCGGCGAGTACAATGCGATTCCAACGCTGCCAGCATTGCTGCCCGTAGGGGATCAATCCGCCGTCGGATCCACCCCGCCCGAGCAGGTAGCGCAAATCATCGCCAATTCCCTTGCGCCAGGGGCGTTGCCGGTCGCGGATCAATTGCAGGCGGTTCGGGCGTTGACCCAGCTCTACCTGCCTGCATCCCAAAGCGGCCTGGAAAGTGTTCTCAGCAGTGGCAATCTCGATCTCAGGATGGCGGCCGAGGATGCCCTTCTACAGCACGGCGATGCGGCCGCGGTGCCCTATGCGTTCGCCGATCTCGAGCACGACAACGGCGCGCTGGCCATGTCGCTAGGCGGCATGATCAAGGACCCAGCAGCCCTGCCGACTTTGCTCCGCGAAGTGCGGTCGCCGTTGCCTGGGGCGCGGGCCGCAGCGGCATCCGCGCTCGGCAATATTGGATCGCCGCTGGCCATTCCGGCGCTCGCCCGAGGCCTCGACGACCCGGCGGAGAACGTGCGCTTCCAGGCCATGACCGCGCTTGCGAGAATTACCCATGAGCCCTGGTCACCACCTAGGCCACCACGGTATGCCGCCGTCGAGCCGCTCTACCTCCGATTCTGGCGCGAATGGCTGGCCGAGCACCCGGAACCCGCCAAGCCGTGATCAGAATGTCTGCAACCGCGTTGCTCCTGCCATTCCTAATCGCGTTGGGATCTCACACCCCAACGCCTGCAATGCTGCACGGCTGCACACCCGAAGCCGGCGCTGCCTTAGGCGGCGATGTCGCGCTCTACCGCCTTAAAGATCGCATTCTCCCACCGACCCAAATCCATCCGGCGCGCATTGAAGAAATCATTCAATTCGCGGCGCCGTCGGTGCTAACCGGGCTGGCCCGTGCGCGCTGGAGCCGCGAAGATTTGGAATTGGCGGCGGACCACGAGGGCAGCGGCGTCACGGTCACTGGATATCTGATTGCCGCCATGAACCGCGGCTGGTCGCGCTGGAGCTGCAATCACTCTCGTTGGACCGACCTTCGCTTGCTGATCGGCGAGGCCCCGGATTCGAGCCCGTCGGAGGCCGTCGCTGCGGTTGTTGCGCCCGCATGGCAGGATGCCAACGCGGCTTGGGACGTTGCCACCCTGCGCGCCCTCGCGCAGCGACGCGCCCGAGTCCGTATCAGCGGATGGCTGCTCTACGCCGACGACCTGGCCGTGGAACTCACCCACGGTCGGAGCACCTTGTGGGAGATCCACCCCGTAACGAAGATCGAAGTGGCCCAGCCCGACGGCTCCTGGTTCGAAATCGTGGACGCAGCACCGCCTTCCCCAGGGCAACGATGAAAGGCGTCGAGCGCGTTCGCGCCAGTTTGGGGCCAGGGGCCCCCGAACCGGCGCGAGCAGGCCGCCCGCGCTTCTCCAGCGGGGCGGCCGCATAACCGGGACGTGCGCCGTACCGGTCCGGCGCAGTTACAGCCGTGGCCGGATACCGGTCCGGCGCAGTTACAGCCGTGGCCGGATAGCCGCGCTGGGGCCCGCGCCAACTAAAGCGTCCATAGCCAGCCTTCATCGGCGGCGGGCAATCGCTCAAGCAGTTGCGGGAAGCTGACCAGCAGGATCTCGCGCAGCCGGTTGGTCTGCACGCGCAGATCGGCCTGCAGCGCGGCCAGCAAGGCTAGGGCATCGAAGTCCGGCAGCCGCAGCGCTGCGAATGCCGTCAAGCTCGCCGCGCCCATGCACAGCGCCAGCGCCGACTGCGCCAACAGCCATCCCCGCATGCGCCGCTGGCCGCGGTCGAGCGTCAGCGCCAGCCGCCGCCGCGGACCCGGCGCGATCATTCCCAGGCACCAATCGCGCGTCTCGCGCCCTTCAACCACCAGGTACACCGTCAGCAGCAGAATCGTGCATCCGTCGGCCACCCCGGTGGCCAGGGTTTGTACCGCCTCCAGCACCCAGCTTCCTGCCGCGGCTAAATCCGACTCCAGCGGCGACAAATTCAAGTGATGCAGGCCCGGCAGGCGCTGTATCGCCTCCAGCGCCTTGCTCGACACCATCGGCCACGCCACGACCAGCGCCGTCGCCTCGCGTACCAGCGGCGGTACCAGGATGGCCAGCAGCAGCACCCCTCCGATTGCAGCCCCCACCAATACCACCGCCAGCGCTGCGCCATGGCCCAGATGCCGCTCCCCCCACCCCCAATTCTCGACCCCCGCCACCAGCGGTTCGATCACGATGGCGAACAGCACGCTGGCATAGATGAGCAGCAGCAGCTCGCGCAGCCACCACGCCAGCGCCAACGCTGCCAGGAGCCCGACCGCGAAAACGATCATGGCGCGCGCGCCGCGCTGCGGCTGCCTCCATTCCGATGCCGGCGTGGCCATGCGAGTATTATTGACCAGCCCCGCTCAGAGCGCCGGCATCAGGCACCAGCTAAGGCTGGATCCGGTAGATCGTGCGCGGGAACGGAATTGCCTCCCGCACGTGCTCGAGGCCGCAAATCCAGCTCACCACCCGCTCGATTCCCATGCCGAAGCCGCCGTGCGGCACGCTGCCGAAGCGGCGCAGATCGAGGTACCACTCGATCGGTTCGGTCGGGAGCTTGTGCTCCTCGATG
>DATNED010000035.1:0-6947 GCA_035553115.1 Terriglobales bacterium | reverse complement strand
CCTGGGGTTGGCGACGATTTACGGGATCGTGCAAAGCGGCCGCGGGCACATCTTCGTCGAGAGTGCGGTTGGGAAGGGCACCTGCTTCCGCGTGCTGCTGCCCTCGTGCGCGGGCGAGGCCGATGCCGAGGCGGTCGAGGCTGAGCGCCCGCTCCGGCCCGGCGCAGGCACCATTCTCCTGGTCGAGGATGAGCCCGGGCTGCGGGCGATGGCGCGCGAGGCGCTCGAGGGGCAGGGGTACCGCGTGCTCGAGGCCGGCAACGGCGTCGAGGCGTTGGAGCTGGCGGTGCGCCATGCCGGCGCGATGGATTTGGTCTTCACCGACGTGGTCATGCCGAAGATGGGCGGCGCGGAGCTGATTCAAGCGCTGGCAGAGCGCTGGCCGCGCATTCCAGTCCTCTACACCTCCGGCTACACTGAGCAGGCGATCAGCGATTCCGGCGTGAATCAGGCCAACGCACACTTCCTCGCCAAGCCGTTCACGCCGGCAGCGCTGCTGCGCAAGATCGAAAGCGTGCTGCGATCTGGAGGCGCGGCGCGCTCGGCGGGGGCCCAGCGTTAGGAAAATGGTGAAGGCGGCGCTCGCATCCCCGGTCCCGTTGCGGCGCGCGCTGCTGGCCTGGTACCGCCGCCACGGTCGCTCGCTGCCCTGGCGGGCGAAGCAGGGCGAGCACCCGGATGCCTATCGCGTCTGGGTCTCCGAGATCATGCTGCAGCAGACGCGGGTGGAGACGGTGATTCCCTACTTCGCGCGCTTCCTCGAGCGCTTCCCCACCGTGCGGAGCCTGGCGGCTGCGAGCGACGAGTCGGTGCTGGCGTCCTGGAGCGGCCTGGGCTATTACCGCCGCGCGCGCGATCTGCGCCGCACCGCGCAGCGGGTCGCCACCCACCACCGCGGAAAATTGCCGCTGCAGTGGGACCAGCTGCGCGCCCTGCCCGGCATCGGCGACTACACCGCCGGGGCCATCCTCAGCATCGCCGACGGGCAGCGATTTCCGGCACCGGACGCGAACGCCCTGCGCATCGCCCGGCGCGTCACCGGCGCCGCGCTGACCCCGGCCGCGGCGCGGCGCGCGCTTGCCGCCTGGGTTCCCGGGCGCGGGCCGGGCGATTTCAACCAGGCGCTCATGGACTTGGGGGCGACCATCTGTGTGGCTCGCGCGCCGCAGTGCGGACGCTGCCCGCTGCAGCAGCTCTGCGCCACGCAAGGCGAGGGCGCGGCGCCGCGCGCGTCCGCGCGCCAATCCATCGAGCGGATCGAAATCCAATATGGATTCGCCCGCCGCGACGAGCGCATCTGGCTGGTGCAGCGGCCGGCGACCTCGCGCCTCCTGCCCGGGATGTGGGAGCTGCCTGCCCGCAGCGGTCGCGGCATCGCGCTCGGCACCTACCGCCATCGCATCACGCGCACCGAGATCATCGCCCGGGTGTTCGCGGCTTCGCAAGCGCGGCCGGGAGCAGGGCTGTGGATCGCTCGGGACGCCGCCATGCGGCTGCCGCTCACCGGATTGTGCCGGAAAATCCTGGCGGATCTTGCTTAACGCGCCTAGCGCGGCGCCGGCATGCGGTCCGCGGCTTCCAGGCCGCGCACCGCGCGCAGCAGCATCGGGCCGGAGCTGCGCCAGCCTAAATGCGCGGTGCGCAGGTGGCGCAGGATGCCGGCCGAGCTGATGATCGCGGTTCCGGCGCAATCCGGCTGAACCTCGTAGCTTTGCGCCACCGCGCCGCTGCGGTCGCTGAGGAAGACGAACGGGAATCCCCGGCGGATTTGAAAAATCCGCAGCTCCGGCAGCGGATCGCCGCTGACCACGACCACTTCGGCCGCAATGGTGACGAAGTGATCGTAGTGCCGCAGCACGCTCCAGAGCTGCCAGCGCGGGCGCCAGCCGTAGACGCTGGGAAGGAAAATCAGCACCGCCGGGCCCAGGCGGTGGAACTCGCTCAACCAGCGCAGGCGCGCGTCGGTGTCGGGCAGGCTGAACTCACTCGCCATTGCTCCCACTACCGCCGCCATGCCCTCAGTCTACCGCCGCTTCAGAGCTGATGCGCAGCTTGGCCGAGAGCCCGGTCGAGATCGCCGGGGGTGAAGACCGGAAGGTTGCAGACGTAGTTCTCGCAGAGCGCGGCGGTGGCGCGGGTTCCGCCGGCGGCACGCTGAAATTGCAGCGCAAGGCCGGGAAGGTAGCGGCGGCGGAGGACGCGCAGCAGCGCCCGCAGGTCTTCGGCGTCGGGAACGCCCGTGATTTGCACTTGCCGCGGCGGTGCCGCGGCGATGGCCAGTTCGGCGGCCATGGCGGGGAGGGCCTGCGGCGTCTGCTCGAG
This sequence comes from Terriglobales bacterium, assembly GCA_035553115.1. GTDB lineage: Bacteria > Acidobacteriota > Terriglobia > Terriglobales > SCQP01 > SCQP01. Next base: position 4,625 of record DATNED010000035.1, on the reverse strand, counting down.
GCGCTGGGCGAAACTGGCGAGGAGCGCGCGCGCCGGCTCGCGATCGCCGAAGCGGAGCAGGTTTGCGAGCGCGACGGAGTTGGGGGAGGGTTCCGCGCCGTCGTAGTCGTCGCGCAGGCGCAGCAGGAGCTCGCTGGAGGCGGCGGTGGAGTAGTAGCCGCCTTCGGGTGCGGCGAAGCGGGCGTCCAGGGCCTGCTGCAGGGCGCGGGCCCAGTCGCTCCAGCGCCGATCGAAGTCGGCTTCATGCAGATCGAGCAGGCCTTGGATGAGAAGAGCGTAGTCTTCGGCGAACCCGGAAATTCCGGCGGTGCGCAGCAGTTCGCCGGTGGCGGGGCGCCAGCGCTCGCTCCAGAGGCGTTCGGCGGCGGCGCGCGCGGCCTGCGCGTAGCGCGGCTCTTCGAGGCGCGCGGCCGCGAGCGCGAGCGCCGAGATCATCAGGCCGTTCCAAGCGGTGAGGACTTTGGTGTCGGTCGGCGGCAGCGGGCGCCGGCGGCGCGCGGCATAGAGAAGGGCGCGGGTTTCCGGCGCAATGGGCGTGGCGGTGTGCAGGATGTTCTTGCCGTGGAATTCGCCATGCGGATCGAGGCGTTCCGGGACGTTGCCGGATTCGGTGATGTCGCACTGCGCGCAGACGATCTCGGCGTCGGCGGGCGGCAGAAGCGCGAAGATGTCGCCGCGCGTCCAGAGGTAGTAGGCGCCTTCGCCCTCGGTGGGTCCACCGGGGCGGCGATGGGATTCGGGGATGGGGCTGTCGGCGTCCTGCGCAGAGTAGAATCCGCCCTCGGGGGCGGTCATTTCGGCCAGCACGAAGTCGCAGGTCGAGCGCGCGACTTGAGCGAACTCGTTGGCGCCGGTGACCTGCCAGGCGTCGAGAAAGCTGACGACGAGCTGAGCCTGATCGTAGAGCATTTTCTCGAAGTGCGGCACGCGCCAGCCGGCGTCGGTGGCGTAGCGATGGAAACCGCCGCCCAGGTGGTCGTGGATGCCGCCTTGGGCCATCGCGCGCAGGGTGGCCAACGCGATTTCGAGGCTGCGGCCGCGCAGGGCCGGGTCTGCGGCGTCCGCCGGCTTACCCTGCCAATCAAAATGGCGGAGCAGGAACGTCAGCGCCGAGGGCCGGGGAAACTTGGGCGCGCCGCCAAAGCCGCCGTGCGCGGGATCGAAGCTGGCGTGCAACTCGCCGGCCAGGCGCGGCCACACCGCGCGCAGAAGCTGCGCTTCGAGATCGGGTGCGGCCTCGGCGGCGGCGGCGCGAGCGAGCTGCTCCAGCAGGGCGCGGCCTTCGCCCGCGGAGGTCAAGACGCGTTCGCGCTGCGTGCGCCAGGCCTCGGCCAGGGCGACGAGCAAGCGTTTGAAGCTGGGCAGGCCGTGGCCCTCGCGGGGAGGGAAGTAGGTGCCGCCGTAGAAGGGCTTGAGGTCGGGAGTGAGGAAGGCTGAAAGCGGCCAGCCGCCGCCGCCGGTGGCGGCTTGGACGTAGCTCATGTAGAGGCGGTCCACGTCCGGGCGTTCTTCCCGGTCCACTTTGATCGAGACGAATTCGCGGTTCAGGATTTCGGCGCAGGCGGGATCGGCGAACGACTCGCGCTCCATCACGTGGCACCAGTGGCAGGTGAAATAGCCGATCGAGAGGAAGATCGGGCGATCCAGCGCGCGGGCGTGTGCGAAGGCTTCCTCGCCCCAGGGAAACCAATCCACCGGATTGCCGGCATGGAGGAGGAGATAGGGGCTGGGCTCGGATGCGAGGCGGTTCGACATCTACCTTGATGGTCTCATTTCGGGCAGGATCAGGGTTTCTCCTGACGCGCGGCCAACGCTGGCGGCGGGAACAGATTCCCATGCAGGTGATGGAACCGGCGCTTACGGGAATGGCGACGGCGGCGCCGGCACCGGTGCGTCTGCCGGCGCATCGCGAACTGGGACAGGGGGCCTGGGTCAGCGCCGCCGAGGCAGCATGGCAGGAGCCATGGCGGGCGGCGTTTGCGCGGTATACGCCGGGGGACTTGGGGTCGCATCCGGATTGGTGCGCAAGCATCGAGGCGACCTACCCGGGCTCGATGCACCTGGTGGTGGTGCGGTGTGCCCAGCAGGATGCGGTGGTCCCGGTGATCGTGAAGCCGGTCGAGTTGGATTGCCAGATTGGCGAAGTTCGGCTGCTGCCGCTGCGCCCGCGGGTGCTGCAGCTTTCGGGGGCGTTGCTGGGGCTGCCGGAAGACGAGCGCGCCTACGCCGCATTCTTCCGGACTCTGCTTGCGAACCGCGCGCGCTGGCATGCGCTGAACTTCGCCGTGCCGGCGGGCTCATTCCTGGAGGGGTTCCTCGAGCGCTCGCCGCTGTGCCGGGGAGCGCTGCGGCGCTGGCAGCCGGCGCCGGCGGCGGAGCATTGGCTGATCGAACTGCCGCAGACGTTCGAGGAATACGCCGGCAAGTTCACCTCGAAGACGCGCAAGAACCGCAACCGCGAAGTGCGAATACTCGAGCAGCGCGGCGCGGTCGAGCTGGCGTGTTTCCGCCGCCCCGATCAAGTGGATGCATTCCTGCAAGAGGCGGGCGCAATCTCCGGACGCAGCTACCAGCACCGGATGCTGCGGGCGGGGCTGCGGCAGCCGATCCATCTGCGCGAGCGGCTGCGCACCGCGGCGGCGCAGGGCTGGCTGCGATCGTATGTGCTGCGCTGCGGCGGCGCGACGTGCTCGTACCTGCTGGGCTACCAGTTCCGCGGGCGCTACTACTATTCGAAAGTCGGATACGACCCGGCTTGGACGGGGCTGTGCGCGGGAACGGTGCTGCAGTGGCTGGTGCTGCAGGATCTGTATGGCTCGGACACGCCCGCGGTGTTCGACTTCGGCGGCCTGGGGCCGCAGATGCGGTACTTCGGCAACCGCAGCTTCATGGAGTCGAACGTCTACTACTTTCGGGCGGGCGCCTATTCGCTTCTGGTGCGCGGCTCGCATGCGGCCGCGCGCGGCATCTCGAAGCCGGCGCTCGCGCTGCTCGACCGGCACGAACTCAAGCCGAAGCTGCGGAATTGGCTGCGCCGGCTGCGCGGCTGCTGATCGCCTACTTGAAGTGCGAGCGGAACCAGTCGAGGATCTGCGTGCGCGCCTGGAAGCCGTGCCAAGGTTCGGTGCTGGGAGAGCCGCCGATGCCGCCGCTCAAGGTGCCGTGGTTCTCGCGCGGGAACGTCATCAGGCGGACTGGAACGCCGGCTTGGCGGAGCGCGCGATACATCTCCTCGGATTGGCCCAGCGGATCGGTGGTGTCGGCCTCGCCTTGCAGCAGCATGAAGGGCGTGTGCGCGTGGCTGACAAAGCTGAGCGGAGACTGACGCCAGGCGTCCTGGGCGTGGTCCCAGGGCAGGCCGTAGAACCAGCGGTCGTACCAGGAGCCGCTCTCGGTGCCGTACTCGCTGTACTGGTCTATGACGGGCGCGCCGGAGATGATGGCGGCGAAGCGCGTGGTCTTGCCCTCGACGAAGCCCGCCATCTCGCCGCCGTAGCTATAGCCGTAGAGGCCGACGCGATGCGGATCCACGGGCTCATTGGCGATGGCCCAATCCAGGCCTGCCATGATATCGAGGTAGTCGTTTCCGCCGAGATCGTTCTTGTTGGCGGCGGCGAATTGCCAGCCGTAGCCGGTGCTGCCGCGGGGGTTGGGCTCGAGCACGGCCCAGCCTTGGGCGGTGAGCCATTGCACAAAGGGCGAGTAGGTCTCGAGGAACGAGCCGGTCGGGCCGCCGTGGATCACCATGATGAGGGGCGACTTTCCGCTGACGGGCGCGCTCGCGCCTTCGCAGCCGGGTGCGCGGGGAGCGAAGTAGAGGCCATGGATGTCGAGGCCGCCGGGGCCCTTCCAGCTCACGGGCTGAGCCGGCGACCAACCTGCGGCGGGCCATGCTGAATTGGCGCGGCTGAGCGCGATGTCTGCGGTATCGCCCGCCCACTGGGTAATAAAGATCTGGGGCAGACCGGAGGTGGACTGGCCGACATAGACCCAGGAGGTGCGTTTCTGGTTCGTGGCGAATGCTGTGGCCACCTTCGAATGGGTGGCGATCCATTGCGGTGCCGCGCCGTCGAGCGGGAAGCGAACCATGGTGCTGGTCGTCCCGCGCTGGCCTTCGGCAATCAGTGCGTCGCCCTTTTCACTCCAAAGCAGGCCGCGAGCCACTTCGATGTTCGTGGCGTCGGTGAGGTCACGGGCGGTGCCGCCGGCGGCGGGCAGGAGGAACAGGGCATTGATGCCGGGCGGAGCGTCGTGCGTGCTCTGGGCCTCGATGGCGAGGTCGCGGCCGGAAGGCGAAAAGGCGACGGCGGAGACCGTCGGCGGCGCGCCGGCGACGGTGCGCATGTGGTCGGGGGCCGCGACGGTGACGATGGCGAGAGAGTGCTTGGGGCCGAGGTCGTCGCTATCGCCGGGGGGCGAGGTGATGACGGCCAATTGCGAGGAATCGCGGCTCCACGCCATGCCGCCGGCAGAGCGGTCGGCAAGGGTGACGGGCTGGACTTTGCCCGAGTCGAAGGAATAGAGCCAGATGCGCGCGTTGCGGTCCTGCTCGTTGACGAGACGGGCGTCCTTCTTGTCCTTCGTGTCTTTCTCTTCGGCGGCGGTCTGCGGCGGCTGGGCGCTGA
>DATNED010000034.1:0-62994 GCA_035553115.1 Terriglobales bacterium | reverse complement strand
TTGCGCGAAGCGGGGTGCGAACATATCGAGCGGCTTACTTCGCCGAAGCATCCCAACGGGATGCCGGTGCTGTACGCCGATTGGCTGCACGCAAAAGACGCGCCGACGGTGCTGTTTTACGGCCACTATGACGTGCAGCCTCCGGACCCGCTGGAGGAGTGGCAGACGCCGCCGTTCGAGCCGACCGTGCGGGAAGGTAATATCTACGCCCGCGGCGCGGCGGACGACAAAGGCCAGATGTATGCCCATATCAAAGGCGTCGAGGCGCTGCGCGCGACGACGGGCACGCTGCCGGTGAATATTCGGTTCTTGATCGAGGGCGAAGAGGAAGTGGGAGGCGAAACCGTCGAGCACGTGGTGCGGCAGCACCGCGATAAGCTGGCTTGCGATTGCGTAGTGGTGAGCGACACGGCTATGTTCGCACCCGGACTTCCCTCGCTTGATGTGGGCCTGCGGGGCATGGTGTATGCCGAAGTTGAGATGCGCGGCGCGGAGCGGGATTTGCACTCGGGATTGTACGGAGGCGTGGCACCCAACCCCTTCGAGGCGCTGGCGCGGGTCATCACCGGGCTCAAAGGCGGGGACGGACACATCTTGATTCCTGGGTTCTACGACAGGGTCGTGACGCCTTCGGCGGAGGAGCAGGCGGCATGGAAGCGGTTGCCGTTCCAAGAAGAGCAGTACTGCCGAGACGAAGTCCGGGCGCGAGCGCTAACCGGCGAAGCCGGGTATTCGGTTTTCGAGCGCACCTGGAGCCGGCCGACGCTGGACGTGCATGGCATGCCGGGCGGGTTCACCGGGCCCGGCTCGAAAACCGTCATTCCGGCGCGAGCCAGCGCGAAGATCAGCATGCGATTGGTGCCGAACCAGCAGCCGGCGGAGATCTACGCCAGCTTCGCCGAAGCGGTGAGGAAACTCACACCGCCAGGATTTGCAAGCTCGACTCATCTATGGAACACGGCTGAACCGATCGTGGTGGACACTTCGAATCGGTACGTCCAGGCCGGCGTGGCGGCGTTGAAGGCGACCTTTGGAGGCGAGCCGGTGTTTGTGCGCAGCGGCGGCTCGGTGCCGGTGGTAGCGCTGTTCACCACGGTGCTCAAGGCACCGGTGGTGATGATGGGCTTCGGACTGCCGGACGACGGCCTGCACAGCCCCAACGAGAAATTCGCGATCGAAAACTTCTACGGGGGCACGCGTGCCGTGGCCGATTTTCTGCAGCGCTTGAGCCCCAAAATTTAGTGCGCGACCACTAAGTTATTCTTCACGCTGAACACTCCGGGCAGGCTGCGCACGGCATTGCCGGCCATGGTCTTGTCCACTTGCGAGGTCACCACGCCCTCGAGCGTGACGTGGCCATTGGCGACAGCGATTCGGATCGGATGCGCGGGGTTGTTGGCGTATTGAACGAAGCTGGGATTGCCATAGATGGCGCGGGCGGCTGCGAAGCGGATTTGATCGTCCATGGGCGAAAGCGGGGCGACCTTGATGTGGTCCACCAGGCCTTTTACGCCTTTGGTGTCGGCGACAATGTCCACCGCCGAGTCGCGGTCCGGATAGTCGCGAACATCGCCGCCGATGGTGACGACACCGTTTTTGACCTCCAGGGTCAGGGCATTGAAGGTCTGGCCCATGCCAATGCGGTCGTACGTGAGGCGATCGGACAATTCGCGCTGCAATTGCGCGTCGGGGACGGTGGGGCCACCGACGTGGATTTGATTGATGACGCCGTTGACGGATTGCACTTGGCGGGCATCGTGGTCGGCCTGGAGCTTGGCGCGATAGCTGGTGACGGAGCCGGTGAGGGTGACGACGCGATCCTCGACGATGGAGTGGACTTGCGCCAGATCCTTGCTGCCGGAGAGCTGCTGCTGGAGATAGCTTGCGATCTGGTGATCGAGCGCGCTTCCGGCCACCTGCGCCGCCGCAAAGCACGCGCCCAACGCTATGCATCCGAGCGCCCGAATGGCGGGCGTAAACCGCATGTCGCACCTCCTACCAATGGGACGGTATTCGAGCGGCGGCGGTTGCAATCCAAAATGCGCTATTTGTGGGCCGAAAGGGCAGGATACAGAGGAAACTCGCGGGCCAGTTCCCGGACTTGGCGCTGCACGCCGGCGAGCACCTCGGGCTCGGCGTGATGGCGCACGGCGTGCGCAATCCAGACCGCGATCTGGCGCATTTCTTTTTCGCCCATGCCGCGGGTCGTGAGCGCGGGCGTGCCGAGGCGGATGCCGCTCGGGTTCAAGGGGGGGTGCGGATCGAAGGGGATGGCGTTTTTGTTCACGGTGATGTTGGCGGCGTGGAGCGCGTTTTCCGCCTCCTTGCCGCGCACGCCCTGGCTGGCGACATCGATCAGCATCAAGTGCGTATCGGTGCCGCCCGAGATCACGCGGAAGCCTTCGGCCTGCAGGGCTGCCGCGAGCGCGCGAGCATTCGCCACCACCTGCGCGGCGTAGGCGCGGAAGCCGGGCTGGAGCGCTTCGAGGAAGCATACCGCCTTGGCGGCGATCACATGGACGAGGGGTCCGCCCTGAGATCCGGGGAAGACCGACTTGTCTATCGCAGGGCCGAGGCTCGATTGCGCCAAGATGAGGCCGCCGCGGGGTCCGCGCAGGGTCTTATGAGTCGTGCTGGTGACGATCTGTGCGTGCGGCACCGGGCTGGGGTGGGCGCCGCCCGCCACCAGACCGGCGAAGTGCGCCATGTCCACGAGGAACAGCGCGCCGACCTCGTCGGCGATGGCGCGCATGCGTGCGAAATCAATGACGCGCGGATAGGCGCTACCGCCGCCAATGATCAGCTTGGGACGTTTCGCGCGCGCGATAGCGGCGAGCTCGTCATAGTCAATAACCTCGGTGTCGCGGCGCACGCCATAGGGAACGATCTCGTAGGTCTTGCCGGAAAAGCTCAAGGGATGGCCGTGGGTCAGGTGGCCCCCGTGCGCCAAATTGAGGCCCATGACCACATCGCCAGGATGAAGCACGGCCGCATACGCTTCCTGATTGGCTTGCGAGCCCGAGTGGGGCTGCACATTGGAATATTCGGCGCCAAACAATGCCTTGACCCGCTGGCGGGCCAGTTCCTCGACCTGGTCGGCGTACTCGCAGCCGCCGTAATAGCGTTTGCCGGGATAGCCCTCTGCGTACTTGTTGGTGAGGACCGAACCGGTGGCTTCCATGACGGCCTGGCTGACGAAGTTCTCCGAAGCAATCAACTCCAAGTGCTCGTGCTGACGCTCGGACTCGGATGCGATGGCTTGCGCCACATCGGGATCCACTTCAGCCAGGGGAGCGAGAAAGGAACGAGGCAAGGGCATGCTTCGATTTTAGGTGCGGACGGCAGGGAACTGGCGAAAGGAAAAAAAATCGCCGGAAGGCCGTCGCCGACCTTCCGGCAAGTAGTCGTGGCCTCCTTGCGGAGGCACGGTCAAGTGTGTGGATGAACCGATTGTAGCGCAGTCGGCTCCAAAAAATGGAAAATTTTTACGAACAATTCCAATTTTATGGATTTTTACCGGTGACCAGCTTGGCACGGCCTAGTGGCCCTAGGAACCAGCTGCAGCAGCCTCAGCTGCCAGGATGTGGGGTTCGGCACCCTGGAAATTCGCGATCTTGTGGCTGCCATCGCAAAACGGCTTGTTCTGGGACAATCCGCAGCGGCAGAACGAGACCACAGGCTTGTCGGGCGGCAGCGGCATTTCGTTCCCGGCGGAGTCCAGCAAGCGAAAAGGGCCTTCGACTTTGAGCGAGCCATTGCGGCGCACCGTGATGGTAACTTCAGCCATTCTGTTCTCCTTCGTTTTGTTCAAGGTGCGGAGCTGGCGGAGTGTCGCGCTCCTGCTGCCGGTGCTGGCGGCTGCGGGAGCGATGGAGCAGTTCCTCAATGCGGGCGGTGTCCTGGCGCGAGCGATCGAGCACGAAGCGCAATTCGGGCATGTGGCGAATTTGCAAGCGCAAGCCCACCTGTGCACGCAGAAAACTGGAAGCAGCGATGAGCCCTTGGAGGCTGAGGCGCTGCTCGCGCTCGTCGCCTTCGACCTGGAAGCGGACCTGGGCCACGCGCCCGGGCGCGGGCAGTGCCACGCCGGTGATCGCGGCCAAGCCGACGCGGGGATCGGCAAGTTCGCCCTCGATCAGCTCGGTGAGCTCGTCGCGGATCATCTCGGCCAGGCGCTCGGGTCGGTGCGGCATACCTAGTCCAGTATCTCAACTCCGCGCACAACCACCTCCTGTCCGGCGAGCCAGCGCACGGCGGCATCGCAGGCCCGTTCGAGGCGGCCGCGGGCACAGGCGGCATCGGCGGAGATGGTGCAGAGGCCGATGGAGGCGCGCTGCCACAAATCCGCGGTCTCATCCATTTCCGCGACCGACACATTGAACTCGCGGCGCAAGCGGTCCTTGAGACTGCGCACCACGCGCCGCCGGTCCTTGAGCGAGGCTGCCTCGGGAATCACGATCTCGATCTGCACGACCGCCACCGACATGGCCGAGGCTAGGAGAGCAAGGGCGCGACCTTCTCCATGGCAAAGGCTTCGAGAATGTCGCCGGGTTTGATGTCGCTGAAGTTGGCCACACCCGCGCCGCACTCCATGCCTGCCTTGACCTCGCTGGCATCGTCCTTGAACCGGCGCAGCGAGCTGAGCTTGCTGGTGTAGACCACGGTGCCGTCGCGGACGACGCGCACCTGGGCATCGCGCACCAGCTTGCCTTCCTTGACCAAGCAGCCAGCAATGGTGCCGGCCTTGGGGATGCGGAACGCCTGCTGCACCTCGGCGCGGCCGAGGATGATTTCCTTGAAGGTCGGCTCGAGCAGGCCGTGCATGGCCTTTTTGATCTCATCGGTGAGCTCATAGATGATCGAGTGCAGGCGGATATCCACCTTCTCGAGCTCGGCCAACTCGGTGGCCTTGCGCTCCGGGCGCACGCTGAAGCCGATGACGACGGCATTCGAAGCCGAGGCCAGGAGCACGTCGGTTTCGGTGATGGCGCCGACGCCGGAATGAATCACGCGCAGCTTGACCTTGTCGGTCGAGAGCTTGTTGAGGGTGTCGACCAGGACTTCTTCCGAGCCCTGGACGTCGGCCTTCACGATGAGGTTCAGTTCCTTGACGTCACCGCGGGCGAGCTGTTGGCTGAGCGCCTCGAGGTTGAGGTGGGCGGAGCGAGCGAGGGCGGCATCGCGCGCCTTGTCTTCGCGGAACTGGACGATTTGGCGGGCCTTGTTGCGGTCGTTGACGACGAGCCAGGAATCGCCGGCATCGGGGGGGGCATCCAAGCCGAGCAGCTCGACCGGGGTGGAAGGCCCGGCGGAATCGAGGGGATTGCCGCGATCGTCAAACAGCGCGCGCACGCGCCCGAACACGGATCCAGCGATCACGGTATCGGTGGTGCGCACCGTGCCCGATTGCACCAGCATGCGGGCCACCGGACCGCGGCCGCGGTCCAACTCGGCCTCGAGCACCACCCCTTGCGCGGGGCGGTCGGGATCGGCCTTGAGGTCCTGGAGGTCGCCCACCAGCAGAATCATTTCGAGGAGCAGATTCAGGTTCGTCTTCGCGCGCGCGCTGACGTTGACCATGACGGTGGTGCCGCCCCAGTCTTCGGCGAGGAGGCCGCGATCGCCCAACTGTTTCTTGACGCGGTCGGGTTGCGCATCGGGTTTGTCGATCTTGTTAATGGCCACCACGATCGGCACCCCGGCCGCCTTGGCGTGGTCAATCGCCTCGAGGGTCTGCGGCATCACGCCGTCATCGGCCGCGACCACGAGGACCACGATATCGGTGACTTTGGCGCCGCGGGCGCGCATCCGGGTGAAGGCGGCATGGCCGGGGGTGTCAATGAAGACCACGTGGCGGCCGAAGGCGGGCGATTGCGGATCGGTGACTTCGACCTTATACGCACCGATGTGCTGGGTGATGCCGCCGGCCTCGCCGGCGGCCACGCTGGTCTGGCGGATAGCATCGAGGAGCGAGGTTTTGCCGTGGTCCACGTGGCCCATGATGGTGACCACGGGCGCGCGCGGACGGAGCTTGGCTGGATCCAGCGCTTCGACCTGGTCCACCTCTCCCATGGCCTCCTGCTCGAAGGAAACGGTTTGAGCCTCGGCGCCGAAGTCCTTGGCGATTTGGGTCGCGATCTCGGTGTCGAGCGTCTGGTTGACCGTGACCAGAAGGCCGCGATCCAGCAGCTTGCGGATGACGTCCTTGGCGCGCAGGCCCAGCCGTTCGGAGAGATCCTTGACGGTGAGGCCCTCGCTGATGGTGATCGAAGTGGCCGTGGCCATGAGCGGAGCTTGCGGAGCGCGCGTGGCGGGCTGGAACTTTTGCTGCCCTTCTTTGTTGCGCGGCTCGCGACGGCCATGGGCACCGCGCGGAGGCAGGTCGCGTGCGCCGCCGGGGCGGGTGGGATGCATGGGGCGGCGTCCGTCCGGGGGCACGCCGATGGGGGCGGGACGGGCGACGCCGGCGCGGGCAGGCGCTCCGGGGCGTTGATAGATGGGGCGACCGGGCGCGGGGCCGGCGATGGGCTGGCCTGAAACAGGGCGCACCGGGCGGGCGGGAGCGGCGTAGATAGGACGGGTCGGTGCGACGGGAACAATGACGCGCCGCGCACCTGGATTCAGGGAAGATGCCTGCGGCGCTCCCGGACCTGCGGGGGCGGCAGTGGGGGAAATGTTGAGTTGCGGGCGTCGAACGGTGGGCGCGGACGCCGGCGCCGGCGAAGTTTGGCCGGATGGCGAACCCGCCTGAGCGAAAGGTCTGAAGGGCGCGACGGGCAACGTCGGACGCGGGACATACGGCTGCGCCGCCGGGGGCGGCGGAGCAGGCGGCGCGACGTTCAGCGGGGCGGACGGCGGGGCGGGGGCGACCGGCTTGGAAGCGCCAGGAGGCGCCGGAGCGGGGGCGCGATAGATGGGCCGGTCGGGCGCGACCGGCAGCTTGGGCGCGGAGGCGGCGGGCGGCGCGGCCGGGGCCGCGGCGACCGGGGCGGTGCGCAGCGTGGGGACGCGGCGCTGGAGCGGCGGAGGCGGTGGCGGCGGGGGCGCATCCGACGCCGCCGACTCGGGCTCGGCGGGCTGGGGCGCGGGCGGCGCCGGCTGCACGGCTTCAATATTCGCCGCATGCGCGGCGTTCGCTGCTGGGGCGGAACCGGGGGGCTGGGGAGCGGGCTCAAGCGCGGGCTCGCTTTCGCCGCGCAGATAGCGGCGCACGCGCTCGGCGACGGCCTCGTCCACCGCGCTGGAGTGGGTCTTCTTCTCGGTAAACCCGACGGCGGTGAGGGCGTCGAGGATGACGCGCGATTTGACCTCGAGCTCCCGCGCGAGATCGTTGATGCGGATGTGTGCCATGCGCAATTGCCTAATTTCGTGCTTCGTCCGTTGCTTCCACCGATGCTTCTGCTTCCCTTACAGCGTTTTCTCCGGCGGCGTCTGCGGCCGGGGCTCGGCCGCTTCCGTCTGACTGGCGGCGTCGAGCCCAGCGGTTTCGCTTTCGGCGTCGGCTTCCTGGGCGGAGGCAGAATCGGCCGCCGGCTCCAGGCCGTCCCGCGCCGGAAGCTCGGCCTCATCGGCCAACGGGGCATCGAGCACGCCCCGTTGCTGCTCGGCCTCGAGTTCCTGACCGGTGCGATCCAGTTCGCCATCCACAGTGGCGGTGAGTTCGGGCTCTGTGGCGCCGGCCTCCGGGCCGGGCTCACCCTCGTCGACCGATTGCGCGAGGGCACCGAAGAATTCATTCACGGCGACAAAAATCTTTTCGACCGCCTTGGGGCCGATGCCGGGAATTTGCTGGAGTTGCTCCGGGGTGCGGCTGCCCAACTGTTCGATGCTGGCGATGCCGGCCCCAGCGAGGGCAGCGACGATGCGCTCGCTCAGGCCGACGAGGGAAGTCAGCGGGGTCTCGACCGCCTCCCCCTCGCCCACCAGCGCCGACATCTGCTCTTCGACCTCGCGCCGCTTCTCCTCTTCGCTCTTGATATCAATCTTCCAGCCGAGCAGCTTGGCGGCGAGGCGGACGTTCTGCCCCTTCTTGCCGATGGCGAGGGAGAGCTGGCTGTCGTCCACCACGACCTCGAGATGGCGGGCTTCGGCGCTGAGCACGCTCACGCGGGCAATCTTGGCCGGACTGAGGGCGTTGGCGGCAAACTGAACCGGGTCCTCGCTGAACTCGATGATGTCAATTTTTTCGCCGCGCAGCTCGCGGATGATGCTCTGCACCCGCATGCCCTTCATGCCGACGCAGGCACCGACGCAATCCACGTCCTTGTCGCGGGAAACCACCGCGATCTTGGTGCGCTCGCCGGCCTCGCGGGCGACGCCCTTGACGACCACGGTGCCGTCATAAATTTCTGGCACTTCGGCCTCGAAGAGTTTCTGCACCAGCGCCGGATCGGCGCGGGAGACGGTCACCTGCGGCCCCTTGGCCGCGCGTTCGACGCCGCGAATCACCACGCGGATGCGCTCGCCATTGGCAAACGACTCGAGCCGGGACTGATCGCGGCGCCCGAGCCGGCCCTCGGTGTGGCCGACTTCGACCACGACATCGGGTCCTTCGGTGCGTTTCACGGTGACGTTCACCACCTCACCGACGCGGCTGATGTACTCGTTGTACACGGTGTCGCGCTCGGCCTCGCGGACCTTCTGAAAAATGATCTGCTTGGCCATTTGCGCGCCGATGCGCCCGAGGCCATCGGTCGAGCGTTTCAGGCGAACTTCGCCACCGACTTCCGCGTTGGCGTCCAGCGCGCGGGCCTCGTCAAGGGAAATCTCGAGCACCGGATCGGCGACCGTTTCGACGACCTTTTTCACCGCGTATACCGCGATGTCGCCGGTATCTTTGTTCAGAACCGATTCCAGCTCCTCCTGCGTTTTCAGGTGCTTGCGGGTGGCCGCCAAATAGGCGTCCTCGACCGCTTTCACCACGATCGCCGGGTCAATGCCCTTTTCGCGGCTGATGAACTCGACCTGTTGATAAAGTTGGCTTGCCATACTCGTAATCCGATCTTGCGGGCGCTAGCGCTGAACCCTCCGAGGTTTGCCGGGCCGGGACCATTCCGGCGCCAGGCGAGCCTCTTGCATCGCTCCCCAGGCAACGACCAATTCTTCTTCGCTTCGATCGCCACCGCGCTCGGGCTTGAGATGGACGCCCTCAGCGCCGGCACCGGCGAGCGTTCCCAACCAATTGCGCGACCCCGCAATAGGCTCGCGGGTGCGGATGCGCACCCGCTTCCCGGCAAAGCGCTCGAAATCGCCCAGTTTCGTGAGCGGGCGATCCAGTCCGGGCGAGGAAACCTCGAGGGTGTAGGGCCCGTTCCAGGAACCCAGGGCTTGATCCTCATCGAGCGCAGTGCTTAAAGCCCGGCTGGCACGCTCGCACTCGGCCAGGCCGATGCCGCCGGGGTGGTCCAAATACACCCGCAGCAGCCGTCCGCGGCCCTGGCCGCACACTTCAACCTGGATGAGCTCGAAGCCCTCGCGCTCGGCCACGGAGGCCACCAGTTGGCGGAGGCCGGGCGATTCCTGCTGTGGTTGCGATTGCAATCTTTTGTCCAACAAAAAAGTGGGCTTGCGCCCACCTTGGGTCTGCGCCACTTTCCTGTTTCTATGATAACGCAATCCTATGTAGCCCGCAAAGCCGCGCGACCCCCGCGATCGGCTGTCGCAGCGGCGTCCCGATATAATTTTGGCGATGGCGGCAGAGAACACGGTGCCGCGGCCGGAGCCGGTCGCGGCTTGCGCAGTGCGCGAAGCGGACACTCGCGGACGTCGGTATCCGGAAGTCGCCCACGCGTACCGAGGCGAATACCAGCGGGACCGAGACCGGGTGATCCATGCCCGGGCATTCCGACGCCTCGAAAACAAGACCCAGGTCTTTTCCCGCCGCTACTCGGATCATTTTCGCAACCGGCTCACGCATACGCTGGAGGTAACGCAGATTTCCCGCACCGTGGCGCAAGCGCTGGGGCTCAATTCCGATCTCACCGAGACGCTGGCGCTGGCTCACGACCTTGGGCACCCACCGTTCGGCCACGCCGGCGAGCACGCCTTGGACCAGATCATGCGCTCGCATGGCGAGCGCTTCGATCACAATCTTCAGGCGCTGCGGATTGTGGAGCAATTCGAGGTGCGCTATGCGGCCCACCCGGGCTTGAACTTGACCTACGAGGTGCGGGAGGGATTGGTGAAGCACTCGCGTCCGTTCAGCGCGGAGGAGCATCCGGAACTGGTGGAATATGAACTTGCATTGCATCCACCCCTCGAGGCGCAGCTGATTGATCTCACCGACGAGATCAGCTATGGGGGCGCGGATCTGGACGATGGATTCGAAGCGCATCTGCTGACGATCGAGCAGATGGGGTCGGAGGTGGCGCTGATCGCCGAGCTGCTGGAGGAAGTGGACCGCAAGTTCGGGGCGTTGCCTCCCAAGCTGCGGTTCAACGAGATGCTGCGGCGGGTTTTGGATTATTTTGTGACCGACCTCATCGGGACGGTCGCGGCCGCGATGCCGAGCTTGCCGTCGGTCGGAGCGGTGCGGACCGCGCCCGAGCGGCTGGCGCGGTTTTCGTCTGCGGCCGAACAGGCGCGCCAGAGCCTGAAGGCGTTTCTATTCCGGAATCTGTACCAGCATCCCGATTTGGTTCGAGAGAACCGCAAAGCCGAGCAAACGGTGGCGGCGGCGTTCGAGCGATTCCTGAGCCATCCGGAACTGTTGCCGGCAAGCTATCGCAGCCAAGCGGCAACGCAGCCGCCGCAGCGGGTCATTTGCGATTACATCGCGGGCATGACCGACAGCTTCATCGCGCAGGCGCAGCGCGAGCGCTCGGGGGCTTGGTTATACTAATCGGTACCATGCATGACGGGGATGCGCATTCCGAACCGGTTCTCAAGGTGAGCGACCGTCGCCACTTCACCGAGAGCGGCGAGCTACGCCCGGACGTCGAACGCAGCACGTTCGAGGAGAGCACAACGCCCGCAGCGGCGGCGACGACGCCACCCGCAGCGGCGGCCGCAACGCCGAAGGAGGCCAAGCCTGCGCCCGAGGGGGCGCCGCGGCTTTCCAAGCGCGACGTGACGCTCGAGGATTTGCTGCAGCAGCTCTACAGTGTCGGGCTGATGCAGTTGGGCGCCGAGATTCAACCGGGTCAACGCGGGCAAGTAGATTTGGAGGGCGCGGCGGGCACGATTGACCTGCTCGGCGTGCTGGAGCAGAAGACGCATGGCAACCTGGATTCGCAGGAGGAGCGATTGCTGGCCAGCATCCTTTACGACCTGCGGCTGGGATATGTGGAGGTGCAACGCGCCAGCAACCGGGTGCAGCCCGCGGCGGTCGCGCCGCCGCCGCCGGCGCGAAGCCGCCGCTAGCGCGGCCGCCCTATGAAGGCGGTCGCGACGTTTCTGGGAACGGGCACTTCGACCGGCGTGCCCACGCTGGGCTGCCGCTGCCGCGTCTGCACCTCGAGCGACCCGCGAGATCAGCGACTGCGCCCCAGCCTTTGGCTGCGCTTCAGCGGGGGACACAATGTGGTCATTGACACCACGCCCGATTTCCGCACGCAGGCGCTGCGCGCGGGAATCCCTGCGCTCGATGCGGTGTTGTACACCCACAGCCACGCCGACCACATCATGGGGCTGGACGACATACGCCCGTTCAACTTCGGACGGCCCGATCCGCTTCCGGTGTATGCCAATGCCGGGACGCTCGCGGATTTGCGCCGGGTTTTTCAGTATGTGTTCGAGAACAATTACCCGGCCAGCGCAATCCCGCGCATCGCCGTGCACGCGCTCACAGGCCCGGTGGAGCTATTCGGGGTTTCCATCGAGCCGCTGGAGGTGATGCACGGAGCGCTGCCGGTGCTGGCGTATCGGTTCGGCGCGAACGCCTATGTCACCGATGTGAGCGAGATTCCGCCGGCCGCAATCGAGCGCCTGCGGGGCCTGGACGTGCTGATCCTCGATGCGCTCCGAGTGCGGCCGCATCCCACCCATTCGCATCTGGCCAATTCCCTCCGCCTGGTGGCCGAACTTGCGCCCCGGCGGGCGTATTTCACCCACATCGCCCACGAGCTGCCGCACGCCGAGACCGAGGCCGCGCTGCCGGCAGGCGTGCGTCTGGCCTATGACGGCCTTCAACTCGAGATCGAGGTGTAAGCGACGGTGCGCGTGCTGCACAATTTGGAGGAGTGGGAGCAGGAGGCGAAGCGTCCCAGCGTGATCGCCAGCATCGGCAACTTCGATGGGCTTCACCTCGCCCACCAGCGCCTGATCGCGGCCATCCGCGAGCAAGCCGCCGCGACCGGCGCGGCATCGCTGGTGGTCAGCTTCGAGCCCCATCCGGCCCGCATCCTTCATCCCGCGACGGCGCCGCCGCTGATCACGCCGAGAGATGAGAAGCTCCGCTTGCTGGAAGCTAGCGGCATCTCGGCCGTCCTGCTGCTGCCCTTCAGCCGTGATCTCTCGCTGCTCGCGCCGCGGGAGTTTGTTGAGCGCGTGCTGGTGCGCGGCCTGCGGGTGCGAGCCGTACACGAGGGCGAGAATTTCCGGTTCGGGCATCGCCAGCAGGGAACCGCGGCCTTGCTCGCCGCGCACGGGCGCGAATTCGGATTCGAGACGATTGTTCATCCTGCGGTGATGGTGCGCGGCGCACCGGTCTCGAGCTCGCGCATCCGGCGCTTGGTGGCTTCCGGCGCCGTCGGCCAAGCCCGGCACCTGCTCGGACGGCGCTTCGGCCTGCGCGGATACCTGGCGCCCGGTCGCGGCATCGGCCATCAGCGCACGGTGCCCACGCTCAACCTGCAGCATTACGAAGAACTCCTGCCGGCGCGCGGAGTCTATCTCACCCGTGTGCAGCTCGAGGACGCCACGTACCCGGCTGTCACCAATGTCGGCGTGCGCCCGACGTTCGGCGAGGGCGGACCGGTAACGGTCGAAAGCCATCTCCTCGAGTGGCGCGGAAGCGCAGGTCCGGAGGCGCCAGCTCAGGTTGGAATCAGCTTGGGCGCGCCGATGGCGATCACATTCCTGGCAAGGATCCGGGACGAGCGCCGCTTCGAATCCGCGCAGGCACTGCGGGTCCAGATTCAACGCGACATTGCCGCCGGGCAAGCCTATTTCCGTCGCATCCGCGCTACCATTAATGGCGGAGGTCACCGCCCATGAAGTCATCGCTCGTCGCCGCCGCCTGTTTCCTCGTTGCCCTGCCGTTGGCTGTTCCGATCAACGCGCAAACCGCAAATCCCGTCGCTACTGCGCTCAAGAACTCGCTGCGCAGCGCCAGCGGCAAGATGGTGGCCGCAGCAAACGAGATGCCGGCCGACAAGTACAGCTTCAAGCCCACGCCGGAATCGATGAGCTTCGGGCAGCTGGTGCTGCACGTCGCCACCTCGAACCAAAGCATGTGCGAGTGGATTTCCGGCGCGGCTCCGGCGGCCAAGCCGACGGCCACGCCGACTTCGCCGAAGGATGAGCTGGTGGCGGCGCTCAAGAGCTCTTTCGAGTACTGCACCACGGCGCTCACGAGCCTCGATGATTCGAAGCTCGGCACCGAGGTGCCTACATTCGGAAGGCGCAAGGCGACCCAGGCCCAGGTGATCCTCTCGCTCAGCGACGACTGGGCCGATCACTACAGCCAGCAGGCCGCATATCTCCGTCTCAACGGACTGCTGCCCCCGACCGCCCGTCCGCGTGCAGGCGGCCGTTAGCCGGCACCCTACTCCGGCTTCAAATCCCGGCGCATGAGGTCGGCGACGGCAGCGCGCGGGGAGCGGTGTTCGAAGAGAACGCGATGCATCTGCTCCAGGATGGGCATCTCCACGCGCATGCGCCGGGCCAATAGCAGGCCTGCGGCGGTGGTGTGCACGCCCTCGGCCACCATGGGGGTGGCGGTTTGCGCTTGCTCCAGCGTTTTGCCCTGACCGAGCGCGATGCCGAGCGCACGGTTGCGGCTGAGATCGCCGGTGCAGGTGAGGACCAGATCGCCAAGGCCGGCCAAGCCGGCGAGGGTTTCGGCCCGGCCTCCGAGGGCGAGCGCCAAACGCGACATCTCCGCCAGTCCACGGGCGATCAAGGCGGCGCGGGTATTCGAGCCCATGCCGAGCCCTTGGCAGATGCCCGCGGCGAGGGCGATCACGTTCTTCAGCGACGCTGCGATTTCGACGCCGACCACGTCACTGCTGGTGTAGAGGCGCAGAGCCGGCGACGCAAGCCGCTGCTGGAGGGAGCCCGCCAAGGCCGCGTCGCGGGCGGCAATCAGCACCGCGGCGGGCTCGCCGGCCGCGATTTCGCGGGCGAACGTGGGGCCGCTCAGGGTCGCAAGACGCGGGGCCCAAGCTTCGCCCAATACCTCAAGTGCCACTTCAGAGACGCGCAGCAAGCTGCCTTCTTCCAGCCCCTTGGTGGCCAATACGATCTCCGCAGAGGGATTCAGGCTGGGGCGAAGCTCGAGGAGCACATGGCGGAGCGCGTGCGAGGGCACGGCGATGACCATGAGCGGCGCCACGGCTTCGGCCAGGCAGCTCGTGGGCAGGATGGCGTCATCGAGGGTAAATCCGGGCAGATAGATGGGATTCTCACGCCGGGCCGCGATGGTCTCGGCCAAATCGCGTTCGTAGACCCAGAGCGCGACTTGATGGCGCTGGCGCGCCAGCACAATCGCCAGGGCCGTGCCCCAGCTTCCGCCGCCGATTACGCCAATGTCGCTCCCCGACCGGGGAGCAGCAGGGGAGCGGCTCATATGGCCGCACCGGCACGGGTCCCGAGTTTGTTCTCGGTGCCGCGGCGCAAGCGGGCGAGGTTGGCGCGATGGCGAACGATGATGAGCAGAGCCAAGCCTGAGGCCGTGGCCAGCTCGGCGGCGGGGAAGCGGGTGCGGGAGGTGAGCATAAGCAGCGGCAGCGCGATGCAGGCACAAATCGAGGCCAGCGAAACATAGCGCCAGACCGCCAGCACCGCGGCAAAGACCACAAGGGCCTCCGCCATGGGCAGGGGGGCCAAGGCCAAGAATGCACCCAGCGCGGTGGCCACGCCCTTGCCGCCGCGGAAGCGCAGCCAAGGGCTGTACATGTGCCCGAGCACGACCAGCGCCAGCGCGGATGCGATGAGAGCAGGATGGGCGCCGGCAAAGCGGAGCGCGAGTTCGACCGCGAGCCAGCCCTTGAGCGCGTCGAGCGCAAGGGTTGCGAGGCCGAGCTTCACTCCGGCGGCGCGCAGGACATTGGTCGCGCCGATGTTGCCGCTGCCGGCGGCGCGGATGTCGCCACCCGTGCGCAGCCGGTAGAGCAAGTAGCCGAAGGGAATGCTTCCGAGCAGAAACGCCGTGACCAGAAGCGCGGTGGCCGAGGCGAGCGGCAGCATCTGGAAACTATACTGGCAGAAGATGCTTTCGGGACTGCGATTCTTGTGGACCGCCGGACGCGGGCACCGTTTCCGCCCGTGGCGCAGCCCCTACTGGCGCTGGCGCATCGAGACCTTCAGCGGCGCGCAAGCGGAAGAAATTCGCGCCCGCGATTTCTGGCGGTTCGCGTGGCGCGAGCGGCGCAGCTGGTGCCGTTTCCTGGCATGGACGGGGGAGATGCGCAGGCATCGCCGACATGGCGGCCACCTGGGACAGTCAGCGCAGGCCGGACCCGCCGACAGCTAAATAGGTCGTCAGGCCGAGCCCTCGCCGCGCAGGAAGCTGTTCTGATCGGCATCGTTGATGTCGGGGGCGCCGGGCGCGACGTTCATCAGCCTGCCCTCGGCGAGCCAGCGTTCCAGCTCGTCCACCAATTGGAACAGGTGATCGAAGCCGTCCACGATGAAGAACAGCGGCTGGTAATGGTGGTAATCGAAGCTCTGATTGACCGCCCATTCCATTTGGATGGGATAGCGTTGCACCTCGGGCGCAGTGAGCGAATGCGCCAGCTCGCCGTAGGAGCTGAGCAGACCGCTGCCGTAGGCGCGAAGCCCTTCCGGGGTGCGCATGAGGCCGAACTCGACCGTGAACCAGAAGAAGCGCGCCAGCGCCTTGATCATGCTGGTGAGACGCTGCTGGCGGAGCTTGGAGTCGCGGGTTTCGGCGGCGAGGCGCGCGGCGGTATGGGCGCAGTTGCCGAAGCGAACGAGGGTATCGGCGAATTTGCGGTCGGTGTGCATGGGCACATGGCCGGCGATGTCGTGGAAGATGTCGGGCTCGGGCAGGTAGTCGAGCTTGTCGGCGTGGCGGATGGTGATGGTGGTGGGGAACTCGCGCTTGCTGAGGCAGTCGAAGAAGTCGAAAGCGGGGACGTATCCGCTCACCGCCTTGGCGCGGAAGCCTGTGAGCGGGGCCAGGAACCGGTTTACCTCCTCGAGGCGCGGCACGCGCGTGGCGTCGAAGCAGAGCGAGCCAATCCCGGCGAGGAACTGCGGTGTGGCGTACTGCTGCCACTGCGCATGCATGCGGGCAAAGAGCCGCCGCCAAGCCTCGTGGTTGGCTTCGCTGTAGAGCTCGTAGGGCTGGTGAATATACATCTCGCCGTTGCGCTGGGCGGCTTCGATGAAGGCGGCCTCGGTAGTGGTGAGGCCCTGCGAGGCGGAAGCGGGCATGAGCGGCATGACGTTCCCCAGAATAGCAACGCGCGAGGGGCGGTACACTTGGAGACGCATGCCTGAGGCCGTTTCCCTGCAAAATCTGATCGCGGGCAAGAGCACGCCGCCGCGGTCGGGGCAATATCTCGAGCGCCACAATCCAGCCGACCAGCGCGAATTGGTGGCCGTCTATCCGGCGTCGAACGACACCGACGCCGACACGGCGCTGGCCGCGGCCGCGGCCGCGTACCCGTCCTGGCGGGCGACGCCAGCCCCGCGCCGGGCGGAAATTCTCTATCGCGCGGCGGAGCTGCTGGTCGCCCGCAAGGAGGAGTACGCGGCGACAATGACGCGCGAGATGGGCAAGGTTCTGGTCGAGGCCCGCGGCGACGTGCAAGAAGCGATTGACATGCTGTACTTCATGGCGGGCGAGGGGCGACGCCTGTATGGCCAGACCACGCCGTCGGAGCTGGCCAACAAAGTCTGCATGACCACGCGGGTGCCGCTGGGGGTGGCGGCGCTGGTCACGCCCTGGAATTTCCCGATGGCGATTCCGAGCTGGAAGCTGGCGCCGTGCCTGCTTTGCGGCAACACCGCTGTGCTCAAGCCCGCGGAAGACACGCCGCTTTCGGCGCTGAACTTCGTGCAGACGCTGCACGACGCCGGCCTGCCGCCGGGGGTGGTGAACCTCGTCTACGGACGCGGAAGCGAGGTCGGCGCGGCGCTGGTCGAGGACCGCCGCAGCCGCATCGTGAGCTTCACCGGCTCAACGGCGGTGGGAAGGGAAGTGGGGCAGCGCGCGGCCGCCGCGTTCAAGCACTGCAATCTGGAGATGGGGGGCAAGAACGCGATCATCGTTCTGGACGATGCCGATCTCGAACTGGCGCTCGAGGGCTGCCTTTGGGGGGCCTTCGGCACCAGCGGGCAGCGCTGCACGGCAGCCAGCCGGCTGATCCTTCAGCGCGGGATCCATCAGCGGTTTCTCGAGATGCTGATTGGGCGGGCGCGAAAGCTCCGCCTCGGCAACGGCTTGGATGCGCAAGCGCAAGTGGGACCGGTGGTCAACGCCAAGCAGCTGAAGCGCATCGAAGAATACATCACAATCGGTAAGCAGGAGGGGGCCAAGCTGGTTCTGGGCGGCGAGCGGCGCACTGACGGCGCTCTGGCGCAGGGCTTCTTCCTGGAGCCGACCATCTTCGCCGAGGTGCAGCCCACGATGCGCATCGCGCAGGAAGAGATCTTCGGCCCGGTGGTTTCGGTGCTCGCCTGCGATGGTTTGGAGGACGCCATTGCCATGGCCAACGGCGTGGCCTACGGGCTTTCGTCGTCGCTGTACACGGCCAACGTGCACGCCGCGTTCCGCGGCTTGCGCGATCTCGACAGCGGCATCGTCTACATCAACGCGCCCACGATCGGGGCCGAAGTGCATCTCCCGTTCGGCGGGGTGCGCAACACCGGCAACGGACACCGCGAGAGCGGCATGGCCACGCTCGACGTCTACAGCGAATGGAAGACGCTGTATGTGGATTTCAGCGGCCGGCTGCAGCGCGCGCAAATCGACTGAGAGCCTTCCTATGATCATTGGCGTTCCGCGCGAATTGAAAGATCACGAAACCCGAGTTGGACTGGTTCCGGCCGGCGTTGGCGAGCTGGTCAGCCTGGGACACACGGTGCTGATCGAGAACAGCGCCGGCCACAACTCCTATTTCGACGACGCCGAATACGTCCGCCATGGCGCCGAGCTGGTGGCCACGGCCAAGGAGCTTTGGGGCCGGGCGGAGATGATCTGCAAGGTGAAGGAGCCGATCGAGCCCGAGTACCGCTTCTTCCGTCCCGGATTGGTGTTGTTCACGTATTTGCACCTTGCGCCGCTTCCGGAGTTGACCGAAGAGCTGCTGCAGCACGAGGTCACGGCGATCGGCTACGAGACGGTCGAAGGGAGCGGCGGAGGATTGCCGTTGCTGGAACCGATGAGCGAAGTCGCCGGGCGGCTGGCGGTACAGGTGGGCGGGCAATACCTCGAGCGCCGGCACGGCGGGCGCGGCATGCTGCTGGGAGGGGTGCCGGGGGTGCCTCCGGCGCGGGTCCTGATTCTGGGAGGCGGCATCGTCGGGACCAATTCGGCGAAGATGGCGGTCGGAGCGGGCGCGGTGGTGACGATCGCCGATCGCAGCGCCACCCGGCTGCGGCAGTTGGACGATCTGTTCGGCGGGCGCGTGCTGACGCTGGCGGCCAACCCGACGACGATCGGCGAGGCAGTGGCCGAGGCCGATCTGGTGATCGGCGCGGTGCTGATACCGGGCGCGAGCGCCCCCAAGATCGTCACGACGGCGATGGTGACCCGGATGAAGCGGGGCGCGGTGATCGTGGACGTGGCGATTGACCAGGGCGGCTGCATCGAGACCGCGCATCCGACCACGCACACCCATCCCTCGTATGTGCTGCACGACGTCGTGCACTACTGCGTGACGAACATGCCGGCGGCGGTCCCGCGCACCTCGACGCTGGCGCTGACCAACGCGACCTTCCAATACGTGCGGCAACTGGCAGACCAGGGGTTCAACGCCGGCGTGGCGACGAACCCGGGCCTGCGCGCCGGCGTGAACACCCACCGCGGCGCGCTCACCTATGCCGCCGTGGCCGCGGCGCAGAACCGCCCGCATAAGAGCTTGAGCGAGTTGCTATAATTGAAGGGTGCAGGATGGGTCCTCAACGGGCGACTTGGAGGTTCTGAGCGGGCGCGAAGCCGCGATTTTGCAGGCTTTGCTTCAGGCGTATGTCGCCTCCGGCAATCCGGTTGGATCGCTGGCCCTGGCGCAGACCGAGGCTCCGCCACGGCTGAGCTCGGCATCGATTCGGCATATTCTTGCCGAACTGGAGAAGGCCGGATTCCTGGACCAGCCGCACGTATCGGCCGGGCGGGTTCCGACGGCGAAGGCGCTGCGCTGGTGGGTGCAGAGGGGCGGCACCGCGCAGCTGCCGGCCGATGACCTATTGTCGCGGCAGCTGGAGCACCGGATGCGGGAAGCGCACGACGAAACCACGCTTTGGATGCGGGCCTCGGAGTATCTTTCCGGGGCCAGCAGGAACGTGGGCATGGTGGCGGTGCTGCCCTGGCGCGATGCCGGGCTGAAGCAGATCCGATTTTTCCGACTGACCGACCATCGCGTGCTGGCGATCCTGGTGGCGGGCGACGGGCAAGTGCGGGAGCGCGTCAACCGCGTGCCGGAGAGCTATTCGCAGCCCGAACTCGATGCCGCTGCGCGGTTCCTAACCCATCACTTCACGGGCTCGACGCTTTCCGGCATCCGGCGGGAGCTGCAGCGAATGCTGGAACAGGAGCGTGCGGCGTACGACGAGCTGCTCAAGCGGGTGGTGGTGCTTTCGCACAGCGGCGTGCTCGAGATGCAGGATGAGGGCCAGGTTTATATCCAAGGAACGAGCCATTTGGCGGGCGTGCTGCAGAGCGGCGAGCTGGAGGCGATGCTGGAGAGCCTGAATCAAAAAGAGCGCTGGCTGCATCTGTTGACGGAGACGGACAGCGGCGAATGGATCGAAGCCCATGCCGGCCCAGGATGCTCGGCGGTTCGGGTGCGGATCGGCCTGCACGACGAGGCGCTGCCTGGATGCTCGCTGGTGGCGGCCCAGTGCGGCCGCGGCACGCTGGCCATTCTCGGCCCGACGTGCATGGAATATCCGCGCGCGCTTGCCGCGGTGGCCCTGGTGCGCGAGCTGTACGGCCGCGTTGCCGAGGGCAAGAACAGCGTGAGCTGCAGCCTATGAGCATGGCCGACCCCGATCTGCAAGGCGCTCCCGATCCCGACCGCGCGCTGCCGCCGGAGCCACCGGAAGAGGCAGCAGCCGAGGCGATTGAAGAGCAAGTGCGAAAGCTGCGCGAGGAACGCGACGGCTTGCAGGACCGCCTGCTGCGGACGCTGGCGGAGGCCGACAATGCGCGCAAGCGCGCAGTGCGCGAGGTGCAGGACGCCCGGGTCCACGCCACCGCCGAGGCGGTGAAGCCGTTTCTTTCCGTTCTGGACAGCTTCGAGCGCGCGCTGCGCCACTCGAATCCGGTCGCCATGGCGGGCGAGAACGCCGCCGCAGATTGGCGCAAGGGGGTCGAGCTGCTGCACCGGCAGTTGACGGATGCAGCGCGCAAGGTCGGCCTGGAGCCGGTCGAGGCGGCGGAACAGAAATTCGATCCCCACCTGCATGAAGCGATCGAGATGGTACCCACCGAAGCGGTGCCCGAGGGCACGGTGGTGGAGGAGCTGCAGCGCGGCTACAAACTCCACGGACGGTTGATCCGCCCTGCGATGGTCAAAGTGGCGCAAGCGCCGGTGAAAGCGTAATACAGAAAGCAGTTCGAGAAGCTCCCCCGCATGGCCGAGAAACGCGACTACTACGAGGTGCTGGGCGTTGCCCGCGACGCCGGAGACGGGGACATCAAGAGCGCCTACCGCAGGTTGGCGCTGAAGTACCACCCCGACCGCAACCAAGGCGACGCGCACGCGGAGGAGTCGTTCAAGGAGGCGTCGGAGGCGTACAGCATTCTTGCGGATGGGGAGAAGCGCGCCCAATACGACCGCTTCGGCCACGCCGGGGTCAGTAACGGCGGCGGCTTCGATGCCTCGCACTTCGCCGATTTCTCCGACATCTTCGGCGAATTCTTCGGCTTCGGCGACCTGTTCGGCGGGGGGCGCGGGCGCTCGCGCCGGGGCGCGCAGCGCGGCAACGACCTGCGCTACGACCTGGAGATTTCCTTCGAGCAGTCGCTGCACGGCGCCGAGGTCGAAATCAAATTCCAGCGCCTGACCGAGTGCGATTCCTGCCATGGCAAGCGCACCCGCGGCGGCGGGCCGCCGGCGACCTGCACCACCTGCGGGGGGCGCGGACAGGTGCGCTTCCAGCAGGGCTTTTTCAGCGTGGCGCGCACCTGCTCGGCCTGCGGCGGCGCGGGGATGATTATCCGCGACCCCTGCCCGCAGTGCCGCGGCCAAGGGCGCATTCAGCGCGAGGTGAAGCGCACGGTGGGCGTGCCCGCAGGGATCGAAGAGGGCATGCAGCTTCGCCTGAGCGGCGAGGGCGAGGCGGGCGCCTCCGGAGGCCCGGCCGGCGATCTGTATGTGCTGGTGCACGTGCGCGCGCATGCATTTTTCCAACGCAAGGGCACCGAGCTGTTCTGCTCGATCCCGATTTCGTTTCCGCAGGCCGCGCTCGGCTGCAATATCACCGTGGCCACGCCCTGGGGCGACGAGGTCGCGACCGTGCCCGCCGGCACCGCGAGCGGAGCGGAGCTGCCGCCACTGCGGGGCAAGGGCGCGCCGCGGGTGAACGCGCGCGGGCGGGGAGACATGCATGTCTTCGTGCAGATCGAAGTTCCCAAGAAACTGACGCGCGAGCAGAAGCAGCTCTTGCAGGAACTCGATCGCATGATGCCGAACCAGAACACGCCGCACGAGGCAGGAATTTTCGAGAAGGTGCGGGAGCTGTTCGGGTAACGCAGTCGATGGCGCGGCGCCGGTTCTTCGTGGACACCTGCGACGGCCAGACTGCGCATTTGCGCGGCGAAGGCGCCGCGCATCTGACGCGGGTGCTGCGAGCCGAGCCGGGGCAGGAGTACGAGATTGCCCACCAGGGGCGCGTGTATTTGGCGCGCATAACTTCGGCTGCGCCGGCGGCGGTGGATTTCGAGGTGTTGGAGGAGCTGCCGCAACCCGAACCTGAACCCGCCCTGGCTCTCGGGCTGGCGCTGTTCAAATTCGATCGGATGGAGTGGATGCTGGAGAAAGCCACCGAGCTCGGGGTTTCGAGCATCGCGCTGATTGCAACACGCCGGGTTGAGCCGCGGCTGCTGGCTGCCGCACCCAAGCGCCTGGCGCGCTGGAAGGCGATCTTGCGCGGCGCCGCAGAGCAATCCCGCCGCTGCGACGTGCCCGCGATCTCGCCGCCTCAGCCGTTGGCGCAATTCCTGGCTGCGCCTCCCCCCGGCCGGCGGGTGATGCTGTCAGAAGTTTCCGGGCTACCTGCGCTCATGGCAATTCCGGAAGCCGCAATCCTGCTGGCCGGCCCCGAAGGGGGCTTCGCGCCCGAAGAATTCGATGCCGCCGCGGCAGCCGGTTTCGAGCCGGTTTCGCTCGGCCCCCGCATTCTGCGCACCGAGACCGCGATTCTCGCGGCTCTTGCACGCCTGCGGAGGTGAACGCTCAGGTCGGCACGCGCAGGAGAAAGTACAGCCCCAGCCCCAAGAAGAGCGCATCCGGCGCCCAGGCCGCGACCGGGGCGGGGAGCTGGTTGAGGTTGCCGAGCGCTTCGAGGAGACTGGCGGTGCTCCAGTAGGCGATGGCCACGACGATGCCTACGCTCACGCCCACCAGCGTGCCGCGGCGTCCGACCGTGAGGGCAAAGGGGAACGCCAGCAGCGCCATGACCACGGTGATGAGCGGATAGGCCAGTTTCTTCCAAAGCGTGATGCTGAGCCGCCCGACGGTGTAGCCGCTGGCGCGCAGGGCCCCGATGTAGCGGTGCAGCTCGCCGAACGACATCTGCGTGCCCTGGCGGGAATCGGTGGCGAAATACTGCGGCGACTCGGGGAGTCCCGGGAAGCTCGCGACCAGGAAGGGCTGGTAGGAAGTGGAGGTCGGGCCCTGGAACTGCCGCGCCCAGCCGTTGGTGAAGACCCAGCCCTGAATGCCGTCGTCCCAGCGGGCCTGCCGGGCGAAGATGCGGCGCGTCAGCTCGAAGCTTTGCGGATCGAACTCGAAGACCGAGACATCGGCGAAAGCCGCCTGGCTGGGATCGAAAAAGCTGAAATAGTAGATGTCGTTGCTTTGGCCGAAGACCCACTTGTGCTCGGGATTGCGGTAGGTCTGCGCGGGCTGCCCTTTGATGACGGCGTGCAGGGCATCCTGCTTCTGATTGAAACCGGGAAGCCAGGTGGCGTCCAAGCCGAATTGGAGGCAGCAGAGGACGCAGGCGGCGATCGCCATCGGTGCCAACACGCGGTAGACGCTGATGCCCGAGGCTTTCATTGCCGTAACCTCGTTGGATTTCGACATCAGGCCGACGGTGATCATCACCCCGGCGAGAATCGCGAGCGGGGCCATCAAGTACAGCGTCTGCGGGCTGAAATAAAGGAGGTACTGAATGACGACACCGACGCCGATGTGATGCTGCAGAACGCTGCCGATCAGCTCGAAGAGCGTGAACACCACCACCAGCAGCCAGAAGGCGGCCAGCAAGAGCCCGGTGTAGGCGAGAAACTCGCGCACGACGTAGCGATCAAGCGCGGCCGGAAGCCAGCGCCGCTTGCCCAGCGCGGGGGTGGGCAGGTGCGCGCGCCGCTGGCTGATGCCCGCGCGGATCCAAGCCACAGGATCGGCGCCTGCGATGGGACGGGCAGGAATGCGATCAAGGCAAGACAAGCTCCAGCCCGCCGCCGCCAAGAAAATCAGGTTGGCACCCCAGGCCCCGAGCCAGGGGGGCAGGTTGCCCTGCTTGGCCAACGCCAAGCCCAGAACGAACAGCAGGTAGTAGCTCAAGACCAGCAAGAGCGTGAGCACGAAGCCGCCGGCCTTGCCGCCGCGTCCGCCACGCAGACCGAGCGCCATGCCCAGCATGGCCAGGGCGAGGGTGGCAAAGGCCAAGGCCCAGCGGCGGTGAAACTCGACCCGAGCTGCGCGCCAGTCCGGGGCAAAGCGGGCGCGATGCCAGAGCGCGCCGAGGGGCATCGCCGAGAGCGTGGTTGAGCCGGCGGTGGAGGCCGGCATGGAGAACGGGATATCCACCGTTTCGAAGGCGCTCACCATGCTGGCGCCAGGACGCTGCGGATCCAATTGGTACTGAGCGCCGCGTGCTAAATGGAGCTGAACTTCGCCGGGACCGCGGCTAATGAGGCGGCCTTCCGCAGCCATCGTCAGCTCGGGCGTGGTGCGGTTCTTCATGTCGGCGACCAGCACCTGCCGCCACTGCGTGCCGTTGGCGTCGCCGGTGTAGATCACCCAGTCCGGGTTGTTGTCGGGTTCGAAGAAGACGCGAGGCTGGATCGAGGACGCAATTTGGGTGCTGGCCAATTGCGTGGTCAACAGGTTCAGGCGCTGACGTGCCGTCGGCGCCCACCAAAGGGTGATCAGCAGCGAAAGCGCAAGCGCGGCGCCGGCCAACTCGAGCATCGGGCGCAGCAGGCTGCGCGAGCTGGTGCCGCTGGCCCGCATCGCGGTAAGCTCGCCATCCACACTGAGCCGTCCCAGGCCGATCAACACTCCCACCAGCAGGGCCATGGGCATGGTAAAGACGAGCGCCGAAGGCAGCACATCGGCAACGAGCTTGCCCAGCGCAGAGCCGCTGACCTGCACTGCGGCTTCCAGAGCGCGGCCCAAGTCCTGCATGAAGATCACGAAGGTGAACAGCAACAGCCCGACGCCAGCGCTGGCTGCGACTTCGCGGCGAATGTAGCGGTGCAGGATCTTCATGGCCGTACCTGGGGGAGCACGGCGAGGCGAGCGGGCGCGGGCACGGTCGGAAGCAACGTCATCAACGCATAGGGGTGGTTGGCGTCGCTGCCGAGGCGCACCACGGCCAAGTCGTTCGAGCCGGAATCGGCCGCAAACAGGTAGCCGCCAGGCGCAAGCGCCAGCGCACGGGGCTGCATGCCGAGGCGCAGGAACGCCGCCGGCTTGCGGGTGGCGAGGTTCGTGGCGGAGAGCGTGCCGGAAGAGGCATTGGCGACAAAAAGCAAGCTGCCGTCGGGCGTCACGGCCATGGCGTCCGCGCCGAGGCCGGCAGCCAAGGTCGCAGATACCTCTCCGGTGGAAGTGTCGAGGACGGTCACGGTGCCGCCGGCATCGCTGACGTAGAGTTCGCCGCCGTCGGGCTTCAAGATCATGTGTTGCGGATGATCGCCCACGGGCAGGTAGGCCAAGATGCCCGAACGGGCCGTGTCCAAGAGCGCGAGCCGGGCATCGGTCAAGGCGAAGGCCTCGTGCCCGTAAGGCAGCGCCAATAATTCCCGCGCGGCGGCGTCGAGCTGCAACGTGCCGGCGCTGCGCGCGCCGGCCAGACTGAACATCTCAATGCGGCCGGAAGTGGTCGCCGCGAGCAACAGGTTGCCGGGCGCGAGCGCAATGGCGGTCGCGGGCGCATTCAGGGCGTGCTGCCAGCGCAACGCGCCGCTGACGCGGTCGCGTGCCTGAAGCAGTCCCTGTCCATCGGCATTGGTCCCGGCGACGTACAGCGCGTCGGAGGCGGGATCGAGTTTCGCCGCGGCAGGAATCAGGCCCAATCTGCGGTGCGCCGCCTCCCGTTGCCCGGGATCGAGGCGCCATAGCTCGGCGCGCAGACCGGAGGTGATGGCCACCACCGCGCGCCGATCGGGCAGCAACGCCGAAACGGGATCGCCCAGCGCCCAGCTGCGCACGGTCGCCAAGGTGGCACCATCCAGCGCGCGGACCTGGCTGCCACCGGCAACAACAACCGTCGAAGTCTGAGCGGCGGAGGCGGGGCCGCCACAGCCCGCAAGCAGGAGCGCGAGCGCGCCGACCGTCGCTGCGAGCACGTTAGCCAAAGAACACCGAGGCCATGGAGTAGAGTTCGTCGTCCACCTTGCGATTGCGGCTGAGGGCCTCCTCCAGCGGGACGCTGCCCATGGTTTGGCCGCTCAGCGCCGCCATGCGGCCGAATTCGCCGCGGTGGACCATATCGATCGCCTGGATGCCGTAGCGGGTTGCAAGCATGCGGTCGAAGGCGGTGGGCGAACCGCCCCGCTGGGTGTGGCCGAGGATGACGACGCGGGTTTCGTAGCCGGTATGGCGTTCGATCTGCTCGGCGAGCAGGTTGCTGACGCCCCCCAGGCGTTCGTGGCCGAACTCGTCTTTCCGGACGCCCTGGGTCACGGGCGCTTCGGCCCATTTCGCGCCTTCGGCCACGACCACGATGCTGAAATATTTCCCTCGAGCGTGGCGGCGGCGGAGCAAGTCGCAAACCTCGGCGAGGTTAAACGGCTTCTCGGGAATGAGGATCACGTCCGCGCCGCCGGCGATGCCGGAGTAGACTGCGATCCATCCGGCTTCGCGCCCCATCACCTCGACCACCATCACGCGGTTGTGCGCCTCGGCGGTGCTGTGCAGCCGGTCAATGGCCTCGGTGGCGATGCCCACCGCGGTGTCGAAGCCGAAGCAAAGGTCGGTGCCCGACAGATCGTTGTCAATCGTCTTGGGCACGCCGACTACGGGAAGCCCCGCGTGGGAGATCCATTGCGCCACGCCCAAGGTGTCGTCGCCGCCCACAGCCACCAGCGCGCTGAGGTGTTGCGCCTGGAAGGTTTTTTTCACGCGCTCCATGCCGTCGAGGTCGCGGGCGGGATTGGTGCGCGAAGTGCGCAGGATGGTGCCGCCGCGGTGGATGATGCCGGCGATGCTGTCGAGATCGAGTTCGATGCCCCTGTTCTCGACCACACCGCGCCATCCCTCGAGAAAGCCGACCACGGAATCGCCATAGAACATCGTGCCCTTGCGCACCACGGCCCGGATCACCGCGTTCAGCCCTGGGCAATCGCCTCCTCCGGTCAGAATGCCAACCCGCATCGTTCAATCTTAGCCGCACGGTATCCTTTCTGAATGCCACCCCGCATTGGCACGCACGTTTCCAGCGCCGGAGGCGTCCACCTGGCCGCAGAACGCGCCCACGAGCTGGGATGCGCGACGATGCAGATCTTCACCTCGAGCCCGCGGCAATGGCGGGCGTCCGCGCCAAAGCCGGAAGCGATCGCAGAGCTGAAGCGCCTGCGGCGCAAGTACAAGATCCAACCATTGGTGGTGCATGCCAGCTACCTGATCAACGTGGCCAGCAGCAACAGCGAATTCCGGAAGCGATCGTTCCAGGCGCTGCGCGGCGAGCTGGAGCGGGCGGCCGCGATCGGCGCCGAGTACCTGGTTTTGCATCCAGGAAGCGGTGATTTGCAGGCCTGCATTGCCGGATTGAAGGAGGCGTGCGAAGGTTTCCGCTGGAACGGACTCCAACTGCTGATCGAGAACACCGCCGGAGGAGGAAACCACCTCGGCGGCGATTTCGGCGCGGTGGCCGCGATTCTGGACGGATGCGCGGAATTGCAGTTGGGCGCGTGCGTGGACACCTGCCACGCCTGGGCGGCGGGCTACGACCTGGCAACGGACGAGGGATTCGCTGCCGCGATGCGCGAACTGGGGGCGACGATTGGCATCGCCCGGGTACCGGTACTCCACGCCAATGACGCCAAATCCGACCGCGGCAGCCACCTCGACCGCCATGCGCACATCGGCGCAGGCAAGCTTGGCCTCGCGACGTTCGCGCGCCTGCTGCACGACCGCAGGATGCGCGCCAAGGCTTTCATCGTCGAGACGCCGCCCGAGGGCCAGCACGAGGATCTCGCCGCACTCGAACGGTTGAAGGCGGATTGATCCTGGAGCGGGGCGGGGCGATACGGGACGTCTGGCGTTGTCCTCGGTCGGGCGCGAATCCTCATCCGTGCTGCGCACAGGCATCGAGCCACGCTGCGGTTGGCGCCCTCCCTGCGTCCTAGCCAACCACCCCGTCTTGCCCCTTCCCGAGAGTCGCTCCCCGACCTGCGGGGCAACTCGGGCCCTGCCGCTAGTAGTTGAAGCCTCCCATTGCGGGTTTTTGCCGCACAATAGAGGATTCATGGACGCGCCTTCCTACTCGCCGGCAAGCTTCGAGCCGCAATGGGCCGAACGCTGGGCGGCGGAAAATCCCTTCACGGCGGCGGCATCGGCGCAGCGGCCGAAATACTACGTGCTCGAGATGCTGCCGTATCCGAGCGGAGCGCTGCACATGGGGCACGTGCGGAACTACGCCATCGGGGATGCGTTGGCGCGGTACCTGTGGATGAAGGGCCACGACGTGCTCCATCCCATGGGCTGGGACTCGTTCGGCCTGCCGGCGGAAAATGCGGCCATCCGCAACCGCACCCATCCGCGCGCCTGGACGCTGGGCAACATTGCGCACATGAAGCGGCAGGATCAGCGCTTCGGATTCAGCTACGACTGGTCGCGCGAAGTCACCACCTGCCTGCCCGACTACTACCGCTGGAACCAGTGGTTGTTCCTGAAATTCCTGGAGCGCGGCCTCGCGTTCCGCAAGCGCGGCTTGGTGAACTGGTGCCCGAAGTGCGCGACCGTGCTGGCCAATGAGCAGGTGGCGGGCGGGGTCTGCTGGCGGCATGAAGACACGGCGGTCGAGCAGCGCGAGCTGGAGCAGTGGTACTTCCGCATCAGCGCCTACGCCGAGGAGTTGCTGCGCGACCTTGATCGGCTTCCGGGCTGGCCGGAGCGCGTGCGCACCATGCAGCGGAACTGGATCGGCCGCAGCGAAGGGGCGGAGATCGAATTCGCCATTCCCGGCGCGGGCAGCGTCCGCGTGTTCACCACCCGCGTGGACACGATCTACGGCGCGAGCGCTTTGCTGCTGGCCCCGGAGCATCCGCTGGTGGCCCAGCTACTGGACCGCGATGGAGTGGCCCAGGCCCGAGCGCTGCGAAATCGGCAGGGGCACCTCGCGCCCGGGCAAGAACCGGAGAAGGAAGGTTTTGACACCAGGCGCACGGCGGTCAATCCCTTCAACGGGGAAACGCTTCCGGTTTGGATTGCGAATTACATCCTCATGGGCTACGGCACCGGCGCGGTCATGGCGGTGCCGGCGCACGATCAGCGCGACTTCGAGTTCTGCTCGCGCTATGGGCTGGCGATTCGGCCGGTGGTGTCGCCGAAGGAAGGAATTCCGGCACGCCTCGAAGCTGCGCTCGAGAGCGACGGCGTGCTGGTACATTCCGGCGCCTACAGCGGCATGGAGAACCGCGCCGCGATCGCCGCGATGGTTGCAGAGGCGGAGCGCAAGGGCTGGGGGAAGGGAACCGTCACCTATCGATTGCAGGACTGGGGCATCTCGCGCCAGCGTTTCTGGGGCACGCCGATCCCGGCGCTCCATTGCCCGAAATGCGGCATCGTGCCGGTGCCGCTCGACCAGCTTCCGGTGCTGCTGCCCGACGAGGTGACGCTCACCGGCGAAGGGCAATCGCCGCTCGCCGCCGACGAACACTTCTGGCGGGTCGAATGCCCGCGGTGCGGCGGCCAAGCCCGGCGCGAGACCGACACCATGGACACGTTTGTGGATTCGTCCTGGTACTTCTACCGCTACGCCAGCCCCCATGCAGAAACCGCTCCGTACGATTCCGGCGACATCGCGCGGTGGCTGCCGGTGGATCAGTATGTCGGCGGCATCGAGCACGCCATTCTGCACCTGATCTACACCCGTTTTTTCACCAAAGCGATGCGCGACCTGGGGCTGTGCCAAATCGATGAACCGGTCACGCGCCTGTTCACGCAGGGCATGATCACCCGCTTCGGCGCCAAGATGTCGAAATCGAAGGGGAACGTGGTGGATCCGGCGGAGCTGATCGAGCGCTTCGGCGCCGATGCCACCCGGATGTACGTGCTCTTCGCCGCCCCGCCGGAAAAAGATTTCGACTGGCAAGACAATGGCGTCGAGGGGATCCACCGATTTCTCGCGCGCGTCTGGCGGCTTGCGGTCACAGCGCCGCCGGGGCCGGCCCAGGGAAGATCCGACCAGCAACTGTTGCGCAAGGCCCATCAAGTGCTGGGGAAGCTCACCCGCGACTTCGAGGGGCGCTGGCACTTCAATACCTCGATCGCCGGACTGATGGAACTGGTCAACGAATTCTATGCCTGCGAAGGGGAGATTTCCGCCGGGGCGCAGGAGGAAGCCTTGCGCCTGCTGCTGCTGATGCTGGCTCCGTTCGCGCCGTTCCTGGCGCATGAGCTTTGGCAGCGCCGCGGCCATGCGACGCAGATCGGGCTGGAACCGTGGCCGGCCTTCGACCGCGAGCTGGCGCGCGAGGAACTGATTGAAGTCGTGGTGCAAATCAACGGCAAGCTGCGCGCCCGACTGGCGGTGCCGCCCGGCACCGATGCCGCCGGGCTCGAAGCCGCGGCCCGCGCGCACGACAAGATGGCACCGCTGCTGGCGGGCGTCACCCCGCGGCAGGTGGTGGCCGTGCCGGGCCGCCTGATCAATTTCGTTCTGCCATGACCCGAAACACCGCGCCGAACTCCCCGTCCGCCGCCTCGATCGTAGTCCTGGATTTCGGCGCGCAATACTCGCAACTGATTGCGCGCCGCGTGCGCGAGCTGGGCGCCTACAGCTTGATCCTGCCGCACAGCGCCGGCTGGGGGCAGATTCAAGCCCAGAACCCGGCCGGCATCATACTTTCCGGCGGCCCGTCGTCGGTCTATGCCGAAGATGCGCCGCGCTGCGCGCCGGAAATCTGGACGAGCGGCCTGCCCTTGCTCGGAATCTGCTACGGACTTCAATTGATGGTGCACACGCTTGGCGGCACGGTTGAGAACGCCGATGAGCGCGAATTCGGGCGAACGGAAGCGATGCTGGATCCAGCCTGTCCGCTGTTTCGGGGCAGCGACGAACGCGAAATGGTCTGGATGTCGCACGGCGATTCCGCGCAGAAACTCCCGGAAGGATTCCGCGTCGCCGGGCGCAGCCGCTCGGCGCTGGCCGCCATCGAGAACCCGGAGCGCAAGATGTGGGCGGTGCAGTTCCATCCTGAAGTTCGCCACACCGAGCATGGGGACCGCTTCCTGGGCAATTTCCTCGACCTCTGCGGCATCGCACGCACCTGGACGCCACAGTCCTTCATCGAGACCCAGACCGCGCGCATCCGCGCTGCCATTGGAGAGAAAGGAGTCGCCATCTGCGGCCTGAGCGGCGGCGTGGACTCGACCGTGGCGGCGACCCTGGTGCACCGCGCCATCGGCGATCGCCTGACCTGCGTGTTTGTCAACAACGGCCTGCTGCGCAAGGACGAGTTCGCCAAGGTGCAGCAGTCGCTGCGGGCGAAACTCGGCCTGAACATTCTGGCGGTGGATGCAAGCGAGAAGTTCTTGTCCGAGCTGGCGGGAATCACCGACCCGGAGCAAAAACGCAAGATCATCGGTCGCGTGTTCATCGAGGTCTTCGAGCCCGAAGCGCGCAAGCTGGGAGCGGAATATTTGGTGCAGGGAACGCTGTACCCGGACGTGATCGAATCGGTTTCGGTGCGCGGCCCGTCGGCGGTGATCAAGAGCCATCACAACGTCGGCGGATTGCCGGCGGACTTGCGGTTGAAGCTGGTAGAGCCGCTGCGCGAGCTCTTCAAGGACGAGGTCCGCCGCGTGGGCGCGGATTTGGGCGTGGATCGCGAGCTGCTGCAGCGGCAACCCTTCCCAGGCCCGGGGCTGGCGGTCCGCATCGTGGGCGAGGTGACGGCCGAGCGGATCAGGCTGCTGCAGGCCGCGGACGCCATCGCCGTGGCGGAAATCAAGCAAGCCGGCTGGTACATCAAGCTTTGGCAATCCTTCGCGGTGCTGCTGCCGGTGAGGACGGTGGGAGTGATGGGGGATTTGCGCACCTACGGCTACACGTGCGCATTGCGCGCAGTTCAATCCGACGACGGAATGACCGCCGATTGGGCGCCGCTGCCTTATGAGCTTCTGGGGCGGATTTCGAGCCGCATCGTGAACGAAGTGCAGGGCATCAACCGCGTGGTGTACGACATCAGCTCCAAACCTCCGGCCACCATCGAGTGGGAGTAGGGAAGAGTGGCCCCGCAGCGGGGTGAACGGGTATCCTGAAGCTAGCTCTGAGCTTCCGGAAACGCCATAGTCATGGCCAACGTCCAAGACGACATGGAAGCGGTTCTGCCCCGGCTGACTGGCGCGGTCGCCCCATCGGTTTCGACCCAGCCAGCCACCCAGACTGAAGCGGCGGACCAGTTCGCCCTGCTGCGGCGTTGCCAGGGGCGGGAAGCGGGTGCGTTTGAGGAGCTCGTGCGGCGCTTCCATCCCCGCGTGGCGGCGGTGATTCGCGGCATTCTCCGCCATTCCAACGATTGCGACGACATCGCGCAGCAGGTGTTCGCCAAGGTCTATTTCGCGCTCGACAAGTTCCATTTCGAATCGGCGGTGAGCACCTGGATCTACAAGATCGCGGTGAACGAATGCTACGACCATCTGCGCAAGCTGCGGGTCCGGAAGGCAACCATCCTCGCCGATCTCTCAGAGGATGAAGCGGCGTGGGTCGAGAACCGCGATGTCCACGGCTTGGCGGGGATTGCCAGCCTGGAGCGGCGGGTGGAGATGAAGGACCTGGCCGAAAAACTTCTCGCCCGGCTCGCGCCGGAGGATCGCATTCTGCTGGTTTTGAAAGAGGTTCAGGGCCACTC
The DNA here is from genome assembly GCA_035553115.1 of Terriglobales bacterium. GTDB lineage: Bacteria > Acidobacteriota > Terriglobia > Terriglobales > SCQP01 > SCQP01. The sequence goes on along the minus strand of DATNED010000034.1, from coordinate 30,170 downwards.
AGTGCGCGAGGTGGCTGAGATGCTCGATTTGAATGAGAACACGGTCAAGGTGCGCCTGTTCCGTGCTCGCCGAGCGTTGCTGTCGGCTTGGAAAAAGAAACGCGTTTAGGGGGGAACCGGTCATGTCCGATTGTCATGAATTCGTATTGGCGCTGGAAGATCATCTAGGGCTGCATCCGGGAGAGCTTCCGGAGGCGGTCCCGGCAACGCTGGAGCTGCACGCATCCAACTGCCCGGCTTGTGCCGGGCGGTGGCGTGAGGCGGCACAAAGCCGCAGTTTGCTGGCCGCGCTGCGCAGCAAAACGAGCGCAGCGGCAATGGAGGACGGCTACTTTTGGACGCGGCTACAGGCCGCTCTCGAGGCAGCACCGCGACGCCGCCTCATGCCGGTTGGAGGCCGCGATTTGGTCTTGGCGAGCACGTTGTTTGCAGTGACGCTGGGTTCGTTTCTATACAATTTCCGCCGCATCGAGCGTCCGAACGCCGATGAAGCGATCGTGCTCGACGTTCCCCATCTGAACCCAATGCATCCCTCGGATGATCACGTCCGGCCGCAACTGGCGGACGTGATGCTGAACTTGATGAACCCATAGGCAAGTAGCGGGAAACGAACATCATGCAAGCCACAGGCTCCGACCGCCGACCGATTATTTACGTGGTCCTGATCTTCATCAGCGGGCTGCTGCTGGGCGGCACCGCCATGAACAGCGCCGAGCATTATTGGCTGCACGCCCATCCGGCGAACGAGTACGACATCCGGCAGCACCGTATCATCGCGCAGAAGATGAGCGAACGCCTCCACCTCGCCCAGCAACAGCAGGATCAGGTGGACGCGGTGCTGCAGCAGACCGTAGGCGAGTACCAGCAGCTGGAGCTTCGGCTCGCGCCACAATTTGATCAGGTGCGGCAGGCGGAGCGGGATCGCTTGCGGGCGATCCTGGACCCGCAGCAGCGACGGAACTTCGATCAAATTGTGCGCGAGGTGGATGCCGAGTATCCGCTCAACGAACGCCCCGCGGTGCTTTCGCCGGTGCCGTGCGACAAGGCGGCGGCGTCGCATCCGTAGGACAATTCGACATAATATCCATTATCAGACGTAACGGATGTAGGATTTCGATTGGCCAGGTGCTAGGCAGCGAGCTTCTTCCCCTCTGTGCCTTCCGACTTGATCTCGATGCGGCGCGGAACCGCCTTCTCGCTCAGCGGGGCTGAGATTTGCAGAACGCCGTCGTTGAATTGGGCATCGATTTTTTCGCCCATGACTCCCTCCGGGAGCGGGACGATTCTTTCAAACGAACCGTAGGTGATCTCGCGTTGGAAGGTGCGATCTTCCGACGGGGTGAGATCCTGTTTCCGCTCGCCGCTGATGCTGAGCTCGTTCCCGTGCACCTGCACATTCACATCGGATGGCTTGACGCCTGGCAAGGCGAGGCGAATGTGGAAACGGTTCTGGTCAATGAAGCTTTCGACCGGCGGTATCCAAGCTAGTTGCTGGCCCGCCCAGCGCTCCCAGGGGCGGTCCCAAAAGGGCGTGAGCATGCGTGTGAACAGATCATCCACATTGCGGCGAAAATCGAAGATGTCGGCGGGGTACGATTCGCGGCGAGTCAAACTTCTGGACGACATGGTTCCAACCTCCTGCAGGGCTTGGAGGCTAGAACGGGCCAAAGGGTGGCCTGCTTCGGGCGCTCACTGAACGGGGAGAGCACGCTGCATGCCGAGGCCGAGCAGGCTGTCGCGCAGCAGCGGCTGCAGGCGGCGCTCGTTGATCATTTTCTCGATGGTTTCGCCAAGATGCACTTCCCCCGCGAACGCCACTTCGTCCACCGCGTCACCGGCGGCCAAGCCTTGCGGATGCGCTTCGGAGAGCAGGGTCGCGGTCTGGCCGGAGAACATGCCGCGGAGCGGGTCGACCAAACCGGCCATGAGCAACTGCACCAACGCCTGGGCTTGGGCGCGCAAACCTGAATCGGCCAGCACTGCGCCCCATTCGATGCCATCGGCCCAGACCAGCTGGACGTATTCGAACGCGACCACACCAAGGCCCTCCACCCCGAGGTCCAAGCGGGCTTTGTAGACCAGCTCATCGGGAAGGCAGATTTCGAAATCGAGGCTCACGCCCTTGAGGCTCAAATCGGCGATGCGGTGTTCAAACATCGGGGTGGGCGGCAGCGGACGATTGTCCTGCCCGGGCGCGCCATTGGGAAATAGCGTGCGGTGCACCGCGCCGCGCAGGTCCAGGGGCCAGTTCAAATAGGCGAGCGTTCTTCCCTGCTCCTCGACCCAGGTCGGCGCAAGCGCAATCTGCTGAAACAACGACCGCAGCGGCGGATTCTTGAGCTTGTTGCGGAGCAGGACGAGGTTGTCTTCGCTGGCGGTCATGGCGCCGACCTGGAATTCGACCTCACCTCCGGGCTCCTGCACCGCGACCCAATGATTTCGACAGCGCTCCTGCAAACCGCAAATAGGACACTCGGCCATAGAGCATTCAGAATACCAGCGCTGCAATTCCGGCCAGGATCAACCCCACGCCGATCCATTGACGCCAGCCGAGCCGCTCGCGCAAGAACAGGACGGCGAGCACCAGAGTCCAGACGGTAAACAGGCCGCTGAGGGCGGAGATAATCGAGACCGGCAGGTGCTTGCCGCCTTCGGCGTAGAGCAGATACGCAAAGCTGTCGAGCAGGCCGGTGGCCCAAATCCAGCCGGAGCGCCACAAAGCGGGCGGGAGCCTCCAGCCCCAAAACAGCGGCAATGCCAAAGCAATTGCGCCTACCCAGCGGAACACCAGCACCGGGGCGGTGGCCGAGGTGACACTTGCGTTCGCAGCGAGGGCGAAGAAAACCGCGCCAAAGACGAAGGCGCTGACCACCGCCGCGAGCAGGGCCGAGCTGCCACGCGGGTGATCTCTTTTGTCGCTGCCCGCGCCCATGCTTGCGAGCAAGGTTCCGGCGATGACGCCACCGACGGCGGCCAGCAACCAAGGCCCGAGGCGTTCGCCGGCGAGGGCAAACGCCAACACCGCCGACACGACGGGATAGGCGGCCGTGATGGGCGAAACCAAGGCGAGCGGCCCGTGTTCGAGCGCGAAATAGAAAAACACGCCCCCCAGAGCATTGCCCAGCGCCAGGGCAATCAGCAGCGGCAAGTGAGCAATCCGAACGACCACTCCGCCCCCTGCCCAGACGCCTGCCATGGCCAGCGCGCCGACGGCGTTCATGGCCCAAACCGTGGGCCAGAACCCGAAAGCGGTCGCGGCCTTCTTCGCGCAGAAATCGGCCGAACCCCAAGCCACGGCGGCGCCGAGACCGCATAGCAGATACCCATTCATTCCGGCCACAGTGTAACCGCGGAGTGTGGGACAGCCTGATATTCTTAATGCGATGCCCGGCACTTCCCTGCTCGACGCCCCGCCCACGACCCCGATCCGCGCGCCCCGGGGGGTGCAGTTGCGGTGCCGGGGGTGGGCCCAGGAAGCGGCGATGCGGATGCTGATGAACAACCTCGATCCGGAGGTGGCGGAGCGGCCGCAGGAATTGGTGGTTTACGGCGGGAGGGGCCGCGCGGCGCGAAACTGGGCATGCTACCACGCCATCGTCGCCGCGCTGGAGAAACTGGCCAACGACGAGACCTTGCTGGTCCAATCGGGCAAGCCGGTGGGCGTATTCCGCACACACGAATACGCGCCGCGGGTGCTGCTCGCCAACTCCAACCTGGTCGGGCACTGGGCGAACTGGGAAACGTTTGAAAAGCTGGAGCAGCAGGGTTTGATGATGTACGGCCAAATGACCGCAGGGAGCTGGATCTACATTGGCTCCCAGGGCATTCTTCAGGGCACGTTCGAAACCTTCGCGGCGGCGGCGCGGCAGCATTTCGATGGAAGCCTGAAGGGGAAGCTGGTGGTGAGCGGCGGGCTCGGGGGCATGGGCGCGGCGCAGCCGCTGGCGGCGACCCTCAGCGGCGGCGTCTTCATCGGCATCGAGGTGGATCCGGAACACATTAAGCGGCGCGTCAAAGCGGGGTATTGCGACATCCAGGTCAACAGCCTCGACGAAGCGCTGCGCATCGCCAAGAACGCGGTGCGGCAGCAAGAGGCGGTATCGATCGGCCTGGAGGGCAATTGCGCCGAAGTGCTGCCGGAGATGGTGCGGCGCGGCATTGTGCCGGACCTGCTCACGGACCAAACCAGCGCCCATGACCCGCTGCACGGCTACATACCCGCGGGATTCAGCCTGGCCGAGGCCGCCGACTTGCGCCGGCGCGACCCGGGTGCGTACCGCGATCGCGCCCTCGATTCGATCGCCCGCCATGTCGAGGCGATGCTTGCGCTACAGAAGGCGGGCGCGGTTACGTTTGACTACGGCAACAACATCCGCGCCATGGCGCTGAGCCGAGGCGTCGCCCACGCCTTCGATTTCCCCGGCTTCGTGCCGGCTTACATCCGCCCGCTGTTTTGCGAAGGCCGCGGCCCGTTCCGGTGGGCAGCGCTGAGCGGCGAGGCCAGCGACATCCATGCGACCGACGAGTTAGTGCTGCGCATGTTCCCCCAGGATGAGATCCTGAGCCGCTGGATTCGCCTGGCGCGCAAGCACGTTCGCTTCCAGGGGCTGCCGGCCCGCATTTGCTGGCTGGGTTATGGCGAGCGGGATCGGTTCGGCCTGGCGCTGAACGAAATGGTGCGCAAGGGCGAACTCAAGGCACCGATCGTGATGGGCCGCGACCACCTGGATTGCGGCTCTGTCGCTTCGCCCTACCGCGAGACCGAGGCCATGCGCGATGGCAGCGATGCGGTCGCAGATTGGCCGCTGCTGAACGCCTTGCTGAACACCGCATCGGGAGCCAGCTGGGTATCGATCCACAACGGCGGCGGTGTGGGCGTCGGCTATGCGCTGCACGCCGGGCAAGTCACCGTGGCTGACGGCACAGCGGAGATGGCGAGCCGGATCGAGCGAGTGCTCACCAACGATCCCGGGATCGGCGTCGCCCGCCATGCCGACGCCGGCTACGAGGAGGCGAGCCGATTCGCGGTTGAACGCGGGATCGCGATTCCCATGGCGGAGCCCCCCGGGCGCCCCAAGGCATAGTGGCGCTGCTGCTCACCCACGCCGCCGAGCTGCTGACCCTGGCCGGAGGGGACCGCGCGCGCCGCGGCCCGGAATTGGGCGACATCGGCATGGTACGGGATGGGGCGGTGCTGTTCGCCGAGGGCAAGGTGCTGCGCGCAGGGTCCACCGACGAAGTGGCGCGGGGACTGCCCGGGGACCTGGGACCGGTGGAGGAGCGCAACTGCCGAGGCATGATCGTCGCTCCGGGCCTAGTGGATTCCCACACGCACCTGGTGTTCGCGGCGCCCCGCCTGGACGACTACGAACAACGCCTTGCGGGCGCGACCTACACGGAAATCGCCGCAGCCGGCGGCGGCATTCATTCCAGCGTCGCGCGCCTGCGCGAGGCCGAGACGGGCCAACTCGCCGCCAGCGCGCACCACTGGATGAACGCGGCGCGCGCCTGCGGCACCACCACCATCGAGGTCAAGAGCGGCTACGGCCTGGCACTCGAGGCCGAACGACGGAGCTTGCAAGCAGCCGCCCGCGCGGCCGCAGCCGCCGGCATGGACGCGCCGCGCACGTTTCTGGGCGCGCATGTGGTTCCGCGGGGGGCCGATCGCGCGGCGTATCTCGACGAGATCGTCGAGGCGATGATACCGGCCTTCACCGGGACGGAGGCAAAGGATTACGCCCCCGAGTTCGCCGATGCCTTCTGCGATCCCTCCGCCTTCACTCTGGAAGAATGCCGGCGGGTGCTGCTGCAGGCGCGCATTCACGGACTCAAGCTCAAGCTGCACGCCGAGCAGTTCGGCCATATCGGAGGCATTGGCCTCGGGATCGAGCTGGGAGCGGTTTCGGTGGACCACCTGGATAGCGCGACCGCCGCCGACGCGGCTCTGCTGGGGCGCGCGCAAACCGTCGCCACGCTGATTCCGGGAGCGAATTTTTTTCTGGGCCAGCCGTATCCGCCGGCGCGCGAGCTCATCGGCGCCGGGGCCGCGGTCGCGCTGGCCACCGATTTCAATCCGGGAACGTGCCCCATCCTGAGCCTGCCGCTGGTGATGAGCATTGCGTGCAGCGGAATGCGGTTGTCGCCGGCGGAAGCGTGGAGCGCGGCCACCATCAACGGAGCGGCCGCGCTCGGACGCGCCGCCGTCTGCGGTTCGCTCACGCCGGGCAAGCGCGCCGATGCCGCGATCTTCGCGGTGGACGACCACCGCGCCATCCCGTATTTTGCCGGCCATAATCTTTGCCACGCTGTCGTTCAGGGCGGACATTGGAGGAACACTGCTGCATGCGCTTGATCGAGTGTGTGCCCAATTTCAGCGAGGGGCGGGACGCCTCTGTCGTAAACGATCTGGTGCAAGCGATGCTCGCGGTGCCGGGCGTTTACTTGCTCGATCGCGAGATGGACAGCGACCATAACCGCTCGGTCGTGACCCTGGCCGGCGATCCGACCGCGGTGGCCGAGGCAGCGGTACGCGGCGTGGGCTTGGCGGCGCAGCGCATTGACCTGCGCCTGCACCGCGGCGCACATCCCCGCATCGGAGCCACCGATGTGGTACCGTTCGTGCCGCTCGAGGGCGTCACCCTGGAGGAATGCGTCCGGCTGGCGGAATGGGCGGGCGGCGAGATTTGGCGGCGGTTTCAAATTCCGGTCTATCTCTATGAGGCCGCCGCGCGCACGCCCGAGCGCCGTGGCCTGGAAAATCTGCGCAAGGGCCAGTTCGAGGGATTGGCAACAGAGATCGCCGCCAAACCGGAACGGGCACCGGATTTCGGACTTCCCTTCCCGGAGTGCCGCTTGCATCCCTCGGCAGGCGCGACCGTCGTCGGCGCGCGCAAGTTTCTGATCGCCTACAACATCAATCTCGATTCCCAGGACGTTGGGATCGCGAAAGCGATCGCCAAGACCATCCGCGCATCCAGCGGCGGCATGCCTGGAGTGAAGGCCATGGGAGTTCAGCTCAGCAATCCGCCCAGGGCGCAGGTGTCGATGAACCTGACGGATTTCGAGACGACGTCGGTAGCTGCCGCGTGGCGGGCGGTTGAGGAAGAGGCCGAGCGGCTGGGAGCGCATCCGGTTGAAAGCGAATTGATCGGCTTGATTCCCAGGGCCGCCCTCGAGGCCTCCGCGGCTGAAATGCTACGCTTCGTCAGCTTTGCTCCCGACCGCGTGGTGGAGACGCGCGCGGCCTCGGTCATGGAAAGCGTTCCGACCCGGTTCGCCTCGATTTTGGAGCCATTTTTCTCAGCACTCGCCTCGAGCGAGCCCGCCCCCGGCGGTGGCACCGCCGCCGCCGCCGCGGGCGCCATGGCGGCCGCGCTCGGAACCATGGTTGCCAGCCTCGCTCTCGCCAAAGCGCGCAAGTCGGCGCCGCACGACGCCGCCTTGCAGGCATCATGGACCTCGGCCCAATCCGAATTCGCGAAACTGCAGGCAGAATTATCCCGCGCCACCGACCAAGACAGCGAGGCTTTCCTGGCGATTCGAACGGCGCGGCGAATGCCCAAAGGCACTGAAGCGGAACAGCGGAAGCGCGCCAATGCGATCACCGCCGCGACGGTGATCGCGGCTGAGGTTCCACTGGGGATAGCAGCGCGGTGCCGACAGATCGAGTTCCGGTTGGGTCAACTCCGGGCGCACGTCCCGGCGGCGATGGCGAGCGATTGCACGACCGCGATCGCCCTGGCGCGAGCGGGCTTTAGCGGGGCGCGCGACAATATCACAATCAATTTGGAGGGCTTGGAACCAAACTCCCCGGACCGCCGTCGCATTGCAGCGGAACTGGACAGGCTCGAGAGCGAAAGTTCTTAGAAGCGGGTGCCGCGGGGAGACCTCGGCGGCTCGCAGACGGCCTTTTTGCTTGACTAAAGGGGCATGCTTTATAGATGATTTGGTAACGGCTCTGCCCAGCCCGAGCGGGCGGATCCAGATGATTGCGCCCTCATCCCCCGGATTAGACCCAATTTGCCGAAAACGCCTATGTCTCGACGGAAATTTCCCTGCCTAAAGCGGCTCTCACCGTTTTTCTTCGGGGGCTGCGCCCCCAGCCTTCCTGCGGTTGGCTCCCCCTCGGCTCCGGAGCATGGCCTGCCCGTGGCGCCGGGAGCGCGCGGGCGGGCGGGAACTTCGTTATCCCTCCGTCTGATGGTTGCCTTGGCCGGGATGACGGCATTGATTGCCGGACAGGCGCCAAGGCCTAAGCTGTCCAAGATCGCGCTGCCACTGGCGTTTGAGGCGAACCAGGGCCAGACGAGCGCGCGCGCCCAGTTCCTTGCCCGCAGCTCGGGCAGCGTGGTGTTTCTCGCCTCGGGGTCCGCGGTGATCAAGACCGAGCGTGGCGCCATCGGGTTGCGCTTCGAGGGCGCGAACGCCTCCCCGCAGGCGCAGGGCTTAAGCCCATTGCCGCAAGGGGTTCACTACTTCCAAGGCGCCAAATCGTTTTCCACCGAAGCCTACTCGGGCGTACGCTACACCGCGATTTATCCGGGAATCGATGTCCGCTACTACGGCAATAGCAGCAGCCTGGAATACGACCTCGATCTGGCCCCGGGCGCCTCGGCGGCGCAGATCCAGGTGGCGGTTGCCGGCGGCGCACCGAGATTGGCTGCGGATGGATCGCTGCAGCTTGCGCCTGGAGTCCGCCTGCGCGCCCCCCGCGCGTACCAGCAGGTGGACGGCACACGACGCGAGATTCCGGTTCGCTACGCCCTGTCGAAGCAGCACCGCGCCAGCTTTGCCCTGGGTGCCTACGACCATTCCCGCGCATTGACGATTGACCCAGTGCTGGCATTCGCATCGCTGCTCGGCGGCACAGCATTCAACTCCGCCAATGCAGTCGCAGTGGATGCGAGCGGCTCAGCCTATGTCGCCGGGGCCACGCTCTCGAGCGATTTCCCCACGCTGGGCCCGATCCAAGCCAACTTGGCCGCTGGATCGTTTGGCCCCGCCAACGACGCCTTCGTGGCCAAGCTGAGCCCAGACGGGACCAAGCTAGTCTACGCGACCTACCTTGGCGGCAGCGGGGACGATGGCGCCACCGGCATCGCCGTGGACAGCACAGGCGCGGCCTACGTCGCGGGTTTCACCAGTTCGACCAATTTCCCGACCGCAGCGCCGATCCAAGCAAGCTTGAAGGGCACGTATAACGCTTTCATCGCCAAGATCAACCCTGCCGGCGGAGCACTGGTTTATTCGACCTACCTCGGCGGCAGCGGCAGCGACAAGGCCGCGGGTGTCGCGCTCGACGGCGCCAATGACGCCTTCATCGTCGGCACGACCAATTCTGCCGATTATCCGACTACGGCGGGCGCGCCGCAGACGGTGTTCGGCGGCGCGACCGACGCCTTTGTGAGCGAGATCAACGCAGCGGGCACGGCATTAGTGGCTTCGACCTACCTTGGCGGCAGCGGTGCCGACAACGGCAAGGGCGTGGCCGTGGACCCCACCGGGAATGCCTACATCGTGGGTTCGACCATATCGTCGAATTTCCCGGTCACCAGCGGCGCGCTGCAGGGCAGCATCGGCGGCGGCGGAAAGTTCGATGGATTCCTGGCCAAGCTTGACCGATCCGGCCGCAGCGTCGATTACGCCACCTACATCGGCGGCAGCGGCACCGATGAGGTCAATGCGGTTGCGGTGGATGCCGCCGGAGAAGCCTTCATCGCCGGCGACACCAACTCGATCAATATCTTCCCAGCGGCTTCGAGCGCGGTGCAGCCGAATTTTGCCGGCGGCAGCAGCGATGGCTTCGTTGCCGAGGTGAATGCCGCGGGCAACACCTATATCTACGCCACCTATTTGGGCGGCAGCCAGACCGACATTGCCACCGGCATCGCGCTCGACTCGACCAACGGCGCGTACGTGGTCGGGAGCACCTCGTCAACCGCAGATTTCCCGACGACGACCAGCGCGGCGCAGCCTAGCACCGGCGGCCAGCAAGACGCCTTCTTGACCAAGCTCGACGGAGTGGGCCAGACCCGCCTGTATTCGACCTACTACGGGGGGTCGGCGAACGACGCCGCCACCGGGGTGGCGCTGAATGCCAGCGGCAATCTCTACATGGTCGGCAACACGCTCTCCGGGAACTTCCCAGTGACCACGGGGGCCTTCCAAACGACCAACGCCAGCCCGAGTGGCGTCGCCTTTGTGGCAGAGTTCGTCACCGCACCCCAAGGCGTTTTCACGCCCAGCGCGGTGGGATTCGCCGCCCAGGCCCCAACCGTCGCCAGCACCGCGTTCCCGGTGACATTCTCGAATGGCGGTGAAAAGAATCTTACGATCACCAAGGTCGCCGTCACCGGACCGTACAGCGAAACGGACAACTGCAGCGGCAACAGCTCGACGCTGATTCCCGGCCAAAGCTGCACGATCAGCGTGGTGTTCACTCCTACCGCCGTGGGCGCGCAAAACGGCTCGCTGGTGGTCACCGATAACGCACCCGGCGGTTCGCAAACGCTGGCGCTCAGCGGCAGCGGCGGCGATTTCAGCCTCACGGTGACGCCGACGTTCAATCAGATCTCCGCAGGGGCTTCGGCAAGCTTTGGCCTCAACGTCACCCCCGCCACCGGCTACACGCAAGTGGTCACACTGACGTGCGCAGGCATCGGCTCGCAGCAAAACGCCACCTGCACGCCGTCGCCGACCTCGCTGACGATGAATGGCAGCACGACGTCCACGGCGACCTATACCATCAACACCACCGTGCGCCCGGCGCTGGTTCCGCCGGCTCCGTCGATTCCTGGCGGCCCCTGGACCTGGCTTGCGGTGCTCGGACTTGCCCTGGGCGGGCTGTTCTTGATTGCCCGCATGGGCACAGGCACACGCCGGCGCGGAATGGGCTGGCTGGGCACGGCAGCGATACTGGGATGGGCGCTGGGCACGCTGGCCTGCGGCGGCTCGACCACCAACAGCGGAACGCCGCCTGGCAATTACAATCTGACGTTCACCGCGACCGCCGGGAGCACCAACCACACGGAGACGGTTACGCTCACGGTGAACTGACCCTGGCGCGGGGCCCGGTCCGCGTGCACGGGCCTGCTATTCTGGGAAGAGCAGTTCTGTCCGGAGGTACCATGCCCGTCCGCTCTTCTATTGCCGCTATTGTCTCGCTCCTGTGCTTCGGCCTGCCGGCCGCGGCAGCGCAGCTAAGCGCATCGTCGCAGTCTGTGATTCCGCAGTCGGCCCGGCAGGTCATATCGCTGGATTACCATCGTTTGTCGAGCGATGCCGTGGCCCAACAGGTCGAAACCCAAGTTCTGCCGCCGGAAATGCGGGGCTTGGATGCGTTGCTCAAGCAAGGCGGCGTGAGTGCCGCTTCCGACCTGAACCGCTTGACTTTCGCTACCTTCCAAGGGCAAAAGGGCGTCGGCCTGATCGGGGTTGCCGAGGGGAATCTGGGCGGCTTTCAGCTCGCAAAGTTCTTCCAAAAGACGCCGAAACAGCCAACGCCGCCGCAGATCTCGGGCGTGGATGTATACACGGCCAATGGCCTTTCCTTCTTCATGCCCGATCCCTCGACGCTGGTATTCGGATCGCGGGACGCACTGACCGACGCCATCGCCACCGAGCAAGGCGGGGCAGGCATCGCGCAGAATGAAGAGCTGTCGAACCTGATCGCGGGCACGCAGAGCTCCGATGTTTGGAGCGTGCTGGACGCGCAGGGCTCGCGCGCAATGGTCCGCTCCCTGCTGGGCTCCAGCCCGGGCGGCCTGGACGCCAGCATGATTGCCAAGCACTTCAATGGAGCCCGCTATACGATTGGGTTCCAAAGCGACGTGCAGCTGAACCTCGAGCTCATCACTACGGACGCACTCAGCGCGGCAGCCCTCTCGACCGGACTCAACGCAGCCATCGCGATCCGGCAGCGCGGAGAAAAGAACGCCGAGGCCAAGGCCATGCTGGGACAAATCCAAGTGGATTCGGCCGGCAATGACGCCTTTCTGCAGTTCAGCTCCCCCGAAGATCAACTGTTGAGCCTGCTGCACACCGATCTACTCCAATCGGTGCTGCACTAAAAAAAGGGCCCTGGACATTGCTTGCTGTCCAGGGCCCTTTTCAGGTTGCGCCACTTCGTCTACTTCTTTTCATTGCAATGCTCGTGCCAAAGCAAAATCTAATGCGAGGCAAGGACTTGCGGAGTCCAACGGCAAGGACGGGGCGCCTGAGGCGCAAATTCTGCCTTGCTGCCGCGGCGCAAGGCGGAAGATTTTGCCTGTTTGCTGATCAGCTGAAATAGCTGCCGAGGCTCCTGAGCCTCTGGTACCGGGATTGGCAGAGGGCATCTGGCGTCATTGTCGCGATCGCTGCGAGGCCGCGCTCGATGACGTCTCCGAGCAAGCTCGCCGCCGCCGCCGGATCGGCGTGGGCTCCAGCGGGCGGCTCAGGTACGACTTCATCCACCAGCCTCAACTGAAGCATGTCGGCGGCGGTGGGCTTCAAAGCTTCGGCGGCGATGGCCTTCATATTGGCATCGCGCCATGTAATCGAGGCGCAGCCCTCCGGGCTGATGACCGAATAGATTGCGTTCTCGAGCATCAGCACTTGATTGGCGACCGCGATGGCCAGCGCGCCTCCGCTCTGCCCTTCCCCGGTCACAGTGGCGATGATAGGCACGCGGAGGCGGGCCATCTCGCGCAGATTGACGGCAATGGCCTCTGCCTGGCCGCGCTCTTCGGCCTCAATGCCCGGATACGCGCCGGAGGAATCAATGAAGGTCAACACCGGGCGGTCAAATTTCTCCGCCAATCGCATCAGCCGCAGCGCCTTGCGAAAGCCCTCGGGCTGCGGCATGCCGAAGTTGCGGCGCACTTTTTCTTTGATGTCGCGGCCTTTTTGCTGGCCGATGGCCATCACTTCGCGATCGCGAAAGCGCGCGAACCCGCCCACAATCGCGGCATCATCGGCGAAGCGCCGATCGCCGTGCAGCTCGTTGAAATCAGAAAACAACGCGGCGGCCCACTCCAAGAATGTCGGGCGCTGGGGATGGCGCGCCAACTGCACGCGTTTCCAGGCTTCGCCGTCTGCGCCAGGAATGGGAGCAGGCTCCTGAACGGCGGTTGCTTGAGGAACAGCATTGGCTTCACTCATCGTGCCTCCGCCGCGATCACTTGCACCGAACCCTTTCCGCAAACCACCTCCAGCTCGCGCCGAAACGCCGTGCCGCCCGCCACCGGGGCCTGCACTTCCAGGATCTGCTCGAATTGCCCAGATTTGGAATAGGCATGTACATGAATCTTAGCCGATCCGGCAGAATGCGCCAGCATCGCCGCCAACCGCTCGAGGGCCTGAGGTTCGAGCAGATCCAGCGCCAGGCGCAAACGAAGCGCCTTAGGGGGCGTGACCGCTGCGCTGGCCAAATCCGACAAATCCAGCAACTGCAGCTTGACCTCCGTGTTCTCTTCGCCGTTGCCCTCGTCCGCCAGCACTCGCACCTTGGCAAGCATGGGCTGCGTCAGCCGCAGGCTGGGTTCCAATCGGCGGTATGCCTCAGCAAAGCACAGGAGCTCGCGTCTTCCGGTCAGGTCTTCGATCGCCGCCGTGGCCCAGGCCTCGCCCTTCTTATTGCGCTTCACCTGCACTTGCGACAGCAAGCCCGCCACGAGCACTTCGGCCGCGCGGCCGCCGGCGACATCCTCGATCGCCACCGCACCCAGGTCGGAGCAGCGGTCGCCGAACCGATCCAACGGATGTCCGCTGACGTAGTATCCGAGCACCTCCTTCTCGGCAGCGAGGCGGGTGGCTTCGTCCCACTCGGCGACCTGGGGCAGCGGCGGCGCCGCGGCAGGGTCGCCGTCGAAGCTCAAGAACAGGCCATGCTGGCCGGAGTGCTGTGCCCCGCGCGCCTTCTGCGCCTGCTCGAGGGCGCGCTCCACCTGGGCCATCAGAGCCGCGCGCGGACCGAAGCGGTCGAGCGCGCCGCTCTTGATCAAGCTTTCCACCACCCGCCGGTTCAGCGCCCGCCCCTCGACCCGCTCGCAGAGATCAAAAAGATCGGCGATGGGGCGCAGTTGCCGGGCCGCAACGACGGCCTGCACGCTCGCCTCGCCGACATTTTTGATGGCGTTCAGCCCGAAGCGAATGACGGAGTCCTGGGGGGTGAACCCCGCGCCGCTCAAATTGATATCGGGCGCCTCGATCGGCAGCTTCATTTCACGGCACTCTTTGATGTACTTCACCATGCTGTCGGTCGAGGCAATGCTCGCGTTCAGCACCGCGGCCATGAACTCCACCGGGTAATGCGCTTTCAAGTAGGCGGTCTGATACGCCACCCAGGCGTAGGCCGCCGAGTGGCTCTTGTTGAAGCCATAGCCGGCGAATTGCGCCATGAGATCAAAGATGCGCGCCGCGCGATCGGCTGCAAAGCCGCGTTCTTTCGCGCCCGCAAGGAACGTCGCGCGCTGCTCGTCCATCTCCTGCTGCTTCTTCTTTCCCATCGCCTTGCGCAAGATATCCGCCTCGGCCAGCGAATATCCGGCAATGGCGTTGGCCGCCTGCATGACTTGCTCCTGGTAGACGAAAACGCCGAAAGTCTCGGCAAGCACCGGCTCCAGCGCGGGCAGGTCGTAGGTGATTTGCTTGCGTCCGTGCCGGCGCTCGATGAAATCGTCAATCATGCCGCCTTGGATGGGGCCGGGGCGGTACAGCGCATTGAGGGCGGTCAGATCACTGAGCCGGTTCGGGCGGTAGCGGCGCAAGATGTCGCGCATGCCGGCGGATTCAAACTGGAACACGCCATCGGTCTGGCCTTTGCAAAATATCTCGAAGGTGGCCGCGTCATCGTCGGGCAACTGCGCCAAGTCGAGGCGCTTGCCGCGGACGCGTTCGATGCTCTCCACCGCCTCCTGGAGGATGGTGAGCGTGGTCAATCCCAAGAAATCCATCTTCAACAGCCCGAGTGATTCGAGGCCGTTCATGTCGAATTGGGTGACAATTTCGTCGCGGTTGGTCTTGTAGAGCGGCACCAGCTCGGTGAGGGGCCGGGGAGAGATCACGACGCCGGCCGCGTGCATGCCGGCGTGCCGGCAGAGGCCCTCGACCTTCTGCGCCACTTCCATGAGCTCACCTACTTTCGGATCCGATAGCGCCAGTTCGCGCAGCGGCGCGGATTGCTCCAGGGCGGAGGCCAGGGTGATGTTCAGCTGGTTCGGCACCATCTTGGCAATCCGATCCACCTCGCCATAGGGCAGATCCATGGCCCGCCCAACATCCTTGATGGCGGCCTTGGCGGCCATGGTTCCAAACGTGATGATCTGGCTGACGTTGTCGCGTCCGTATTTCCTGGTGACGTACTCGATGACTTCGCCGCGCCGATTCATGCAGAAATCGATGTCAATGTCCGGCATGGAGATCCGCTGCGGATTCAAGAAGCGCTCGAACAGCAGATCATGCTCCAAGGGATCGAGATCGGTGATGCCGAGCGCATAGGAGACCAAGCTCCCGGCCGCCGATCCGCGCCCCGGGCCGACTGGAATTCGGCGCTCGCGGGCGAAGCGGATGAAATCCCACACGATCAGAAAGTATCCGGTGAAGTGCATGCCACGGATCATGCTGATCTCGCGGTCGAGGCGCTCGCGATACGCCTCCGGGGCGTGCCGCACGCGCCCGAGGCGCCGGCGTTCCGCGATCCAGGGCTCACGCGCCGCCATTCCAGCGCGTACGGTCTGCTCGAAGTACTCCTCCAGGCCCATGCCGGAGGGGACCGAAAACTCCGGAAAGGGCGCATCCACCTTCTTGAGATGAAAATCGCAGCGCTCCGCCACGGCCGCGGTGCGGTGCACGGCGTGCTCGATTCCCGAGAACATGCGCGCCATCTGCTCGCCGGTTTTCAAGAAGAACTGGTCGCTGCCGAAGCGCATGCGCTGGGCGTCATTGACGCGCTTGCCTGTCTGGATGCAGAGCAGCACATCGTGCATGCGCGCATCGCCGGCATCCAAATAGTGGCAGTCGTTGGTGGCCACGAGCGGCAAATCGGTGCGGCGGCTCAACTCGATCAAGCTGTCCTGAATCCGATGTTCCTGTTCTAGATTTTGGTTCTGGATCTCGAGATAGAAATTCCCAGCCCCGAACAGGTCGCGGTACTCGGCCGCGGCTCTGGCGGCGGACTCCGGCTGGCCCGCGGTGAGCCATTCCTGCACTTCGCCCTTGAGGCAGGCTGAAAGCCCGATCAAGCCTTCGGAATGCGCGGCCAGATACGACTTGCTGATGCGCGGCTTGTAATAGAAGCCGTGCAAGCTCGCTTCCGAGACGATTTGCACCAGATTGCGGTACCCGGCGGCGCTCTGGCACAGGACGATGAGGTGATTGTAGCCATCATTGTCGCGGCTGCGATGGTCCTCGGATTTTGAGATGTACAGCTCGCAACCGAGAATCGGCTTGATTCCGGCTGCGCGCGCCGCGGCGTGGAAGCTCCAAGCGCCAAACAGATTGCCATGGTCGGTCAGCGCCACGGCCTGCATGCCGTGGTGCTTGGCGGTCGCGACCAGCTTGTTCACATCGCAGGCACCGTCCAGCAGCGAGTAATCCGAGTGGACGTGCAGGTGAACAAAAGAATCGGAGGCCATGGCCAGGCGCGGGAACTCTCCCATTATACCGGCCGGCGCTACCTTTTCTTCTTTTTGGCTGCTGGCTTGGACTTGCCCTTCAGCGCCCTGGCAGGGGCCACGCGGAGCTTGGCTGCGGCAGGCTTCGAGGCCGGGCGGGCGCCCCCATTTTTCGCCGGCGCCGCGGGAGCGAACTTTTTCGCCGGCACGCTGGCGCTCGAAGCTGAAGGCGGCGCGGTTCCAGGCGATTTCGCAGGCACCTTGGCCGCGCCGGCCTTGGCTTGCGCGATCGCACTCTTCAGCGCCGGTTTGCCGCCCGCTGGTTTTCCTCCGGCTGAGAGCGACTTGGAAGCCGCGGGGGCCGGGAGCTTGTCTGCCACCTGCTTGCGCATTCCTTCAGCCAAATCCGCATCGCTCAAGGATTCGCCGCCGAGCAGCCGACGATACCAGGGTCGCAGCAACGCCTCGGCTGCCTGGGAGTGCGGCGCCATGCCTGCGGCGCGCAACACACCCAAGGGCAGGCGTTGGCGAAGCAGCGCGGCTGCCGCTTGAAAATCCTTGAGCTTCTTTCCCGCCTTCGCGTCGCTGGGCTCGAGCGTGGCAAAGACCACGGCTTCGGCGGGCGTGCGCTCGATCACTTCCTGCGCGCGCCGCAGCCAGTCCGCACCGCCGCCCGCGCTCGCGGCCAGCAGCCGTTTTTCGAATTGCATCGCGTCCGGGCGAATCTTCTTCCATACCGCCGCCAAATGCCGGCTCGGCAGCAACTGCGCCAAACGGTTCTGATCGGCCGGCGGCAATCCGCCCAGGATCAGCGGCAGCGCCGCGAGGCCGGAGTCGACGTTCATTCCGAGCAGTTCCCATCCTCCGACCACGGCCGCCAACCTGGTCAACGCCGAGAGATTCATTTTTGCCGTGCGCACGCCAGCGCCAAAGGCAGCGGCAAGCCAGCCCTCCTTTTCCAGGGCTCTAAGCACGGTAGCGGGATCGGGTTCGTAGGCGATGGCCTCGAGCTCCTGCCCGCGCGCGCCGGGGGAGGCGCGCTGGAGATAATCGCCTTCGCGAGCGGAGTCCATGCGCGCCTGCGTGCGCTCCTCGACCGCGAACTCCAGCCGTGTCGCCAAGCGCACTGTGCGCAGCAACACAATCGGGTCTTCGAGGAAGACATAGGGATGGGTGATGCGCAGCAGCCGCGCCTCGATGTCGGCGGCCCCGTTGGTAGGATCAATCGGCAAGCCGCGCGAACCGGGGCTCAGGGACAACCCGATCGAATTGACGGTCAACCCGCGCCGGCGGAGATCCTCGACAATGGTGCCGGGCCCGGTGGCACTTTGCGCCGCGGCCAGGCGCAGGCGCACGCCGCGCAGGGTCAAATCGAGGCTGCTCAAGCTGGGATGGGGGCTGACATGCTCCGCACCCGCCGCCGCAAGCACCTGCGCCAGCCCCAGGGGGCTGCCTTCGGTGGTGAAATGCAGGAAGCGCACCGGGTGCCCGATCAACAAATCGCGCATGGGCCCGCCGGTGAGGTAGAGATTCAAGCGCGCGCGCCGGCACGCCTGCTGCAGGATCTCGAGCACCTGCTGTTGGTCCTGGCTCAGCCGCGTTGAGAGCAAGAAATTGAAATCCGCCATGGTCGCTCGCCTCAGGCCCGGGGATGGTGGGCGCGATACACGGTGCGCAAGCGGCCCGCCGTCACATGGGTATAGATTTCGGTGGTTTGGATGTCGGCGTGCCCCAACATCGCCTGAAGGCTGCGCAAATCCGCGCCGCCCTCGAGCAGATGCGTGGCAAAGCTGTGACGCAACCGGTGCGGATACAGCGAGCGCTCCATGCCGCTCTCCTGACCCCAGCGCTGCAGCCGCCGCCAGACCATGCCGCGGCCCAGCGGCCGCCCGGCGCGGCCTTGAAACAGCCATTTCTGCTTCCCCGCCGGTCCGGCCAGGTAGCGGCGCACGATGGCGATGGCGCGGCGATTCAGGGGCACCAAACGCTGCTTATCGCCTTTGCCGCAGCAGCGAACCAGGCCGGCCTGCAGGTCCAAATCGGTGGGTTTGAGCGCCACCAGTTCGGTGACGCGAAGCCCGCTGCCATAGAGCAAGTGCAGCATGGCCAAGTCGCGCAGGCGCAGGGTGCGCTGCTGGCGTCCAGTGCCGAGTTCCGGCTTCACACTCTCGAGGAGCCGGGCAACATCGTGCTGGGAAAGCGGATTCGGAATGCGCTTGCCGAACCTCGGCCCAGCCAGCGGCTCGCTGGGATCGGCGCGCAAGCCATCGTTCAAGACCAAGAAACGAAAGAAGTTTCGCACCACGGTGAGGTGGCGGGTGACGCTGCGAGCGCCCAAGCCTCGATCATGCATCCAGCCCAGGTACTGCTGCAGTTCCGCGGTGGTGCAGGCCTCAGGCGCGAGGTTACGCATTTGGCACCACCGTTGGAATTGCTGCAGATCCCGTCGGTAGGCCGCTAAACTGTTCCGAGCAAGCCCTTTCTCCACTTGGGCGCTGTTCAACAGCGCCTCCATGGAGGGGGTCAGGACCAAGGCGGGAGTCTCTGCGATGGAGGCGTTCAAGTGTTTTGCACTCAACGACTTACAGTGATTATACGGATCAGTCCAAGAGAATCATACTAGAGTTGCGCCACAGGTGCCAGCGAATATCCGCTGCGCGCCCCAATTGAGTCAACGCGGTGCCCTACTCGACACACAAAAAGGTCGTCGTTCGCCATCGTCACCTGGGATTGCTGGCGGGGTTTTTTTCGCCCGAACAGCTGGAATCCGGGGATCTGACGAAGATTGAGCTGGCGCGGCCCACGGGGGAATCCTTGTCGCTGCCGGTGGCGGAGTGCGTATGCATTTATTTCGTGGCGAGGTTTTCCGATGAGGCAGCCTTGCGCGCTCCTCGTCCGTTGCATCGGGGCAGCGCGCGCCAGCCCGGAGTCTGGCTGCGGCTGCGCCTGGCCGATCGCTCGGTAGCCGAGGGGGTTTTGGCCTCGGACCTGCTTCTTCTCGAGCGCGGGATCTGGCTCTCTCCCCTGGGGCTCGACAGCGCTTGGCAGCGCATTTTTGTCTTCCGAGCCGCGCTCGAGCACCTTGCGGTGATCGAAGTCGTGCGCCCACCGCGCCGGCGCCGAACGCCTGCGCTGCTGAACAACGCCCAACCGCAACTTTTTGGAGCTGAAGCCGCTGAGGGCCCGCAGTGATACGGCTGGGCGAACTCGCCAAGCTGCTAGATTGCCGCTGCGACGGCGATGCCGGAATCGAGATCACCGGGTTTGCCAGCCTAGAGGCGGCCCATCCCGGGGATCTTTCGTATTTGGCCGATCGGCGCCGAGCGGGGCTGGCGGCAGCGAGCCGGGCATCGGCGCTGATCGTCGGCGTGGAGGTGCCCGCCTTCCCGCGGGGGTCCAACGGCGGCCCTGGCTTCGCCTGGCTGCGCACTGGCGAACCTGCGGTGGCAGCAGCAGCCGCGGTTCAGTTGCTGCGGCCAGCTTGGCGCCCGGAAGCGGGAATACATCCCTCTGCCAGCATTCATCCCTCCGCTGTGCTGGGGCCGCGCTGCCACATCGGCGCGTTTGTGGCGATTGGGTCCGGCTGCCGGGTCGGCGCCGATGCGGTGATCCATCCCCACGCCGTGCTGTATCCGGATGTGATCGCGGGCGATCGCCTGCTGATGCACGCCCATGCGGTGGTGCGCGAAGGCACGCGCCTGGGGGACGATATCATTCTGCAGCCGGGCGTGGTCGTGGGCGGCGACGGCTTTGGATTCGCACGCCGGGCCGACGGCTCGCACGCCAAGATTCCGCAGGTCGGCACGGTCGAGATCGGCGACCGGGTCGAGCTGCAGGCCAACGCCTGCGTGGACCGCGGGAGCCTCGACGCCACCCGCATCGGTCCAGGCTGCAAGATCGACAACCTCAGTCAAATCGCGCACAACTGCCAACTGGAGGAAAACGTGGTGCTCTGCGCCCAAGTCGGCCTCGCGGGCAGCACCGAAGTCGGAGCCGGCGCGCTGCTGGCCGGCCAAGTCGGCGTGGCGGGCCATTGCCGCATCGGCGCGGGCGCCATCGTCACGGCGCAGAGCGGCACCCACGGAGACTTGGAGCCGGGCAAGATGTACAGCGGCTCGCCGGCCTTCGATCACGCGCAGTGGCTGCGCGCCACCGCCGCATTTTCGCGCCTGGGCGATTTGCAACGCGAGCTGCGCCAACTGCGCCAAGCCCTGCACCAAGCGCTCGAACGCGAATAGGCATTCCCAAAGTTCGCGCGACCGCCGCGAGCGGATTTTCGCTGCAATTCCTGTTTCTGCTCGAGTTCCCGTACACTGGTTGAGCTATTGCTCATGCGCGTCCTTGTCTACAGCGACGTCCACGCCAACTGGGAGGCGCTCGAAGCCGTTGCGGCAGCGGCCGGCGAGGTGGACGCCAGCATCTGCCTGGGGGACATCGTCGGCTACGGCGCCAGCCCCAACGAAACCAGCGCATGGGTGCGCCAGCATACCCCGACGATCATTCGCGGCAACCACGACCGCGCCTGTGCCTCACTCGACGGCATCGCCGAATTCAATCCCGGCGCCGCCACCGCCGCGCGATGGACCAACGCCCAACTCCAGCCCGAGCACATCGAATGGCTCAAGAGCCTCCCCGCCGGGCCCTTGACTTGGAGCGACTGCAACCTCGTGCACGGCTCGCCCATGGACGAAGACGAGTACGTGGTCGAAGCGGTGCAAGCGGCGGGGGCCTTCGCGTCCAATGCGTTCGAGTTGTTGTGGTTCGGCCATACCCACGTGCAGGGCGGCTTTGTGCTCGACCACGATCAAATCCACGTGCTGCTGACCGGCCCCGGCGCGCTACGCCAGCCCGCGGATACACCGATTCCGGCACAGCCGATCGCGCGCGTTCTGAAGCTGCTTCCGAATTGCCGCTACATGCTCAACCCGGGATCGGTGGGCCAGCCGCGCGACGGCGATTGGCGCGCGGCCTTCACGATCTATGACGATCAAGCCCGCGAAGTGACGTTCCGCCGCGTCCCCTACGATCTTCCAGCCGCCCAGGAGCGAATCCTGCGCGCCGGCCTTCCACCCCGACTCGCCCACCGCCTCGCGCAAGGGCGCTAAGGTTGGCGCGAGTTAGGTCGCCGATCCGGCGGCGCCGATGAGCTGGAACGGCGCCCAGAAATACGGGTGCTGGTAGCGGCGGCGGAAATCGCGCTTGGCCTGCCATAACGCCTGCGCGGGCGCGGCGCGACTCCAATTCGAGTAGAACAACTGCATGAATTCCGCGGTGGTGCGGTCGTCCACATCCCAGAGGCTGGCGACCACGGCGCGCGCCCCGGCGTAGAGGAACGCGCGGGTCATGCCGATCAATTCATCGCCACCGGACAAGTCGCCGAGGGCGGTGCCGCATCCGCTGAGCACCACGAGGTCGGCGCGCAGCCGGAGGTTGTAGATATCAATCACGTTCAGGCGCCCGTCGGCAAGCTCGAGAGCCGAAAAATAGGGATTGGCACCGCGCAACCCGCCGTGTGCTGCGATATGAATCATCCGACTGCGCTCCACCCCGGCGCGCACCGCCTCGATGGTTGCCGCCTTGCCGGTGAGCTGGCAGGAGCGCGGCCAGCTCGCACCCACCGCCGCGATCTCGTTGGCGGCCGCATGCGGCTCCGCGGCGACCAGAATCTCTTGAGCGAAGGGGCTTGCAGCGCGCTGCGCGCACAGGGCAAACACGGCGGCGCTGGGGGCGAGGGAGACGCTGTGGTGTTCCACCAATGCGCCATCCGGTCCTTCGAGCGCGGAAAAGGGCAGCGCATGCAGCACGCCGTGGGGAACGATGAGCAGATGGGATTGGCGCAAGTGCGGCAGGAGAGGAGCGATCAAGGCGCTGTGCAGCAGCCGCAGGTGGCTCTCGGCGGCGTGCTGGAAGGCCGAAGCGTGGCGCTGGAAATGGAGGCTCTCCATCGCGCGCTTCCCCACCTGGAAGCGAAGCAACCGCAGCGCGCCGTCGATGGCTGCCGGCTCGGCGGGCAGGGGCACGGTCCGGATCTCGTTCTGATCGGCCACCACCGCCACGAACCTGCTGCCGGCATGGAAGTACTCGATCAGCGTGGTGTCGGCCAACCGGGCGCGGAGGCGCTCCATCGTGACGCCGGCATCGTGATCGAAAATGCGGTATTCATCGTCCGGGAGCTCGCGGATCGCACGCAGCAGGTGAAGTTCCCGCTGCTGAATCGCGGCCAGGACGTCCTCGACTCCCCCCAAGGCGCTGGCTTTGGCCTCGGGCCCGCTGCCCGCATCGGGCGAGGCCAGCGACGGATCGAGCTGCCGGTAATACCAGTTCAGCTCCTCGCGCAGGCGATTGATTTCGTGCACCACGCGGCTACCCTCGGCCAGCCGCGGCTGGATGGCGCCGAATCCGCCGGCCATCACGCGCGCCAGCGAGCGCGACTTGGCGCGCTCCATGTGCTGCCAAACGATTTCGGGGTCCGGCGGCGGATCGGTGCCCAGCAGCAGCTCCAGATAGCGCTCGTAGAGCTGCCCCTTGTCGCGCATGAAGGAAATGCGCAGTTCGTCGAAGTTGATGTTGCCGCGCGTGGACTCGGATTCGGCCATGGCGCGGCCATAGGCTTCGAGCGCCGCGGCATCATCCCTGCGCTGAGAAGCAAGCTGGCCCGCCAGCACCTGGGCCTGCACCTGCAGCCAGGGGGCGCGCAAATCACCCAGCGCCGCCTGGGCCCGTGCCGCCGCTTGCTCGGCACCCGGGAAATCGAGGGCGGCCGCCCGCGCGCGCGCGGCGATGATGCCGGCATAGATGGCCTTGGTCCGAATCTGCCTGGACTCGAAGAATGACCGCGCCAGTTCGCTCAACTGCATGGCCTCGAAGCAGCGGCCCAGCTTCAGCAGCACCACGGCCCGATACAGGTCGGAGAGATGCATCCAGAATTCGTTGCGGGCACTCGCAAACGCCTCGCGGGCGCGCTCCAGCAGCTCGAGCGCCGCGGTGTCCCGTCCCAGGAACTGCTCCGCCACCGCCATATTGGTGAGGGCCTTGCCCTGCTCGTAGGCCATCCCCAGCGCCTGAAACTGCGCAAGCGCGGCATGGGCCAATTGCAGCGCATCCTCAAACAGACTCAACTCCACGCAGACGTCGGCCTGATCGAGGTCGCAGAGGGCGAGATGGTGCTTGTCGCCGTATTTCGCCGCCGTCTCGCGCGCCTGGTCCAGGGCGCGGATGGCCTTTACGTACTGGCCACGCAAGAAGTAGAGATAGCCGACGTTGTAGTCGGCTTGGGCGCCGAGGCCCGCCAGGTCGTGAGAAAGCGCATAGGCGCGCGCCTGCTGATACTCGAGCTCCGCTTCCTCGAACCGCGCCAAGTAGATCAACGCCGCCGCGCGGGTCACGCGAATCGCCGCCCAGGCCTCGTGGTCGGCGGCGCCCTCGGGAGCTCGCTCCAGCCCTTCGGAAGCGCGCTGGAGCGCCGCGAGCACGTCCGCGAAACGGTCTTCACGGAACCACACGCTGGCCAAGTTGATTTCCAGCCGCGCGACGCGGTGCATCGCGCCGCAGCGCTCGAAGCAGGCGCGCGCTTGCTCCGCCGCCTCGAGGCTCTTGCCCCTCTCTCCGAGCATCGCCAGGGGATGGAGCATCGAGCTCAGTGTGCGCCCCCGCTCCAACTCGTCGCCCTCAGCGAAACCATCGAGCGCGCGCTGGTAGCAGTCCAGCGCTTCGGCGTGCCCACCGCGCAAGAACGCAATATTGCCCTTGGCGCGCCAGGCCAGCGATTCGCAGACCGAGTCGCCGGTCGCGCGCGCCCGTTCGAGAAGCGCCTCCGCAAGCTTCACCGCACCGGCGGGATCCGCTCGCGCCTCCTGTGCCACCGCATCCGCCAAGGCGGTGAAGAGGTCCCGTCCAGGAGCGCCGTGCTCTTCCACCCAGGCGCGGTACTCCTGCTCGTGAGTCAGCAGGCGCGTCAAGGGCGCGGACGCCGGAGCGGGCATGCGACCTAGTTTATCGCCCGGCGCAAATCAGAGTGGCGCGGGCCGCGATCAGTGCCAATGCAATTGGCCGGCGTTCCAGAGCAGGTGGGGCGGCAACAGCGCCGGCTCAACCCCCTCAAGGGCGGGAGCAACCGCCATCAAAATGTCGGGCGCGACCAGGGGAATGAGCGGAAGCTCAGATTTCTCCAAGGCTTGAATCCGCCGGTACTCGCGCTTGCGCACGGCGACGCTGGGTTCGGAGACCTGCAAATGGAACCAACGATCCATCTCCCGTTCCCAATCTGAGGGTGCGCGCGGATGCGGGTTCCAGAAGTGCCCGGCGCCATCCAACGACCACAAATAGCCCTCGACGTTGGGGTCCGCATCCGGAATCTGGATGCCGACCAGAGCGGCCTCGAAATCGTCCCTGCGCTGCAGCCGGTCCACATAGGAAGTGAACTCCAGCGGGACTACCTGGACGGTCATGCCCAATTTGCGCAAATCCTCCTGGAGGTACACCGCAATTTGCGAACGAGCGGCGTTGCTGGCCGGGACGATGAGCGAAAAGGCCACCGGCCGGCCGCCGGGCGCCAGCAACAAACCGCCCTTCCAGGAGAAGCCCGCTTGCTGGAGCTGCTTGCGAGCGCCCGAGAGGTCTTGCATCGAGGCGAACGCCGACTCAGCCCATGCTTTGTTGCTGGGACTGGTGAGCGTGGCCAGCGGCGCTGCGTGCCCGCCAAAGACGTTCGTCACCAGGTTTGCACGATCGATCGCCAGGGAAATGGCCCGCCGGAAGGCCACCATCCGAAACCACGCGCGCGGAATCGCCGCGGGCGCCGCCGCGTCCGCGGGCGCCTGATTCAGCACCATGGTCTCGGCATTGAGCCCGGCGCCAGCATCCAGGAGGCGGCAGCAGGCATTGCCCTCCAAATGGGCGAATTCGCCACTGCTGATGGCATCGAGGCCGTCCACCTGCCCGCGCGCGAACAAGGTCAGCCGCAAATTGGGATCCGCCACGATCGGCAGCCGCAAACGGGCCAGGTACGGCAACGGCGTGCCCGCAGCGTCACGACGCCAGTATTGCGGGTTGCGCGTCAGCGCGACTTCCCTTCCCGGCTGATACGACTCAATCCGGAACGGCCCCAACCCCGCCATGCTCACCGCAGCAGTTCCCAGGCCCCAGGCCTGATCGAGATGCCCGCCCTGAAATGCCGACAAGAGAAGGTGCCGGGGCAGGATCCACAAGCTGTCGAACAAACGGTCGCCCACGGCCATCGGAGCGGGCAAGTCCAACTCGACACTGGTGGCATCCAGCACTTTGCACTCCACCGTCTTTCCGTTGGAAGTGAGCAAATCCCGTTGCGGAGGCGACAATTTTGCGTCGGTGTACACACGGAAGCTGAACGCCACGTCTTCGGCCGACATCGGCACCCCATCGCTGAAGCGCACGTTCGGCCGCAGGTGCACGATCCATTGCCGAGGGCTGCGATGCTCGACCGACTGCGCCAGCGCGGGCTCGACCGCCAGGGTACGAGGGTTGATGTGCATCAAGTCGGCCATGGTCAAGCTGGCAAGCAATTGCGATGCACTGTCGGTGGCAAACGCAGGGTTGAAGGTTTGGGGCTCGGAATTGAGCGGAACAATCAATTCATCTTTGGGATGGGACTGTGCAGGTCCTGCCAAAGCCAGGCCCAGAACCATGCCAACAAGAGCGAGTATGCTGGAAGGCGCATGGGCCGATCGGCGCGCGAGGCGTGGAACCGGGGATGGCGGCGCCTTCTGCTCGCGCTCGCCAGCATCCTGGCTTCGGTGCTGGTCTGCTTTGCCTTGGCCCAATTCGCGCCCGGCGATGCCTTCACCCAACTTGAGCTGGACCCGGCGCTTGCCCCCGCCGCGGTGGCGCGGCTGCGCAGTGAGAACTTGTCCAGCGCCGGATTGCCGCACCGATTCGGGGCGTGGCTGTGGGCGGCGTTCCATGGCGACTTGGGCTACTCGCTGCAATCGCATCGTCCGGTGCTCAGCTTACTACGCGAGCGCGCTGGCGCAAGCGCCGAATTGATCCTGCTGGGCTTGGGGTTGGCATGGGGCATCGGACTTCTGCTGGCTCTGGCACCTGCATGGCTCGGCGAGCGCTCGCATTTCCGCATCGAGCGCTTTTTGGATGTGAGCCTGCACGGCGTCGCGGCCATCTTGACCGCGCTACCGCTGGGCGTGCTGGCCATCGCTGCGCTTGTGCTCGCTCCGCCGCAATGGCTGCCGTCGCCCGATGGAGGCTCGATTGCGCTCCCTGGCCTGGTCCTGGCGCTTGCGTTCCTGCCGACCGTCTATTTTCAGACGAACCACACGCTGGGGGAGGTTCGCGCCAAGGCTTTCATGATGCAGGGGCGAGCCAACGGCGTGGCCCCGTCGCGGCTGCTCTTGATCCACGCGTTGCCCAATGCCGCCGACGTCCTGGTCCCGGTGGCTTCCCTTACTGTGTCGCAAGCGCTGGTCGAATTGGTCGTGCTGGAGACGCTGCTCGGCTGGCCGGGACTTGGCCAGCTCTCGATCACCGCCGCGCAAAACCGCGATCTGCCCGTGCTTGCGGCGCTGGTGATGGTGACCAGCTTTGTGGTCATCGCCTGCAATTGGGGTTCGGAGTGGGTACAAATTCGCTGCAATCCCCAGCTGCGCGCTGCCGCCGCGTCCGCTCGGGCGGGGGCGCACCGATGAGGCGGGCGCTGGCGCTGGTTTGGCTGATTGCCGCACTGACCGCACCGCTATTCGCGCCCTATTCGTACCGCACACAGGACCGCGGAGCCGTTCTTGCGGCACCCACCTGGAAGGTTGAGACCCCCGCGGGGCCGCACCGCCTGGGCACCGACGAATTCGGACGGGACGTCTGGTCGCGCCTTTTGGTCGCGACCTCGCTCTCGTCTCTGCTCGGCTTGGCCATGGCCGTGCCCGCTCTGGGCTTAGCCATCCTGGCAGGGGTGGGCGCAGCCTTAACGCCGAGCCTTTCGCCGTTGGCACGCTGCGGCGGCGAAATCTGCAGGAGCCTGCCGTGGATCTTTGTTCTGGTGGCGGTGCGCGCGGCGCTTCCGCTGAATGCCTCCGCAGGCGCCATTGCCGCCGCCCTCGTCATCCTCTTCACCATGGCGGCCTGGCCACTCGCCGCCTGGACGATCGAGGCTGCAGCGCGCGACCTCATGCAGCGCGAATTCATGGAAGCCGCCGTGCTTCTCGGCGCCAGCCCCTGGCACCTCTTGCGCCGGCATCTCTGGCCCAATCTGCGACCGCTGGTGGCCACCTATTTTGCCCTGCTCGTGGCCGCTGCAATCAGTGCCGAGGTGAGCCTCGAGCTGGTCGGACTCGGCCTTCCCCAGCCCCTGCCGACGTGGGGCAACATGCTCGCCCCTCTCAAGGACTACACCGTGGCCACGCGCTGCTGGTGGCTTTATTCGCCCTTGCTGGCGCTGGTGCCGGCACTGCTCCTGCTGAGCTGGAAAGTTGACAGTTGACCGATCCCCGGTCCAAAGTGTTTCATGCTTCGCACCTCGGCCCTTGTCGTGCTCGCCGCGGGCTTCGCCGCAGCCCAGGCGGGCCAGCCTAACGCCAGCTATATCAGAGCGTTGGCTGGTAAACCTCTACCTCCGCTTCATTACACACTCGATCTCACCCACCCCAATGACCATTTGGCGGCGGTCCGATTGGAGTTCACTGCGCCGCAGCCGGAATCGCGGATCCAGATGCCGGCCTTTTACCCTGGCCGCTACTCGATCTTCAACTTCGCAGTCAACGTGCAGCAGCCGACTGCCGAGTGCGCCGTGGACGGGACAGCGCTGCCGTTCCACCGCGCCGACCCCAATACTTGGGTCATTGTCAACGGCGGATGCCGCCAAGTCCGGTGGGAATACCGCGTCTACGGCGAGCGCCCGCTGGACGGAACCTTTTTTCAAGTGGATGCCACCCACGCCAACCTGAATGGCGGGCCGGTGTACATGGTGCCGGAGGGAGGCAAGCCGAATCCTGTTCTTCTCGACATCCAAACTCCGCGCGGCTGGAAAGTGCTCAACGAACTCGGCCAGCTCAACCAAACGCACCTCTGGTTCCCCAATTACGACATCTTCATTGACGCCCCCACCGAGGCCGCGCCTGACTTCACCCTCGATCAATTCCAGATGGACGGCAAGACTTACCGCGTCCTGATCCATGATTACGCCACTGTGCACGGCAACCAAGGCAACCGTGAGGCCTTGCTGGACGGCCTCAAGAAGCTGGTGGGCACAGAAAACGCCGTAGTCGCGCCCGACGAGCTGGACACCTATACCTTTTTCTTTCATTTCGATCCGGGCAGCTCCGATGGCATGGAGCACCTTTTCGGCACGCAGATCATCATTCCGGCCGGCCTCGGCACCGATGCCGGCCTCGCGGGCGCGGAAGACGATGCTGCCCACGAGTTCTTCCACCAGTGGAACGTCAAGCGCATTCGCCCGCAAGCGCTGGGACCGTGGAATTATGAAGGGCAGAATCCGACACCCTCGCTGTGGGTGGCCGAGGGCTTCACCCAGTACTACGGCGACATCAGCATGGAGCGCAGCGGCCTGGAGTCGTCCGAGGAATACCTGCGCAATCTCGGCCGCAGCATGGGCATCTCGCTCACCGCACCTGCCTACCGGCTCATGAGCGCCGAGGATTCGTCGCTCACGGCGTGGTTCCACGACGCCACCCCTCTGCGCCAGCAGACCAATGAGGGCATTACCACCATTTCCTACTACACGCGCGGCGAACAGCTTGCCGCCGTCCTCGATCTCGACATTCGACGCCGCACCCACGGCGCACGATCTCTCAACGACGCGATGCGCTGGCTCTGGGACAACACCTACCACGCCGCGCGCGCCACCTACTACCTCCCCGGCCGCGGCTACACCGATTCGGATGTCGAGCACGCGATCGAGGCCGCCGCCGGCGGCATATCGTATGGCAAATTCTTCCGCGATTATGTGGCCGGAACCAAGCTGTTGCCGTATGACGAGTACCTCTCGGCCGCCGGTCTGAAACTGGCGTGCAGCGTGCCCGCGGGGGTCAGCAGCTACAGCGGCCTTTACTTCGCGGGCAGCCAAGTCCGCGGCATCGCGCCCGGCAGCCCGGCGGAAACCGCCGGGTTCGGCAATGGCATGAGTGTGGAATCCGTGGATGGGCAAGCCGTTCCCGATTCCACGCCCACCGTCCGCGGCGGGCGCGCAGGCCGCGGGGCCGCGAACTCCGCAATTGCGTCGCTGCCGCCTGGACGGGC
Organism: Terriglobales bacterium; assembly: GCA_035553115.1. Classification (GTDB taxonomy): domain Bacteria; phylum Acidobacteriota; class Terriglobia; order Terriglobales; family SCQP01; genus SCQP01. Next base: position 342 of record DATNED010000034.1, on the reverse strand, counting down.
TGCGACGGTGGCGGTGATGACCCATGGCCAGCGCCTCGAGTTGACGCTGACCCCGACAGCACTCCAAGCCAGCAATTGCGCAATCGAAGAACTCCCCGGCGCCACCGCCGAGCAGAAAACGCTGCGCGCGGCCTGGCTAGCCGGCCACTAAAACCTTGAAGACGTTGGCTAGCCGGCCACGGCTGCAACTGCGGACTCCGCGGAGCGGGGCGGGGCGATACGGGGCGTCTGGAAGTGGTCTCAAAAAGCCGCAGGCAGGCACTCCGGTCCTGCGCCGTGGGGCTTTTCCTGGTGTCCAAGCCCCATGCGAGACGGTCGGGAAAGGCCGGTTCCCCATTTTTG
>DATNED010000033.1:0-2147 GCA_035553115.1 Terriglobales bacterium | reverse complement strand
AATTCCTCGAAGAGCTCGATGTCGCTGGCCAAGGCGGTGCGGGCGGCGATGCCCTCGAAGAGGTCGTGGCTGAGCAGCGCATTGATCGGGACTTTGCCGGCCAGGGCGGCCTCGAAGGCATCCACATCGTAGATGCCCTTGCCGGTGTAGGAACCCTCCTGGAACAGATCCTGGTAGATATCGGAGATGGCGCCGGCGTAGAGATCAATGCCGGAGCCGGCCGAGCTGGCCCATTGAAACCAGGATCCGCCGCGGTCGCCGGGGAGCAGGGGGGTGATGCGGGGCTGCGCCAAGGCGTAGCCGGCGACGATGCGGCCGCGGCAGAACTGCGGCTGGTTGAGGGGATGGGCCATGGTGGCGACGAGGCGGTCGGCGGCACCGCGCGGCATGCGGGTATCGGCGTCGAGGGTGAGGACAAAACGAATGCCCGAAGGCGGCGCGGGCGCACGCTCGCTCGCGGGCAGGAACGAGGTATCGGTTGCGCCGCGCAGCAGGCGGTTGAGCTCGTGCAGCTTGCCGCGCTTGCGTTCCCATCCCATCCAGCAGCGCTGGCTCGGGTTCCAGATGCGGCGGCGGTGGAAGAGCAGGAAGCGCGCGCCTCCGCTGAGCGCGACGCCGTAGCGTTGATTGAGGCGCGCGATGCCGGCGCGGGCGGCGGCCAGCAAGACCTCATCGCCGGCGGCGGCCGCGGCGGGGGAATCGAGCCAATCCGAGAGCAAGGCGAAGTGGAGTTCGCCCTCCTTGTTGGCGAGGTAATGGATTTCCAGGCGCGCGAGATTCTCTTCGATGCCGGTGAGATTGGCCAGCAGCACGGGCATCGCGACCAGCGTGCGCAGGCCGGGCGGGGGGCCGCGGCGAAACTCCATGCGGGGCAGGCGGCGCGGCCCCAAAGCGGCGGCCACGCCGCGGTTGAGCAGCGCCATGGCAATGTCGCTGGCGGGCAGCAGCGCGAGCAGGGCCATTAGGAGCAGCGCCTTGGGGGCGAGCAGGGCGCGCGTGGCGGCGACGGGCAGGGCGAGCGCCGCAGCCGCCAGCAGCGCCAGGGCCCCGAGGTAGGCGGGAAGCCCGGCGCGGCGGCAGGCGCGAGCGGCGCGGAGCCTGACGCCGGGGCGATAGCCTAACTCGCGCTCGAGCTGCCGACGGCCTTCGGCGATGAGATAGAAGCCGGGATCGGCCTCGCGGGCGCGATCCGGCTCCCGCGGCTGCCGGGCGCAGGCGGTAACGCGTTCGGCGATCGCCAGTTCCGCGACACCGGAGCCGCGGGCGAGATCCTCGATGGCATGGCGATAGGCGTCGCGGGTGGCGAAGTCCATGTCGGCGAAGGCGGAGTGGCGGCGCAGGCAGGCATCCACCAGGCTGAGCGACTCGAAGAACTCGGCGGCGTCGAGGAGCGCGATGGCGCGCAAGCTGGCGATGATGTTTTGCACGGTGATGTTGACCGCGCCCTGGCGCTGATGTTCGGCGCGCACCAGCTCGTCGAGGCCGCCGGCGGGGCGGCGGAAGCAGCGCTCGAGCCATTGCAGCGCGGGCCGGGCGCGGGCTTCGACGTATTGGAGGCGCATGAGCAACTGCGCCGCAAACGCGGGCGAGGGCTCCGCGGGGCCGCCTTCGAAGGCGGGCGCGGGCGCGCGCCCGTCGGCGCCGAGCAGCCGGTCGGCCATGCGATCGGCTTGTTCGCGGTCGGCTTCGCAGCGCACGATGCTCTCGGCGAGGCGACGCAGATTCTCGATCAGGATGACGCGCAGGGTGAGGGGCGCGGCCCAGAGCTCGCCGATCGTCAGCGGCTGCACGCGCTGATAGGCATCCACAAAATCGCGCAGGCCTTCGGCTGCGAAGCGGCTGTCGGTATGCGCGACATAGGCCCAGGCGAGGCCGAAGACGCGGGGGTAGCCCTCCAAGAAACCATCGGCAAGCGAGGGGAGGAGGCGATAGTAGGCCGGAGGCAGGTCGCTGAGAATTTGCCGGAGCTGCTGGTCTACAACGGTGAAATCCGCGGCCAGCGCCTCGGCCGCGGGGGAATGGCTGCGTTGCTGCTGAATCTCGAGGGCGACGTTGCGGTAGCAGGCGTGCAGGACGCGGCCGTTTTCGATGACGCGGGGGCGCACCGGCCGGCCCGGCCGGGAGGTGGTGGCCACGGTGTGCGCCGC
>DATNED010000032.1:0-30089 GCA_035553115.1 Terriglobales bacterium | reverse complement strand
TTTGTATGCGCCGGATTCCCATCCCGGCGGGGCCGAGGTCGTCGCTCGCTTGCTCCAGGCGCTGGGCATCGCATCGCTGGTGCTGGCGCTGGTGTATTGGCTTCTGCCGCAGGCGCGGCTAAGCACCGGGCTGGTGATCGGCGCGGTGCTGGCGATGCTGCTGATCCTGCTGGGCTGGCGGCGCGCGATGGATGCGGCAATGCACTGGGCGCAACGGGCGTATCCGGCCGGGGAGCGGCTGTTGATTCTGGGCGACGGCGCCCGGGCGCTGGCCCTGGTGCAGGAGTTGAAGCAGCACCCGCAGCTGGGGCTGGAGCTGGTCGGGGTGGTGAGCGAAGATGCTGCGGCAGCTGCGGGCGTGATGGCGGGCACCAGCGGCGTGGCCGTGTTGGGCGGGTTGGAGCGGACCGCAGAGGTGATCGCGGCGAAATCGCCGCAGCGCATTGCGCTGGCGCTGGAAGAACGGCGCAGCCAGTTGCCCACCGAAGCACTGGTCCGGGCGCGGCTGGCCGGGGTGCGCATCGAGGAGTCGCCCACGCTGATGGAGCGCATCACCGGCCGGGTTTCGCTGGACAGCATCCGGCCGAGTTGGTTGATTCTTTCCGACGGCTTCCGCAAATCGCGCTGGCTGCGGCTGTACCAGCGCGCCACCAGCTTGGCCGCAGCGGTCATCGGCCTGGTGCTGCTGAGCCCGCTGCTGGTGCTGGTTGCTGCGGTGATCAAGCTGGATTCACGCGGCCCGGTGATCTATCGCCAAACGCGGGTGGGCAAGGGCGGCGTGGAGTTCGACATACTCAAGTTCCGCTCCATGCGCGCGGACGCCGAGAGCGCGAGCGGACCGGCCTTCGCGCAGGCGCGCGATCCGCGCGTCACGCGCATCGGCGGCTGGCTGCGCAAGCTGCGGCTGGACGAGCTGCCACAGCTGTTCAACGTGCTGCGCGGGGAAATGGCGCTGGTGGGACCGCGGCCCGAACGCCCGGCTTTCGTGCGGGAGTTCCGCAAGGCCATCCCCTACTATGAAATGCGGCACAGCGTGCGGCCAGGCATCACCGGCTGGGCTCAAGTCAGCCGTGACTACGGCGCCAACCTGGAGGACGCGCGCGAGAAGCTGGAATTCGATTTGTTCTACATCAAGAACTTGTCCGCATGGCTGGACCTGTTCATCATTTTTCAGACCACCAAGATCATCGCGCTGGGGCGCGGTGCCCGCTAGACCCCTGGGCTAGACCATGACCGAAGGAGAACTCCGATGAGCGCCACAATCGCACCTGCCGCCGCGCCCGCCACCACGTTGGATCACTTGATGAACAAGATCGAGACCCGCACCGCGCGGGTTGGGATCATCGGGTTGGGATACGTGGGCCTGCCGCTGGCGGTCGCGTTTGCCCGCGCCGGATTCTGCGTGACTGGATTCGAGGTGGATGCCGAACGCGCCGAACTCGTGAACCGCGGGCATTCCTACATCGGCGACGTGAGCGACGCCGAGTTGCAGGAGCAACTGCAGGGCCAGCGTCTCGAGGCCACCACCGACTGGAGCCGGCTGGAGGCCATGGACACAATATCGATTTGCGTGCCCACGCCGCTGCGCAAGACCAAGGAACCCGACCTTTCCTACATCGTCAAGGCAGTCGAGAAGGTGCGGGCCACACTGCGGACCGGACAACTGGTGGTGCTCGAGAGCACCACCTATCCAGGCACAACCGATGAAGTAGTGCTGCCGATGCTGTCGGACGGGGGCCTGAAGGCGGGCCAGGACTTCTTCCTTTCGTTTTCGCCCGAGCGAGTGGATCCCGGCAATGCCAGCTTCCAAACCGCCAACATTCCCAAGGTCGTGGGAGGGATCACGGCGGCGTGCGGCAAGGCCACCGAGGCGCTCTACAGCACGGGTCTGAAAAAAGTGCTGATGGTTTCGAGTGCCCAGACGGCCGAGATGGCGAAGCTGCTCGAGAACACCTTCCGCAACGTGAACATCGGGCTGGTGAACGAAATGGCGCTGCTATGCCGCGAACTCGGCGTCAACGTCTGGGAAGTGATCGACGCCGCGGCCAGCAAGCCCTTCGGTTTCATGCGTTTCCAGCCCGGGCCGGGGCTGGGCGGGCATTGCATCCCGATCGACCCGGTGTACCTGTCGTGGAAGGCGCGGGCGCACGGCTTCGAGCCGCGCCTGATCGAGGTGGCGCAGCAGGTGAACAGCCGCATGCCCGAGCACGTGGTGTCGCGCGTGGCCGAGGCGCTCAATCAAAACGGCAAGCCCCTGCGCAACGCCCGTGTGCATGTGCTGGGCGTCGCCTACAAGAAGGATGTCAACGACGTGCGCGAATCGCCGGCCCTGGACGTCATGCACCACCTTTTGAAGAAGCAGGCGCAAGTGTGTTACACGGACCCGCACGTGGCGGCGCTGCACGAGCCCGGCTTGGAGCTCCGCTCCGTGCCGCTGTCGCAGCTAAAGGAAGCCGATTGCGCGGTGCTCATCACCGACCACAGCGCATTCGACTACGCCCAGATCGCGCGCGACGCGCGCCTGATCGTGGACACGCGCAACGCCCTGCGGGCGCACAGCGGGCCCAGGATTTACGGGCTCTAGAGGGGGCGGCGGAGTTCAGGATTGATGGCAATTGCGTCCCATATCGAGGCTTGGACACCAGGCTGCGTGCGCACGCAGGGCGAGGGGCGGCTGCGCGTGCTGGTGCTCGACGAGGCATTGCCGCACCCGCCGGATTCGGGCAAGAGACTGCGCACTTGGCATCTGCTCCGGCGTCTGGCGCACCAGCACACGATAACGCTGCTGGCGTACGGCAGCGGCGACGCCGCGCGCGATCGCAGCGCGGTGGCGGCGCTGGAATCGGAGGGGATCGAGAGCCTGACCGTGGCTCCCCCGTCGCCGGCAAGCGGGTGGCGTCTGCACGCGCGCTTGCTATGCAATTGTGCCTCGCCATGGCCCTATTCGGTGGCCAAGCACCACACCGGCCGGATGGAGGCGGCACTCGCGGCATTATGGCGGGAGGGCCGATTCGATCTGGTGCAGGTGGAGTGGACGCCGTTCGCCTCGCACCTTCGCCGCAGCGCCATCCCGCACTTGATCGCCAGCCACAACATCGAAGCGCAAATCTGGCGCCGGCGGGCAGCGGTGAGCGGGCCGGCTGGAGCGCTCTATTTCCGATGGCAGGCGGCGAAAATGCGGCGATTTGAGCAGCGCGCATTCGCACGCGCAGCCGGAGTCACCGCGGTGAGCCACGAGGAGTGCTCGGTGGCGCGCTCCTGGGGCGCGAATGATGCCTCGGTGGTCGCAAACGGAGTTGATCTGGAGTGGTTCCAGCCGCGGAGTGGCGCGGTGGTGGCCGGCCGGCTGGTGTTCGTCGGCGCGCTGGATTGGCACCCGAACGAAGATGCGGTCCTGCATTTCGTCGAGGCGATAGCGCCGCGGTTGCGGGCGCTGCGGCCCGAAAGTCGGTTGCAGGTGGTGGGTCGCCGCCCTTCGGCGGCGCTACGGCGGCGCTTGCAGGCCGCCTGCGGGGTGGAACTGGTGGGCGAGGTCGAGGATGTGCGTCCGCATCTCGCCGGCGCCAGTGCGGTGGTGGTGCCGCTGCGGATTGGCGGCGGAAGCCGCATCAAGATTTTGGAAGCGCTGGCGATGGAAAAGGCCGTGATATCCACGCGGGTGGGCGCCGAGGGCCTGGGTCTGGAAGATGGCCGCCATTTGCTGCTGGCCGACGGCGACGAGGAATTCGCGCGGACCGCGGCCGCGTTGCTGGGCGACGACGGGCGGGCGCAGCAATTGGGCCGCGAGGGCGCGGAGCGGGTGCGCGCGCAGTTCAGTTGGAATCGCTGCGCGCAGGATCTGGAATCGGCATGGCGGTGCGTGCTGCGCAACGGCGGCGAACCCGGAAGGAGCGCCCGAAGCCGACCGAACACCTCCAACCGCAAGGAGTTGGCATGAACTCCGCGGCCACGGTGCTGCACTTGCGCGCCTGCAATTTCGTAGGCGGGCCCGAGCACCAGATCCTGCGCTGCTGTGCGGCGTCAAGCCTTGCGGGCGAATACCGCCAGGTGCTGGCGAGCTTCACGGCCGACGGCGTGGGTGGCGAGGGACACGACCTGCTGGCGGCTGCGCGCGCCCGGGGCATTGAGGCGTTCGAGCTGCGGGGGGGCGGATGGCGCGATCTGGCGGCCGCTCGCGAACTCGAACGAGTGGCGCGCCGGGAACGGGTGCGGCTGATCTGTGCCCACGGCTATCGCGCCGACCTGATCGGGAGCTGGGTGGCGAGGAAGACGGGCATTCCGTGCGCTTGGTTCCTGCGGGGATACACCGGCGAGAACACCAAGGTCCGCGCATTCGAGCACCTCGACCGCCGCTTGCTGGCGTGGCCGGAGCGGCTCGTTTGCCTCTCGCAGACCCAGGTGCGGCAGCTTCCTCGGCGCCTGGCGAAGAACCGGGCGATGGTGGTGGTGAACGCGATCGAACGTAAGGATGAGGGCCTGAATGCGCCGGCTGCAGCCCGCGCGGCGGTGCTGGAACGTTATCCGGCGCTGGCGGCGGGCACGCAATCGGCGCTGCTGGTGGCGATCGCCGGGAGATTGAGCCCAGAAAAGGGCGCCGCCTGCTTTTTGCGCGCGGCCGCGAGGGTGGCAGCGCGCGTCCCCGATGCCCGCTTCCTGATATTTGGCGAGGGACCGATGCGGGGCCGGCTGGAGGCGTCGGCGGCGCGGCGCGAGCTCGGCGAGCGGGCGCTATTCGCGGGCCACGTGGCGGATTGGACCGCGCTGCTCCCGGGACTCGATTTGGTGGTGAATCCGTCGTTGAGTGAGCAGGCACCGAACGTGGTGCTGGAAGCCATGCAGGCGGGCGTCCCGGTCCTTGCGACGCGGGTTGGCGCGGTGGCGGAAATCGGAGATGCGGAGGGCGCGGAACCGGGATTGGAGCTGGTAGAGGCCGGCAATGAACGCGAGCTGGCGGACCGAATGCAGGAGTTACTGGCAGATCGCGGGCGCAGATTCGAATTGGGACGGAGAGGACAGGCGCGGGTGCGGGCCGCCTACGCGCCCGCCACGCAAGCCGGCCAACTGCAGGCCTTGTTCCAGCAATTGGTACCGCAGCCAGCGCCGCGCCCGGAGCGCTGGCCGTGGGTGAGCGTGGTGGTGCCCGTGCGCAATGAATCGCTGCACCTGGGCAGACTGCTCGACCAGCTCCTCGGACAGGATTATCCGGGAGATCGATTCGAGGTCGTCGTTGCGGATGGCGGCAGCGAAGACGCCACCGCGGATATCATCGCGGCATACGCGTCCACGCACCCGGATCGGGTCCGCGGCGTGATGAACCCCGGGCGGCGCTCTTCGGCGGGGCGTAACGCCGGTGTGGCGGCGGCGCGCGGAGAATGGGTGGTGTTCGTGGACGGCCATTGCGCCCTGCCCGGCCGAGATTGGCTGCGCGGACAAATGGCGGAAGCCGAAGCCCGGCAGGCGCGCTGCATGAGCCGTCCGCAACCGCTGCAAGCCGACAGTGCCGTGAGTTGGCAGGCGACCATCGCGCACGTGCGCGCCAGCCGCCTGGGCCACGGGGCCGACTCCACCATCTACGATGCGAGCGCCCGCGGCTGGGTGCATCCGGGTAGTTCGGGGGCGGCCTACCATGCCACGGTGTTTGGCCAGATCGGCGGGTACGACGAAGCCTTTGATGCCTGCGAAGATGTGGAGTTCAACCAGCGGGTGGCGCAGGCGGGGATGCAATCGTGGCTGTGTCCGGAAGCGATGGTGTATTACGCCGCACGCAGCAGCGTGGGCGGGCTGTGGCGGCAAATGGTGCGCTACGGGCGCGGCCGTGTGCGGCTTATGCGCAAGCACCCCAAGGCCAGAAGCGCCGCGCAATGGCTGCCGACACTCTGGCTTCTGTGGCTGCCGACAGGGCTGGCGGCGCTTGCGCTGGGCCATGGCACTTGGCGCCTGCTCAACGCCGCCGGATTGGCAATGTACGCGGGCGCGATCGCAGCAGCGGCGTTGGCGCTTGGGTGGCGGCACGGCGCCCGGCACGGCCTGCGATCACCGGCCGTGTACCTGGCGATCCATGCGGGCTTGGGAGCGGGAGCACTGCGGGAGCTGTTCCAGCTGCGCCCGGCCACGGGGCGGCTGCGGCTTTCCCCGAATTCGATTTCAAGGAGCGATCCATCATGAAGATGAAGCAAACGGGCACCTATTCCGGCCTGGCGCTGCTGGCGCTGGCCACGCTGATTTCGGCTGGCTGCGCAAGCAAGGCCGCGCGGCAAGCCAAATTCGAGGCCAGCGCCAAGACTTACATGGACCAGGAGCAGTATCCGGAGGCGATCATCCAGTTTCGCAACGCGCTGGCCCTGGCGCCCGCCTCGGCCGACCTGGAGTTCCAGCTGGGTCAGGCCTACTCGAAGAATCAGCAGTTGCAGGAGGCTTTCGTCTCCTTCCGCAAGGCGGCGCAATTGCGCCCCGACTATCCGGACGCAGAGTTGGCGGAAGCCCAGTTTTATCTCGTGGCGAAACAGTTCCCGCAAGTGGTGACGATCGGGCAGGCGGTGCTGGCGAAGCACCCCGGCAATGTCGAGGCTCAGATCCTGCTGGCCAACACCGACGCGGCGCAGGGCAGGATAGACGCCGCGCGGCAGCGGCTGGAGAAACTGGTGCAGGCTCAGCCCAGCAGCGTGTCGGCGCACTTGAGCCTGGGGGTGATGAATGCGGCGCAGCACAAGATGGATGTCGCGCGGCAGGAATTCGAGCGTGCGATCGCGTTGGATCCGCATTCGGCGCCGGCGCGCCAGGATTTGGCAAGCCTGCTCGCAACCCAAAACGACTGGGCTGGCGCGGAGGCAACGCTGCGCAAGGGCGTGCACGACAATCCAGATTCAGCGCAAGCCAAGTCGTCGCTGGCGGACTTCCTCTATACGCGGCACCGCTTCGACGAAGCCGAGGCCCTGTACAAGGAATTAATCACGATGCAGCATGATTCGCCGCAGGCCAATTTCAAGCTCGCGTCGTTCTACGTTGCCCAAGGGAAGCCGGACCAGGCGGTCGCAATCGACCGGCGGCTGGCGCGGCAGGCGCCGAGTTTCCTGGCGGCCCAGGAGCAATGGGCGCAGATCTCGCAAGCGCAGAAGAAATACGCCGAGGCCGACCAAGTGTTGGGCGACCTGTTGAAAGCCCATCCCAACGACATCACCGCCATGGAGCAGCGCGCCAGCCTGTATCTCGAGCAGCACCAGCCCGACAAGGCACTCTCCCTCCTGAGCGCGGCGCAGCGGCTCAATCCGAATGTTGCGCGCGTGGCCTTCGAGCAGGGGCAAGCCTATCTGCAGCAAGGCAATTCCGACCGTGCCCAGGACAGCTTCCAGCAGGCGGTGACGCTTGATGGGCGATATTTCGACGCCGAAATGGCGATGGCGCAATTGCTGCTCAATCGGCAGCAATCGGATTCAGCCCTGCAATACGCGCAGAAGATGGAGCAACTGCAACCCAACCGGCCCGAAGGATACTTTTTCGCGGCCAGCGCGCTAGCCAATCTGCGCCGCTATCCTGAGGCAACGGCCGCGATTCAGCATTTCATTGCGCTATCGCCGAACAGCTCGCTCGGGCCCAGCCACTTGGGCTACATATTCTCGATGCAAAAGCAGTGGCCCGCGGCGCAGCACGCCTTCGAGCAGGCTCTGACCCTGAATCCAGCCGACACCGAGGCGTTGGCGGGGCTGAGCGCGTTGTACAACAACACCAATCAGGGGAGCCGCGTGGTGGCGATGGTGCAGGCGCAGATGGCACGGGCGCAGGCCGCCAAGGCGCCGGCGGCGGTCATGGCAGCGATGGAAGACGAATTGGCGCGGGCGTACGAGCAGCAGAAGAACTCGAACGCAGCGCAGCAAGCATTGGAGCGTGCCGTGGCGCTGGACCCGCACAATTTCAACACCTACGTGCTGCTCGGGATCCTGTTCGCCCAGCAAAAGTCGTTCGACAAAGCGCAGCAGCAGTTTACCCAGGCGACGGCGGCCGCCCCAAACAGTGCGGGACTCTGGACGATGCTCGGCATGCTGGACGAGCAATTGAACAAGACGGGACAAGCCGAACAGGCATACCAGCGGGCGGTGGCGATCGATCCCAATAACGGGGTGGCTGATAACAACCTTGCTTCACTGCTCAGCGCGCAGCCGCAACAGCTCGATCAAGCGCTAACGCTTGCGCAGCGGGCCAAGCGCGCCCTGCCGACCGTGCCCAATGTCAACGACACCCTGGGTTGGATCTACGTCAATCAAGGCGTATACCAATTGGCGATACCGCTGCTGCAGCAGGCGGTGGCGGCGCAGCCCGACAAGAGCGAATTCCACGTGCATCTGGCGACCGCGCTGTATCGAAGCGGCCGCAAGCCGGAGGCCCGCGCGCAGTTGGCCGAGGCCATCCGAATCGACAAGAACCTGGCCAGCGAATCCGAAATCGCGCAGATGCTGCGCAACTGAAGGGGGCATGAGCGAGACCCTGGCACAGGTGGCGGTCAGCATCGATCTGGAGGAGTATTTCCAGGTCGAGGCGATGGCCGCTGTCGTGGCCCGCGAGCAGTGGCCGCGTATGCCGGCGCGAGTGGAAGCCGCCACCGAGCGCCTGCTCGAGCTGCTGGAGGCGCACGCAGCCGCGGCGACGTTTTTCGTGGTGGGCTGGGTCGCCGAGCGTCATCCCACGCTCATCGCCCGGATCGCAGCGGCAGGTCATGAACTGGGATGCCACAGCCAATGGCACCGCCCGGTGTTCCGGCTCGGTCCGGCGGAGTTCCGCGAAGACACGCGCCGGGCGAAGGCGGCCATCGAGGGCGCCTGCGGGCGTGCGGCGCGGGGCTACCGCGCGCCGAATTTTTCGATCCGCAGCTGGGGGCCGCAGGCAATGGATTGGGCGATGGAGATCCTGGCGGAACTGGGGTTCAGCTACGACTCCAGCCTTCATCCCGTGCGCCACCCGCTCTATGGCGCAGCGGGGGCACCGCGGCGGCCCTTCCAACATTCGCGCAGCGGGCTGCTGGAAATTCCCATGGCCAGCGTGGAGCGGCTTGGGCAACGGCTGCCGATCGCGGGCGGCGCATACTGGCGCTTGGCGCCGCTGGTGTACACGCGCTGGGGGCTCTCGCATGCGATAGGGGAAGGATTGCGGCCGGTGTGCTATCTCCACCCCTGGGAAATCGACCCGGAGCAGCCGCGCGTGCGGCTCGCCTTTGGGCCGCGGCTGCGCCACTACACCGGCCTAAAGGGAATGGAAGCCAAACTCGAAGCCCTCTTGCGGCGGTTCGGGAGCCGAACCATCCGCGACCTGTACGCGCCCGAATTGGAAGCCGTCTTGGTGCCGGCATGAGTGCGCGGCGCTGGAGCGAGCGGGCGGTGGGGGCGACGGTGTTTCCGGCTTGGGCGTTGAAGGAGCACCGAGGGTACGCGAGGTTCCGACGCGAACTCGAGCGCACGCAATATTGGGAACCGGCGCACCTCGCCGAACTGCAGCAGCGGCGGCTGCTGGAGCTTGTGCGGCACGCGGAGTCCAACTGCCGTTTCTATCGTGAGCGCTTTCGCGCGGCAGGGATCGAGTGGGCCGCCGACGGCAGAGTGCAGGGATGGGAACGGATACCCCCGCTGACCAAGCGGGAAATCCAGGATCACCGGCTGGAGCTGGCGGCCGACCCCTATCCGGCCAAGGACCGGATCGGGAATCAGACCGGTGGCTCGACCGGGAGCCCGCTGCAGTTTCTAGTGGATCGGAGGCGGATGGCTACCCGCATGGCCTCGACCCACCGCCACAACGCGTGGGCGGGAATGCGCCCTGGCGATTGGGTGGCGCAACTCTGGGGAGCGCGGCTGGATGAAGTGCCGACGGCGGGCTGGTGGGCGTGGTGCCGCCAGCACGCGCTGCACCGTCTTCTGTTCTTCAACACGGCACAAATTTCGGACCAGAATTGGGAGAGCTATTTGGTCACCTTGCGCAAGCATCGGCCGCGTTTTTTGCTGGCCTACGCGCGCTCAGCGGCGGCGCTGGCCGAGCACGTGCTCGCGCGGGGCCTCACCGACATCCGTTTCGAGGCGGTCATCACCACCGCGGAGGTGCTCCTTCCGGAGCATCGCCAGCAGATCGAGGCCGCCTTCGGCGGAAAGGTATTCAACCGGTACGGCTGCCGCGAAGTGAGCGTGATCGCCAGCGAGTGCCGGGAGCACGACGGAATGCATGTAAATGCGGAGGCGCTGCTGGTGGAAATCGTGTCCGCGCCGGGAGTGCCGGAACCGTGGGGAAAGGTGCTGATCACCGACCTGCTCAACCGCTCAATGCCGCTGATCCGCTATGAAGTGGGCGATGTGGCGCGCTGGGCCGAAGGCGCATGCCGATGCGGGCGGCAGCTGCCGCGGCTGGCCGCGGTCGAGGGGCGGACCACCGATTTCCTCGAGCTGCCGGATGGCGCTTCGGTCTCGGGACCGGTGTTGACGCTGGTGTTCGCCGACATGCCGACTGTGCGGCAGGTGCAGTTTGTGCAGCGCGGCAAGGGTGAGGTCCGGCTCCGCGTAATTCCGGGGCAGGGATTCGATGAGCAGGCCCGCCAGCAGATGCGGGCGCGCTTGCGTCCCTACTTGCGCGATGCGGTGCCGCTGCGGATCGAGGAGGTATCGGCGTTGGCCAGCGAAGCCAGCGGCAAATACCGCTTCGTGGTCCACGAGGCCGCCGAGGAAGGACGGAGCTAGGCAGACGCCGGGCCTCCCCTGACCATGTCCCTGCGCTCGTTCGCTTATACCCGAATCCTGTGGCCCGCCACCAACCCTGCTTGCAGGGGATTGAGCGCGCGCATGGCGGCGCTCCGCCGGCGCGAGCGCCAACCGCTGGAGGAGAATCTGACGCGACAGTGGGCGGGCGTTGAGCGCCTGCTCGGCTATGCTTGGGCCCACAGCCCCTTCCATCGTCAACGGATGGAGGCGGTCGGCGCCGCGCCGGAGGCGATTCGCCGCCCCGAGGACCTCACCCAGATCCCCGCGCTGACACGCGGCGACATCAAGCAGAACCTGCGGCAGTTATGCTCGGACGAATTCCGGTTCGAAGACTTGCTGGCCGCCGCGACCGGCGGGACGACGGACACCCCGGTGCCGCTCCGGCGTGAACCGCAGGCCGTTGCGCGCCGGGAGGCCGTCCAACAGATGTTCTGGGAATGGGCCGGGGTGCAACCCGGTGCCAAAGTCTTTTGGCTTTGGGGCGCGCAGAGCGATTTCCCGCTGGAGCCGAATTGGAAGTGGCGCCTCTACGACCGCGGGCTGATGCGGCGGGAATGGGCGGCAACGGCGCCGCTCGATTCCACCGTGTTCGAGGGCTATCGCCAGCGGCTGAACCGCTTCCGGCCGGAGGCAGTCTGCGCCTATCCGACGCCGCTGTTCCTTTTCTGCGAATATCTGCGCGACTGTGGGCTCCCGGTCCACCGTCCCCGCGCGGTGATCTGCACCGCCGAGGCTCTGCTCCCGCACCAACGCCCGGTGATCGAAGCGGCGCTGGGCGCGCCGGTCTATGTGCACTATGGCAGCCGGGACTCGGGCATGGTGGCAGCCGAATGCGAGGCGCATGCCGGCTTGCACCTGCACACCGAAGCCTGCTATCTGGAGTTTGTGCCGCTGGCGGGGGGCGACGGAACCGTGCGCGAGATACTGCTTACCGACCTCACCAATTACGCGATGCCGCTGATCCGCTATCGGATCGGCGATTGTGTGCTGGGCGGGGCGCCGCCGGCGGCCTGCGCCTGCGGCCGCGGGCTGCCGCTGCTGCCGCCCATCGCCGGACGCACGACCGACACCTTTCGGCTTCCCGATGGACGCATGGTGCCGGGGGTGGCGCTCACCAACCGCGTAATCCAGGAGGCGCCGGCGCTGGCCAAGACCCAGATCGTTCAAGAGACGCTGCGCGATTTCCGGGTGCGCTACGTGCCCGCGCCCGGGTTTACGCCGCGCGACTTGGAGCCGCTGCAGCGCAAGCTGGTGGAATTCCTGGGTAGCGATGTGCGCTGGCAATTCGAGGCGGTAGAGGAAATCGAGCGCGAAGCCAATGGAAAGACGCGGTTCTGCATTTCACACCTCTCCGGCGCCGGCGCCGGCGCGGCGGCGTCGCCACAGGGGACAGAGCTAGGCGGACAACCTTGAATTACGCCCATTACCGCGCCCGGGAATTCTATCTCGACCATCCCAGCCTACAGCAGGCCTACTCTTGGGCGACTGTGCAGCGGGCGCGCGCGGCTGCGCGGCGGGGCGACCTGCTTGCCGCCCTGACCCGACATTGCGACGCCGGCAGAAGACTGGTGACCGAGTCAGCCGGCAACCCGAGGCGGCGCAAGGCCGCGGTAACCGAATTGGCGCGCTTCGTGAAACAGGTGCACGGCGGCGCATTGCCAGCCTCGCCCGCCGACAACCGGTTGGCGCAAGCCTTCCTGCGCACGCCCGCCGCGCAGGGGATGCGCGCGCGCCTGGCGACGTGGTCGGCGGCGAAGCAGTGTCGACTCGGCGGAAATTTGCTGCTGCTGAAAGCACCGGGGGAGCGGGAGCGCGGGGTGGTGATGGTGACCTACACGAATTACTTCGATTGGCTGCTGGTGGCGTTCCGTCCCCGGCCACTCTTCGAGCGCTACACGGTCGTGCTCGAACCAAGCTGGACACCCTATCCCAGCCCCTACTGGGGCCTGTTTGCGTCGAGTGGATCGAGCATCGTGGTCCAAGCCCTCAATGAGGAGATCGAGGCGGCTCTGGCGCAGGCGGCACTCGGGTTGCAGGCCGTTGCCATCGGCTCGCATCAATGGACCGACCCGGCGGTGTTCCGTCCCATGGGCCTGGAAAAGGAATTCGACCTGGTGATGGTGGCCAGCTTCGCGCGCACCAAGCGGCATTCGGTGCTGTTCCGCGCCCTGCGCCAGCTGCGGCCGCGGCGGCTGCGTGTGGCACTGATTGGAACCGCGTGGGAGCGCACCCAGGAGGAGTTCGAAGCGGAAATGCGCGCCTATGGGGTTCGCGAGGACTGCACGCTGTTTCGCGGCATTAGCGCGGAGAAGGTGAACGACGTGCTCAATCGCTCGCGAGCGGCGGTCTTGCTGACGCGGGTGGAGGGCGGCAACCGTTCCATGATGGAGGCGCTGGCGGCGGGCACGCCGCTGATCATGTACGGCGGCATGGTGGGGCCGCGCTCCCAGGTCAACGCCGAGACTGGACGATGGGCCGAGGACCACGAATTGGCGCGCGTGATCGAAGAAGTCTTGGCCAGCCCTGAGCGGTTTCAGCCGCGCGCCTGGTTTGAGCGCAACTCCGGCTATCCGCGCTCGACCGAGCGGCTGAATAGCTACTTGCGGCAGCGGGCCGAGGCGCGTGGCGAGCGCTGGACCCGAGATATCGCGGCCAAGACCAACCGCCCTGACGTGGCCTACGCGAATTCCGAAGAGGAGCGCAAGCTGGAACCCGAATACGCCGATCTGGAATCAATGCTGCGTCCGCAGGGCGCGAACCCCGGCATGGAGGTGGGAGATGAGTGAGATCGCAACCCGAACTGCAACGACCTCGCTGGCATGCGCCAGCTGCGGCGCTATGGCCTGGCAACCGGTGCGCGTCAACTGGGCCGTGCATAAATGCGGCCGCTGCCGCCACGTGGCAGCGGTGAACCCCTTCGCGGCCAGTGGTGCCGACCCACTGTACGGGGAGGAGTTCGCGCGCCAACAAGAGCACCCCACCTATTCGTTCGTGGACGGGCACCCGAAGCTGCGCGACGAGCGCCTGTGGCGGCAGCGGCTGGAGCCGCTGGCGGCGGTGCGACAGAGCGGGAATCTGCTCGACGTGGGGTGCGCAGTCGGCGCGCTGCTGGATTTCGCGCGCGACTTGGGCTGGAGGCCGCACGGGGTCGAGAGCTCGGCCTGGGAAGTACGCTATGCCCGCGACCATTTCGGTTTGAGCGTCCATGAGGGCATCCTCGAAGCCGGCGTGTTTGCCGACCAAAGCTTCGATGTGGTGCTGTGTTCGCACACGCTCGAGCATGTGCCCGAACCCGACAAGCTGGCCGACCAGTTTTTCCGGGTCCTGCGCCCGGGCGGGGCAGCGCTCATCGTGGTTCCCACCCAGTTCGCCTCGCTCACCTACCGCTTGTTCTCGCGCCCGGTAGGCGAGCCACCGCCGCGGCACGTTCAGTTCTTCAGTCGCACCAGTTTGGCGCGGATGCTGCGGGCGCACGGCTTCGCCATCGAGCGCGCCAGCATGAACTTGCAGGTCGCCTACCTCGCCAACGCAGTGGGCCGCCGCAAGCTGGGCGGCGCGATGGAGCGGAAATCGAGCGATCTGCACCGGCCCGGGCGCGGGCGGGCCTCGACGCAAATCGCGCGGATGGGAAAGTCCGTGGTCAACTGGGCGGCCTCGATCGGCGATTTCGGGGATGAACTGACGATTGTTGCCCGCAAGCCCTAAGCGGCGGGGGTGGAGCAAATGGCGCAGAACCAAAGCGCGTCGTCAAGTTGCGCAGAAATCTCGAAATCGCGCCAACTATAGGGGCGCGCGCGCCGAGCGCGCTGGTGCCGCTGCGGTGCGAGAATCCGGTCGCGGTACACGCTCCAGGCCAGCCGCACCGGCGGAATCGAGCGCAAACGGCGCTGCCATTCTGGGGGCGGAGGCGGCGCCACCCAGCGCCTGCCGTGCTCCAGAAGGGCGATTTTGCCTGCAACCTCTTCACGCCAGGCGACGGCCAATTCGGGGCGGCGGAAGCGCTGCCCGTACACCGCGACCTCGCCGAAGGGTGCCAGCAAGGCGCGGAATTCGGCTAGATCCAGCTCGTGGATGTGCTCACGGTTGACCGGGCTGGGACGATGGCCGTTCGAGAACACCTGCACGTTTGGTGTCGTAATGAAAGCCTTGCCCCCGGGTTCCAAGTGCCGCGCGATGTTGCGCACGAAGGTCTCCATGTCGGGCACATGTTCAAGCACTTCGCAGCAAATCACGCGCTCGAATCGCCCCAAATCCAGCCCGGGGTCGCATCCGTCCGCGCGCCGGAAGCGGTGGCTGGGATAGAGGCGCGAGGCCAGGTGCACGACGTCGGCAAAGGCGTCGAATCCCAGATACGACGCCGCCGACCCAAGGAGCTGGGAGTTGAACCCGCTCCCGCAGCCGAAATCCAGCACGCTGCAGCCGTTCCAGCCCGCCTCCTGCTCGAAGAATTTCAGCCGGGCAATCTGCTGGTGAACCATCACCTCCGGGTCGTCTTCGAGGTTGCGGCCCTGTGGCACCGCGCGCGATTGGAAGACGTGGTCGGCGGTCCGATCATTCTGAAACATCGCAAGAAAAGCGTACCAGAGGACGCTGCCAACCCGCGTCCCGAACCCATCACAATGACAATCCTGTCATTTCATGGCGTCGTCTAAAGCTCGCGGCGATTCCAGCAGATAACCAATGTGGGTCGCCATTGCGTGCGACGCAGTGCCGGGTGTATGCTTCTGAAAAAAAATTCCCGAGTCAATAACAATTCCCCTCGGGAATCAAAAAGGCACAATGACGAACCAATGGCGTTCATGGTCGGGATTCACTGTGGCTCTGCTGCTTTCAGCCACCCAATTCGGAATGTCAGGCTGCGGTGGAAGCGCGGCCGCTGCGGCGGTGACGCCGCCGCCACCGCCGCCGGCTGGGATCACGGTGGCCCCGGGGCAGCCCGCGACGGCCGCAGTTTCAGCGGAGCAAACCTCGAAACTGACGGCGACGATCAGCAATGACACCAATCATGCCGGAGTGACCTGGAAAGCCAGCGTGGGCACGGTGGCGGGGATTGACGCGGGATGCAGCAGCGGGAGTAGTTGCTGCCCGAACGGCACATGCGCGGCAATCTACACCGCGCCGGAGGATGTTAGCGCGGCCAGCGCCACAATCACCGCGACGAGTGTGAGCGATTCGAGCAAGACCGCAACCGAGAGCGTAACACTCACCTCGGGTTCGACGTGGGAAGACCTGGTGGCCTATTACAACGGGATTGGGCTGAAGGCGCCCAAGCCGTGGACGGATTTGGAGGTGGGCGCGGCCGCAAGTGGGACCTTCCAGGCCGATCGCATCATCTTCCATGAGATCTTCCAGGTCAACGGCCAAGCGATCAACACGGAGGTCTGGCGGCTGGACAATGACGCGCCGCCGGTGAGCACGAAGGGGAATCCGCCGACGTGGGGCATCCCGGGGACGCTGAACCGCACGCCCTGGAACGCGAATGGCAGCCTCTTCGATCTCGCAGGTACGCCGGGGTTGCCGTTCCCGCTCACCTCATGCAGCGATATCCCCAACGAGGCCGGATGCGATGGGCATAATTTCCTCTTTGACGCCGCGGCGGACACGATGCAGGAGATCCGGCCGACGGTGGTGGCTGGAGCAGCGGACCATGTGGACTTGTCCGGGGCGCGATATTTAGCCTGGGATCGAGTGAATCCCAAGCTGTTTTACTCGGTCACCTCGAACGACAGCGCGCCCAATCCACCCTCGGAGCTGTACGCGGTGGATGCAACCAATGGCTTCCTGATGACGCCGGTTTTGGCGCTGCCGCAGCAGACCGATCCGATCACCAGTGCCGTGGTGCCGAAGGAGATCCAGTCCTACCTCAGCGCCAACGATATCGTCATGGTGAAGGACGTGAATGCGCCGGCGCAGGCCACCCTGCAAGCCAACGGCACCTTGGGTGATTACGTGCCCAACATCTATATGGTGGACGTGCGCCCTGGCGATGCCCAGGCGGGAACCATCGTGGACCAGTTCGCGGTCAACTTCAGCATTCCGACGATACCTGTTTGCGATCCTTTGCTGGACTGCACCCAGCCATTCAAAGCGCTCGATCAGCATGGCTTCCACGATATTTATTTCCAGCGCGACAGCCAGGACCATTTCATCTTCAACTATGGCCCGCAGGGGGACGTGGGAGAAACGATGTTCTTCCAGGCGTCGCTGGACGGCAAGACGGTGGTGCAGGCGTATCCCAATTCGACCGGAACCGGAGTGCCGTTCATGGGGCATCCGGCCACGAACTTCGATGGCACCTTGATCGCGTACGGGGGATTCGACACGGCGGCCCACCAGAAGAACGGGTGTCCCAACGGCGGCCTCACCTGCGCTGGCAGCTTTGCGTGGCAATTCAACGCCGGCGGATTCAACGGCGGCGCGGTTTCGGCCTCGCTAGGCTCATTCCCGGTCGGGCATGAGGGCTGGGACGGCTTCGATTCCAACTACATCGTCTACGACGGGTACACCAGCACGGCAGGGGCCGGCTGCAATCCGGCCTCGCCGGTGCTGGGACCAAGCAACCCGTGCCTTCAGGATTGGAGCGAAATCAGCGCCAATCCGGTTAGCGATCCGCAAGGGCTGAGCCCGCGGATCCTGGTGCACGATGGCCAGCGGGATCCGAACCAGGTGGCAAACGACCAAATGATCGGGATTGATATCGGCCCGGTGCAGAGCCCGGACGCGACCAAGATGATGTTCTCGCT
Organism: Terriglobales bacterium; assembly: GCA_035553115.1. Classification (GTDB taxonomy): domain Bacteria; phylum Acidobacteriota; class Terriglobia; order Terriglobales; family SCQP01; genus SCQP01. The sequence goes on along the minus strand of DATNED010000032.1, from coordinate 12,619 downwards.
TCCGAACCAATTGAACGCCAGCCCGACCGATTTGTATGACACCATGTACAGCACCTACATGGCGGTGGATCACCGGCCCGCGCCGCCGGTGCTGGGCGTGACCGGCACCTCGCCGGTCAGCCTGAGCTGGACGGCGCACTCGCCGCATCTTGAGGTGGCCGGATACCACGTCTACCGCAGCAGCGATGGCACCTCCTGGAGCGAGGTAAGCGGGGCGGGCAACACCGGGCCCTTCGGCTCGATGCCCGCCGTAAGCGTCTGCAGCGCCGACGGCAGCACCTGCACATTCAGCGACGCCAGCGCAACCACGGGCTCGACCGTGTTTTACGCGGTGACGGCACAAGAATATTCGGGGCTGGAAAGCAGCCAGCTCTCCAATGTGATGAAGGTGACCGTGGGCGGCAGCGCGACGCAGACCGCTGCGGCCGGCACCGCCGGCTGGGACACGACCGCGCCGGCGCCACCGACTGGGGTGACGGCGACGAAGCTGTCCGCAGCCGGGGAATGGAAGATTAGTTGGACGGCGAGCGCGTCGCCCAATGTGCGGTATTACGACCTTTTTTACGGGGGCGGCAATATGGTCCCCGCAATCGCCTCGACCGTCGATGCGCAGCATTACCTCATCGCTTCGCCTTCGGCGGCCAACACCAGCTATATCTATTGGGAGGCCAACCCGAACGATGTGCCGGTTTTCGGCATCGTGGCGGTGGACCGGCAAGACAATTTCTCCACCCTCGCCTGCGTGTACACCCTCAAGCCCGGCGCCAGTTGCCCGTAGGTGCGGGCGGCTAGCCCGCGGCCGAAGCTGGCAGCGGGCCGATCAAAATTCGGCGCGCGCGCGGGGACAGTCGTGCAAATTTGCGTTGTAGCAGTGCGCGCTCGGGCGCTTCCAGCCCATAAGCGCGCAATGCGATTGCGAAGGCGACAAGCCCGGCCGCGATCGCCAGCACCAATTCATGCCAGCTCCGTACCCATCGGCCCTGGTGGCACAACCAGCACCATGCCGCCATGGGACCCCCTACCAGCGCAGGGCGCACCATCACGCCCCCAACATAGCGCAGGGTGCCCAGCTTGAGCTGGCGAACGGTGTAAATGGGAAGCACGCAGAGCTCGAACACCAAGGCAGGAATGAGCGTTCCCCAAGCCACGCCGATCGCGCCAAGGTAACGCACCAGGATGATGCTGAGTCCCAGGTTCGTGCACGCCTCCGTAAGACTCAGGTACGCGTTCACTCGGTGCCGGTTCATGCCATACAGCACTTGGGTGCAGGAAATCGAAATGGCAAAAACCAGCACCACCACGATCAGCACCATGAGAATCGCCATGGAATGCATCCGGTACACCGGACCAAGCCAAAGCTGCAAAAATTCCGGACCTAAAAGCACCAGCCCTATGCAGCCAGGCAGCACCAGCAGCACCGCCAAGCGCGATCCGACCAGGAACAGTTGCTGCATTTCGTCGAGGCCCTCAATGGCGTGAATCTGGGCTGCGAGATTGGCGTAGAGCGTGGTGACGATTTTCAGACTGCCGCGCAGTTGGTCCACCAGCCCTCCTGCAACGGAAAAATAAGCCACCGCCAGCGGTCCGAGCACTGCCCCCACCACGATATTGTCGCTGTAGAAAATCAGCTGGCTCGACATCGAGAGCAGGAATGCAAAAAAGCTGAACGTCATGAGCGGACGTAGCGTCCGCATCGAGATGCCGTGCCGGCTCAGGCGCACCCACGGCACCAAGCGCATCGCCAGGACGGCGCCGAAGATCAGGCCGGCTAGCTCCACCCCCAGCGCCACCGCGGCCACCCCCACCAGACCCAATCCGTGCTGCAAGGCGACCCAGTACAGCAGCGCGCGCAGGCTGAACCAAAGAATATTCCGCAATTGCTGCAAATCAAAGCGAGAGAGGGCGGGGATCGCGCTGCCGAGGATGGTTCCTGGAATCATCAGCGCTGCCGCCAGTGCGACCAGCATAATCGCCACCCGCACTTGCAGATCCAATGCCGGAGGGAAATGAAAGAAGCGCGGGGCCCAGATGGCCAGCGCCGCGCCGCCCAGCAGCATCAATGCAGCCGGAATGATCGAAACCGCCAAGCCGGTGGAGAGCAAGCGGCTGATCTCCTCGCGGTCATCCTGAGCATGATGGCGGGCAAAGAAGCGGCCAACTCCGATGCTGAGCCCGAAATCGAGCAGGTTCATGCCGGTGATAGTTTGCCCAATGAGCGTCCAAATGCCGTATTGCACGCCGCCAAGGCCGTGCACCAGGATCGGCACCACCACGAAGGCGCAGCCAATCTGCGTCAGGAATCCGAGCAAATTCCAAATCGCATTGCGCGAAAACCGCTGCTTGGCCCCCGCCAACGAGGCGACGCCAGTGGGCATGCCCTGCTCGTTTGCGGGTAAGAGGGGCATGGCGGAGCGCGCGGCGCACCCAGAATACCATTGCGACCTTGGCCGCGCCTGATATAATCCCGCGCAATCGTTTTCTGATGGCCAGCCGCACCCAAACCCTCGCGCGCGCACTCGACCGGCTGCCCGGCGGGCGCTTGGCGTTGGCGCTGGCATCGGGCGGGGCGAGCCGTGTGCGGGCGCCGATTTTCATGTTGCACCGGGTGCTGCCCAATGCCGCCTCCTGCTATGACCCGGAAATGGCGGTTTCCCTGGGTGGATTCGAGCGTCTCCTCGATTGGCTGCAGCGCCAGTACCAGGTGCGGCCGCTGGGCGAGATCGCAGCCGGCAAGCGCCCGGCGAAGGGACGGCCCTGGTGCGCGCTGACCTTCGACGACGGCTGGGTGGACACGTTCGAGCACGCCTTTCCCTCCCTGCAGCGGCGGGGCCTGCCGGCGACGGTGTTTCTGCCGATGCATTTCATCGGAACCGAGCGGCGCTTCTGGCAGGAGCGCCTGCACTTCCAGCTGCTCGCGCTGCGGTCTGAACCCGGCCGCCTCGAGCGCGCGCAGCGCACCCTCGAGGGGGTGGCCTGGTGCGCAGATCTGCGCCCCGAGGATTGGAGCTATGACCGCCTCCGGCGCAGATTGCTGCGGCGCGCAAGCGCGGAAGCGGAGGCTTTCGTCGCCCGGCTGGACACAGCGGCTGCACCCCTGCCCGCGCTCGAGGGTCGCGCGTTCATGAATTGGGACGAAGTTGCGCGCATGCACGCGGCGGGGATCGAGTTCGGCTCGCATACGTTGGAGCACACGCGCTTGGACTCGGCCGCACCGGGGGAAGCGGCGCGCGAATTGCTGAACGCGCGCCAGGAATTGGAGCAGCGGCTGCGGCAGAAGGTCACCCCGCTTTCGTATCCGTGGGGCAGCACCAGCGTGTTTACGCCCTTGCAGGCGCGGGAGGCGGGATACACCTGCGCGGTCACCACCGGGCCGGGACTGGCGCGGCCGCACGCCGACCCCTATCTGCTGCCCCGCATTCCGGTCAGCGACGCACAATTGGACTGGACCTCGGCCCCGGCGCCGGCGGCGCTTCAAGTGCAAATGCTGCGTGCGCGGCGCGAACCGCGGCGAGCGGCGCTGGTGGCGGCGCCGGTGCGCATCGGATTGATCGTGCATGATGAGCGGCCTTGGAGCGATCAGCCCGTCGGACACCTTGGCGGCAGCGAATTGCAGCTGCGCCGGGCGCTGGAAGCCCTCGACCCCCGCTATTTCGAGCCGGAGGTGTATTTCATGTATGCGCCGGCGGAGGGGCTGCCGCAGCGCCTGCCCTGGCCGAGCTTCGCTGCCGCGGCTGCGGCCGCACCGCGCGTGCAGATGTTGCGCGCGCTGCGGCGGCTGTTGCGCCAGCGCCGGCCGCGGCTGGTGCAGGTGACATTCCCGCACGAAATCCTTTGGGGCACACTCGCCGCGCGCTGGGCCGGAGTTCCCGCAATTCTTTGCGCGCGCCGCAACGCCGGTTATTGGAGAAAATCCCGCCAGCTTCCGCTGCTGCGTCTGGCCAATCGCTTTGCCACCTACTGGCAAACCAACGCGGCCAGTGTCGCGGCCCAGCTCGAGGCGGAGGAGCAGGTGCCCGCGGCCCGCGTGGATATCATTCCCAACGCGCTGGATCTGGATCGCTTCCAGCCGGCGGGCGAGGGCGGGCGCCTCGCGGCGCGACGAGCGTTGCATCTGCCCGAGGAGGCCTACATCGCCGTGAACGTCGCCAATTATTCCGCCTGGAAACGCCTGGACACGGCTGTGGAAGCGACGGCGCTGCTGCGCGTCCGCCTGCCGGGCGTGCGCATGATTCTGATCGGCGAGGGAGCCGAACGCGGTGCCCTCGCGTCGATGATCGCGCAACGAGGGCTGGAACAGCACGTTCTGCTTGCCGGAGCGCGCGCGGATGTGCCGCTATGGCTGGCGGCCGCTGATGCGGGAGTGAGCTGTTCCAGCAGCGAGGGATGCCCGAACGCGGTGCTGGAATACATGGCCGCCGGGCTGCCGACCGTGCTCACCGACATCGCCGGCCATCGCGGCCTGGCGAACGCGCCCCTCTATGCGGTGGGGGATGCCGCGGCGCTGGCGCGGGAGCTTGCGGCGGCGGCTGCCGACCCGGCCGCGGCGCGCGCTCGCGGCCGGGAGCTGCGTGCGCGCGCCGAGGCCTATGGCGGCGAAAGCTACCGCATGGCCGTGCAGCGGCACTATACTCGGGCGCTGCTGGGGTAGCCGCCGGCGCCAGCCGACGGCGCCGGGGCGGACGCTGACGCGAGCGATTGCGCGCGGGCGCCGGTTTGCAGCAGCACCGCGCCGGTGAGGGCAGCCAGAATATACCAAGTGGAACGGTACAGATCATGCGCGCCGTAGCCGACCAGCAGCAGGATCAGCACAATATAATTGGCCGCTTTGAGAAAGGCGGGAATGATCCGGTCGCCGCCGTCGGCCTCCAAGACCCGTCGCAAGCGCGCGTTGGTGCGAACCATGGCAGTGACCAAGCCACTAAACGTGACCAGTCCCAACAGGCCCAGCTCGCCCAAAATCTTGAAAAATAGTGAGTGGGCGTCGAACCATTGCTTGTGCCCGGCGCCGGGCCAATACTTCACGCCGTTGGCGGCGTTGTAGTCCGCCATGCCGATGCCGCTAAGCGGATTCGAAAGGAACATATGCCACCCCCCCTCCCAGGACATCAGCCGGAGCGTGTAATCAAGATCTTGGGCGCGGCCCTGGGCGGAAAGCGTGACCAGATACCGCTCTTTCATGGAGTTGGGCAAGAACGCCCAAAGCCCGATGAAGACGATCGCCATGGCGACCATGGCCTTGACGCGTTTGCTTGAGCGCAGAACGTAGATGAGGCCGGCGACCACCAGGCAATAGAGCGCGGTGCGCGTTCCCGTGAGCAGCATGCTCCAAAAGCACGCCAAGCCGATTGTGACGAAGAGCAGGCGCCAAACCCATTTTCCGCGCGCCATAAAAATCGCCAGCAGGGGCAGGGAAGCGGCCAGCGAGATGGCGAGGGAATCGGGCGCGTTGCTGTCGCTGGTCAGGCCCACCAGGCGGTCGAGGTTGCCAGAATAGTAATGGTTCGCAGCCGAGCCGAGATAGAAGTTGACCATGCCGGACACAGCCATGTACCCGAGTAGCAGCGCATAGCAGAGCAGGAAGATGCGCAGCCGCTTGGGCGTGTCCACCACGTTGATGATCAGCAACGCCAGAATGATGATCTTGCCGAAATCAGTGGCGTTGGCTATGGCATTGGACTTCCAGATCGCGAGCGGGAGACTGCACACCACGGCAGCATAAAAAGCCAGCAGCCAGCACCCCATCGGCGAGACGCGGATGCGGCCCTGGTATTGCATCACGAAACGGATCAGGATGAGGACGCCGAAGATCTTCTCGACGTGCAGCGCGCCCAGGATCGTGAACACCTGCTCGGGCTGGCCGACGATGAACACCAGCATTCCCAGGACGCCGGCAAAGGGCTCCCACAGCCCCCAGGTGCAAAGCACCAGGGCGGCCACGACTTCCGGCAAGGCGACTAGCACGAGCTCACCCGCAAACCGCCTTGGAACTACAAACGCGCGTCAATGGCTGGCGTTGGCGGCAATGGATACCAACTCTTCCGCGCCCGGCAGGAAGGTCACGTAGCCGCGGTAAATGCGGCAGCGGCTGCATTTGCTGGCAACCCCCGTTTGCGGGTGGTTGGTCATAAGCGAGCGCGAAGCCTGCATTTTGGGGCTGTTCCAGAGGGCGCCAAAGTCCTCGTGCAGGCCGTTGCCGAAGCTGTCGTCCACCGAATCGCAGCAGGGCGAGAAGCTGCCGTCCCAATTGAAGCACGCCATGGTCCAAAGCGCGTGGCACTTTTCCGGCTTAACCGCGTGGCCGTCCTCGACCATCGCCTCCTCCCGCGTCTTGCTCACGATGAAGGTCAGCCGGTCCACAGCCAGCCGGCCGGCGAGCTCCTGAACCTCCTGCATTTGGTGGCGGTTGTGCGGAAAGACGATGTACTGCAGCTCGACGAAGGGGAACTTGCGCTTCTGGCGCTTGCGTTCCGCCATGACGGCTTCGACGCCGCGTAGGACCTTGTCCACTTTGCCCCCGATGCGGTACTTCTCGTAGACCTCCTGGGTAATGCCATCCAGGGCGACGATCATGTGCTCGAGGCCGCTGGCCACCAGCTTGGGCGCATCGATCTCCGGCCGGAACACATTGAGGTTGGTCGAAATTTGCACCCCGAGGTTCTTCGTGCCCGCATATTCGATCATCCGGAAGATGTTTTTGTTGATGAAGGGCTCGCCCCACATATAGAGAATGAGCTTGAAGGAGGTGCGCGCGGTCTTGTCCACGATCTGCACGTAATCGTCCCAGGCGATCTGCCCGCGCGGACTGGTGTCTTCGCCGCTCCCGGTGCGGCAGCCGGGGCACTGGAAGTTGCAGAAATTGGTAGGCTCGATCTTGGTAACCAGCGGACGTGCGTGCATCCGGGTGCGGCGCAACGCGAGTTCGGTGCCCAGCAGGGCGGCGTTGGCGATCCGGGCCACGGTCAAGTGCCGGCGCACGCTGCGACCATGGCGCTGCCACATCTCGGTGATCCGCTGGACGCTAAAGCCCCAACTGTTTTCCTTCAGCCAGATTGTACGCATAAATGGGGAATCCCCAAATGATCTTGCAATTTTAATGCCACTCCCCATTATCGTCAATCCGGGGCGCAATCATTAGGCCCGCCTGCGCAGCCCCTGGGGTAGAATAGGGCCCGCTAGCGCCCAAAATGGGGGGGTCGTGCCATCACAAGCCAGCTGGGACCGTTATTTCCGCATGATCGCGCGGTACGCACCCGGTGCCGAGCACCAGGAGTACGCCTATTTCCGCCTGGTCGAGGCCACCGCCCGCCCGGGGATCGCGTGGCTCGACGCTGGTTGCGGGCACACGCTGGTTCCGGCTTGGCTTACTGGCAGTGCGGCGCTCGAGCAACGCTTGCTTTCCCTGGGCAATCCCCTCGTGGGCTGCGACATTGATCCGCCCTCGCTAGCAGCACCGAGTTCGATCCGGCGCGTGGCCTGCAATCTGGAAGCGCTCTGCTTCAAGCCGAACAGCTTCGACCTCATTACCTGCAATGGCGTCATCGAGCACGTGGCCTCCCCTGGTCGCGCCTTCGCGCAGTTCCATGCGGCGCTGAAGCCGGGCGGCCAATTGATCGTGAACACCCCTAACCTGCGCCACTGGTCCACGATGATTGCGCGCTTGACGCCCTATTGGTTCCATCGCCTGGCGCTGGCGCGCATCACCGGCATGAAGCCCGAAGATATTTTCCCCACGCTATTTCGCGCCAACACACCACGGCGACTGCAGATGCTGCTGCAGCAATCCGGATTCGCTGAGACCCAGGTTCATGGCCACATGGGACGTCCGCGCCTGGTCGGCATGGGTCCGTTGCTATGGCTGGAATGCCAAGCCTTCCGCGTCCTGCGCAAGATCTCGTCCCGCAGCGAGTTCCTGTGCGCGGTGGCACGCAAATCCGCCCACACCGCCGTCGCTGTTTCGAGCTCCCGCTAGACCTGCAGCCGACTGCGCCATCCTTCCCAAGCCGCGGCGTGATCGGGAATGCGCAACCGGCTGCAAGCCTTGGCGGCGAGTGAGTCTATTTCTAGGCTAGTTACGAGCAACCTCCGCCGCCGCGTGTTTTGGCCCTGCAACTGCATCGCATCCGGGCAGCAGCCGATGGGCGGCTGGCTGTTTGATCATCTGCAAGAAAGTGCACACCTGTAATTCATGCTACGAAAATTCGCTTTCCCCCTGTGCTTGGCGGCATTCGCGATCTTGGTCTGCGGCCCAGCTAAGGCCAGTCAAATTCCGTTCAGCGGCTCGCTAACGCTCACTCAAATAGGCACTCCCACCACTCCGATTGTCGACTTCGCGTTCAGCGGACTCACCGTCAATGGGATCTCCGGTGGAGACACGCTGAATGGCGCTGCCATGGTGCTGGCACCATCGGGAATCGGTTTTCTCCTGCGCGGGCCCGTCACCAGCGTTGGTGATTTCCAGACCGCGCAGTTCGCCAGCGCCGGCGGCACCGTCAGCGTCGGTGATGCCAGCACGGGAACTTTGACGGCCGATGTCCAATTTATCTACCTCTTTGCCGACACCCAGATCGCCGGGTTCTTCGGTGTCAACATCGGGCTTACCTCGGTTGTGATCACGCCCGGAACCAGCAACCTCATGAATGCCTGGGCCGGTGTCGGCTCGGGCGGCAAGGGCGGATTGACCTTCAGTTTTGCAAGTGGACCGCAAACGCTGAGCGACCTTCTGACCTTGGGTACGCCGGATAGCAGCTACAGCAACCCGCAGTGGGATTCGCTGCAGGGCAGCATTACGGTGCCCGAGCCCCCCACCGGGTGGCAGCTGGGAGCCGCGGTGCTGGGGCTGGCGCTCATCGGCGGCTTCGCCGGACGTCCGCGCCGGGAAGATGCAGCATGATGCACCTTCTCACGCTGGCTCGGACGGCGGTCCGGTTTGCGCAAACTTTTGCATACCGGATTGGCAAACGTAAGCCGTTTGCAATCAGTTACTTACAGATTCAATCACCGCGGCGAGCGCGGTTCGCAAAAGGCACTTGACGTGCACCTAGAAGGGTGCAGTCCGAATCGGCAAAGCGCGGTTCTGGCAAACACTCGAGTGCAGTTGTTTGGTTATTCAACGCTAGCTAGTTTTTGTATCAAGGAGAGAGCACACATGAGGAAGTTCGCATTTAATTCGCTGTTTGGCTTGGCACTCGCAGGGGCCCTGATGTTGGGATCTCTGCAAGCACGCGCCGATCAGATTCCGTTTTCCGGCTCGGCAGCTGGCGATTTGGCACTGACCCAAACCGGATCGGGCGTCAATTTCGCGTTTACCGGCTTGACCGTCACCCCGCTGCCCGGCGATTCGCTGGTGGGTGCACCCGTCACCATCACTCCGACCTCCAACTTTACGCTCGTCGGCCCTGTGGTCTTCAACGGCGCGATCGAGTCGGCCAGCTTCAGCCCCGGCGGCGGCACCTTCGCCATCAACGGCGGTGCGGCCGGTTCGTTGTCCGCGAACGTGAGCTTGCTGCAGATCCAGAGCATCCAAGGCAGCGGCGCGTACCAGGTCACGATGAACCTCACCAACCTGCACGTGACGACCGGCACCAGCACGGTCCTCGGCCAATTTGTCGGTGCGACCGGCGGCAACGGGTCGCTGCAATTCAGCTTCTCGGATTCCACCGCCTCCTCGCTCACCGACCTGTTGAACATCTCGGGTACGGTGAAGGATTCGGTGTCGGGTACGCTCGCGGTTCCGGAGCCTGCTTCGCTGGCGCTTCTCGGCACCGGGCTGTTCGCATTGAGCTTTTTCTTCAAGCGGCGTCTGCTTGAAGGCCAAGTCTAGGTAGAATCTACCCTGAGAGACGGGCTAACGACCGGACTCTCAGGGTATTTTTTTGCCCTGACGCGAACCGAGGACTGGTCGATACTGGTTGGTAGATGGCAACCGACAATCCAAGCGTGGCGCTGCCAAGCGAGGTTGCAAGAACCGCCGGGTCGGCGGTCGGCGAGCGCGGTGAGAGCCGATGGTCAGTGGGCTCGATTTACGGATTGGCGCTAGGTGCGCTGGCGATCGTCTATGCGCCGGTGCTGGTGGGGCTCTTCGCGGACTGGTACAGTAACCCGAATTATTCCCACGGCTTCATCATTCCATTCGCCGTCGCCTTCATTGTTTGGCAGCAACGCGCGCGGCTGCGCGCGATTCCGGCGCGGCCGAGCCATTGGGGCTTGGCGCTGGCCCTGCTCTCGCAGGCCGAATACTTGGTGGGGTACTTGGGGGCTGAATATTTCCTGCAAAGGACCTCCCTGCTCCTGCTGATCGCCGGCGGCATTGTCTACGTATTTGGATGGAAGCATCTGCGCCTGCAAATGTTCTCCCTCACGCTGTTGCTTCTTGCGATTCCGCTGCCGCAACTGATGTTCAACGCAGTCGCATTTCCGCTGCAGCTGCTGGCCTCGACTTGGGCAGCCGGATTGCTGACGATGTGCGGGATCCCCGTCTTCCGGCAAGGGAACATCCTGCTGCTGCCGCAGCGCGCGCTGGATGTGGCGGAGGCCTGCAGCGGCATTCGCTCCTTGTTTAGCCTGATATCGCTTGCGATGCTCGTGGTGTATTTCGTACCGGTCCGATTCTGGGTGAAATTGACCATCGTGCTCAGCGCCGTGCCCATTGCGCTCTGCACCAATGCCGGTCGGATTGCCGCCAGCGGCCTGCTCGGGCGGTGGTTCGGCCCGGAGTACAGCGAAGGCTTCTTCCATGCATTTTCTGGCTGGCTGATCTTCTTGGTGGCGTTCATGGCGCTGCTGGGCGAGGCGAGCCTGCTGCGCCGGTGGACGACGCGTGCCAGTGCGCAGCCCAAGGCAGGGGCCTAACCATGCCCCAGGTGCAGCGCCGCCACTGGCTTGTCTTGGCTCTGGTTCTGGTGGCTACGTTTGCGATTCGGGCGCGGCTGCGGGGCTCACCCATTGTCCCGCTGCGCCAGCCCCTCGATCGGTTCCCCGCCGAGGTAGGCGTTTGGCACCTGCACTCGCAAGGAAGCCTCACTGCCGATGTGCTGGACGTGCTGAAAGCCGACGATTACATGGTCCGCGACTACGCCACCGCCGGCGGCGATCAGGCTCAATTGTTTGTTGCCTATTACCGCAGCCAGCGCGCCGGCGAAAGCATGCACTCCCCGAAAAATTGCCTGCCCGGCGCGGGCTGGGAGCCGATCCTCAGCGATGAGATCCCGCTTGCGTCGGCGCCTCCAGGGACGATGATCAACCGCTACGTGGTCGAAAACGAAGGCAATCGCGACCTGGTGCTGTATTGGTACCAAGCCCAGGGGCGGATCATCGCCAGCGAATATTGGGGCAAATTCTATCTGGTCTGGGACTCGATGCGCGACGGTCGCCGCGACGGGGCCATCGTGCGCGTGCTGGCGCCAATGCAGACTGGCGAGAGCATTGAGCAAGCGACCACGATCGCGATGAGCTTGGCCAACCCCAGCCTCCCGCTGCTCGGCAGATTCCTTCCGAATTAGTGCGACGAACCCGCAGCCGCCCGGTCGGCCTTCGCTTCCGACGGGTTGTCCAAGCCGTACATGCGCAGCTTGTACAGCAACGCCTTGTAGCTGATGTTGAGCATGCGCGCGGCCTCTTTGCGCACGCCATGCGCCTGGGCCAGCACCTCGGCGATCACCTCGGCTTCGGCTTCGCCCTTCAATCCCCGCACCAGCGATTTCAGGTCGCGGGCCTCGCGCGCATCGCCGGCTTGCCCGGGCACGCGCGCGGGCGGACGCGCCGCCAGCATGGAGGGGCGCGCCGGCGGCGCCACCGGCGCGGCGGCGGCCTTGCGCTGCATCTCGTCCAACACCATGCCCTCGTCGGCAAGGATGAGGTAGCGCTTGACGAAGTTCTCCATCTCGCGCAGGTTGCCCGGCCAGTGGTACTCGGTGCAGGCCTGCAGCAGCTCGGTGGAGAACGGAAGCGACGGCCGCACAAAAGTCTCGGCGAAGCGGGTCATGAAGTGCCGCAGCAGAACCGGTATTTCCTCGCGCCGCTGGCGCAGCGGCGGCAGCTCGATGGTGAAGCCGCTCAAGCGGTAGTAGAGATCGCTGCGGAAGCTCTGGTCCGCCAACGCCCCCTGCAGGTCAATGTTGGTCGCGCTGATAATGCGCGCATCGGTGGTCGAGGGCTTGGTTGCGCCCAGGCGGGTGTAGCTGCCGTCCTGCAGCACATGCAGCAGTTTGGCCTGCAGCGAAGCCGGCATTTCCGCGATTTCGTCGAGGAAAATCGTGCCGCCGCGGGCCAGCTCGAACTTCCCGGGCTTGGCTTTGCCTGCGCCCGTGAACGCCCCGGCCTCGTAGCCGAACAATTCGCTCTCCAGCAGATCGGCCGGCAGGGCGGCGCAGTTGACCTTGACGAATGGCCGGGCGGCTTGCGGGGATCGGTGATGCACCAGGTGCGCCAGAACCTCTTTGCCGGTTCCGCTCTCGCCTAGCAGGAGCACCGGCACGTTCAGGCTGGCTACCTGCAAAACCTGCTGGTAGGCGGCCTGCATCGCGGGACCGGCCAGCACGCACATGCGATCGCCCATGCGCTCCACCCCGGGAGCGGGCGGCGACGAGGGCTCGTCATTGGCCAGCGGGCTCAGGCGCAGCAA
>DATNED010000031.1:0-9492 GCA_035553115.1 Terriglobales bacterium | reverse complement strand
AATGCCTCGTACTCCTCGGGCGAGCGCACCTGCACCGGCACCGCCAGTTGGCTGGCCCACCGCTCGGCGTTGGGGCTTCCCGAATAGAGGCACATCAGCAGCGCAAGTTTCGCGCCCGGCGCCGAAACCCGCCGCAGCTCGTCGAGCACGGCGCGCTGGTCGCTGTAGTAATAGAAGTTCTCGACGCTGAGCACGTGGGTGAAGAAGTCATTCGACCAGGGAATCTGTTCCGCCGGCGCGCAGACAAATCGCGCGTTCCGCGGCGCATCGGCATGCTCCTGCGCCTCGCGGATCATGGCGTCGGAAAGATCCAACCCGACCACGATCCCGCGCGGACCCACCATCGGCGCGACCAGCCGCGTCGCCCATCCCGATCCGCAGCCAAGATCCAGCACCCGGTTCCCGGTGCCGACGCCCAGGCGCGCGAGCGCGCGCTCGGTGATCGCGCGGTGATGCCGCTCCATCGAGGCGCCCTTCCCGCGCGTCGCCCATCCATTGAATTCGGAACGAAGCTTCTCGTTCGCAGGAGAAAGCTCGCCCATGCCCTACGCCTGCGATGCCGCCACGAATTCGTCCACGCTCGCATGGTTCATCGAGCAGTGCGCAGGGCCGCACATCGAGCAGAAATGCGCCGTCTTGTACCCCTCCTGCGGCAACGATTCGTCATGCATCGCCCTTGCGGTTTCGGGATCGAGCGCCAGCGCGAACTGCTCTTCCCAACGGAACGCCTTGCGAGCCCGCGACAAGGCATCATCGCGGTCCCGCGCGCCCGGCCGGTGCCGTGCGATATCGGCGGCGTGGGCGGCGATGCGGTAGGCGATCAGGCCTTGCTTCACGTCGTCGGCATTGGGCAGGCCCAGGTGCTCTTTGGGGGTGACGTAACAAAGCATCGCCGCGCCGTGCCAGCCGATCATGGCGGCGCCGATGGCGCTGGTGATGTGGTCGTAGCCGGGGGCGAAGTCGGTGACCAGCGGACCCAAGGTGTAGAAAGGCGCGGCGTGGCACAGCTCGACTTCCTTTTCCACCTGCAGCGCGATCTGGTCCATGGGCACGTGCCCCGGCCCTTCGATCATCACCTGCACCTCCTGTTCCCAGGCCCGCTGCGTCAGCTCGCCCAGCGTTTTCAGTTCCGCGAACTGCGCCGCGTCGCTGGCATCGTGGAGCGAGCCAGGCCGCAGGCTGTCGCCCAGCGAGAACGAAACGTCGTATTTGCGGAAGATCCTGCAGATGGCGTCGAAGCAGTCGTAGAGCGGGTTTTCGGCCTTGTTCTCCACCATCCATTCCGCCAGCAGCGCCCCGCCGCGGCTGACGATCCCGGTGATCCGGTTCTTGGTCAGCGGCAGGTATTCGCGCAGGATCCCTGCGTGGATGGTCATGTAGTCCACGCCCTGCTCCGCCTGGCTCTCGATGGTTTCGAGCAGGATTTCGCGGGTCAGGTCGCGCGTCCGCCGCACCTTGGTCATGGCCTCGTAGATCGGCACCGTCCCGATCGGCACCGGGGAACGCCGCAGGATCGCCTCGCGGATGGCGGGAATGTCGCCGCCGGTCGAGAGATCCATCACCGTGTCCGCGCCGTAATGTACCGCCACGTGGAGCTTCTCCAACTCCGCCGCCCGGTCGCTGCTCACCGAGGAGTTCCCGATGTTGGCGTTGATCTTGCAGCGCGTCGCCACGCCAATGCCCATCGGCTCCAGTTCCGGATGCTTGATGTTGGCCGGGATGATGAGCCGTCCCAGCGCGACCTCGGTGCGAATCAGCTCCGCCGAGATGCCCTCGCGCTCGGCAATGTACTCCATCTCCGGCGTGATTTCGCCGCGGCGGGCGAAATGAAGCTGGGTCATGGCATCCGAGCCCGCCTTGGCTTGGCGGGCGGCGCGATCGGCGATCCATTGCGAGCGCAGCATGGCAGTGTTCTCCCGGCGTTCCTGCTCAAATTATGGCACGTGCGCCGGCGCAGGGATGGAACCAGAGCGCGTGTGCCAGGCTGCGGAAGTTTGGCAATTTTGTCCCATTTTGAGGAGCAACTTCTTTGTCTGCAGCGCGGGTCGCGGAACACGACGAGGCCCGCTGTGCGCGAGGCGCGGGATCGCCAAACGTTCATGCACGATTAGATCACCAACCGCCGGAAGGCCATGGTTACCATTGTGCGACCGTTGCCGGCCGCCGTCGGCGGTCAGTTCCGACGGGTGCTACATTGGGAGGCGCAATGGAACGCGCCCGCAGGGAAGCCGACGGCGATGATCGGCGGAAACTGGAAACGCTGCTGCGCATCGCCCACGCCTTGGCGCTCGAGGTTCAACTGCAGCCGCTGCTGAAGCTCATGGTGGGAGAAGTGGCCACTGCCATGCAGGCGGAGCGGAGCACGCTGTTCCTGGTGGACGCACAGCAGCCGCAGATGCTGCTCAGCCGCGTGAGCGCGCCGGTGGAGCAGGAGATCCGGGTGCCGTTCGGCACCGGCATTGCCGGCGCCACCGCCGCGACGCGGAAGGCGATCAACCTCGCCGATGCCTATGCCGACCCGCGCTTCAATCCCGCCTACGACCGGGCATCGGGGTTCCGGACGCGCTCGTTGTTATCGGCGCCGATTCTCGACCAGAGCGGCGAGTTGGTGGGGGTGGTGCAGGCGCTGAACCGGCGGGGCGGGGCCTTCACCGCCGGCGACGAGCAGTTTCTGGCAGCCATCGGGGTGCACCTCGCGATGGCGCTGCAGCGCGCAGCTGCGGTGGATGCGCTGCTGGGGGCACAAGCGCTGAAGCAATCGCTGGAGGTGGCGCGCGAGATCCAGGCCGGGCTCCTGCCGCACGCACTTCCGGCGCTGGCGGAGACCGGGGGCGCCGACATCTCCGCAGCGCTGATGCCGGTGTATGAGGTGGGCGGCGATCTCTACGACTTTTTCCAACTGGACGAGCACCGCCTGTGCTTCATGATCGGCGATGTCTCGGGCAAAGGGATTCCGGCGGCGCTGTTTATGGCGATGACACGCACCGCATTCAAAATGGCGGCGCAGGCCGCGCCGGAGGCGCTCGGCAACGCGCTCGGGCAGGTGAACCGCTTCCTGTGCGCGAACAATGCGCGCTCCATGTTTGTCACCGCGCTGGCCGGGGTGCTCGACCTGCGCACCGGCGCAGTGACGTATGCCGATGCCGGGCACGAGCCGCCGCTGATCGTCACCGCCGGGGGCGCGGCCGAGCGCGTGGAGAAGGTCGGCGGCATGGTGCTGGGGCTGATGCCGGAAGAGGAATATGCCATCGCCGGCCTGCGCCTGGGCGCGGGCGAGACGCTGGTGCTGTACACCGACGGCGTCACCGAGGCGATGCGCGAAGACGGCGGCTTTTTCGGGGTGGAGGCGGCGGCGCAGGCGCTGTCGCAGGCCGGACCCGGAGCCAACAGCCAGGCCCTGGTGGACGCACTGCTGGCGCGACTGCAGCAGTTCGTGGGCGGGTGCCGCGCCAGCGACGATGTCACCGTGCTCGCGATTCAGTATCGCGGCCCGTCGCTTCCGTCGACACAGGGCTCGGAGCCCCAGCCGGCCGGAGCCGCCAGGCACGCGGGCAGGGGCGGAGGCTGGCGGGCAAAGTAAATCTGGTAGCGGCGCGAGAAGGCGGCGGCGGCCGGCTCGGACGCGCTGCCCAGCAAGTCCTCCCGCAGCCCGGTGACAAAGTACATTTCCTGGACGACGTTGTCCTTGGTCATCACCAGGCGCCGCGGCGAGCAGGCAAAGAAATCCTTGATGCGGCTGCGGGTGCTGGGGGACACGTTGATGCGATTGGGCTCGCTGGCCGATTCCAGGCGGGAGGCGAAGTTGACGGTGTCGCCCCAGACATCGAAGGCGAACTTGTGGATGCCGACCACGCCGGCGGCCACCGGGCCGGTATGGATGCCGATCCTCACCGGCCATCCCGGCGCGCCGGCGGGTAGGGACGCCGCCTCGCCCAGCGCCTCGACCATGGCGAAGGCGGCGAGCACCGCGTCCACCGGATGGGAGGAATTCTTGGCGGGAATGCCGCCGGCGCACAGGTAGGAATCGCCGATGGTTTTCAGTTTTTCCAGGCCGCAGTCGCCGGCAATCTGGTCGAAGCGGGTGAAACATTGATGCAGGCGGCGAACGAGTTCCTCCACCGGCAGGCTCTCGCTGGCCTTGGTGAAGCCGACGAAGTCGGTGAACAGAATGGTGACGTCTTCGAAATAGCGCGGCGAGACCTCGCCCTGGGACTGCAGCTCCTCGGCGATGGCGACGGGCAGGATGTTGCGCAGCAGCGCCTCGGAAACCTGTTTCTGCTGTTCGATCTGGCGGTTGGTATCGGCCAACTGGCGGTTGCCGGCCTCGAGCTCAAGGGCATGCAGGCGCACCGCTTCCCGCGCCGCCGCCAGCGACGCGGCCATCTGGTTGAAGCCCGCGCCCAATCGCCCGAACTCATCGCACCGCGGCGGCATGCGGTGATCCAGCCGGCCGCCGCCCCAGGCGGTGGCGCCAGCGGTGAGCTCGCCCATGGCAACCGCGAATTCCCGCCACATTTGCACGGCGATGCCTGCCGAGGTCAGCAGCGTGAGCAGAAAAATGGCCATGCTGACGCGATCGGTGATGCGGGAGGCACGATCGAAATTGGCCTTCGCCTGCGCCACCCGCTGCGCCTCGCCGTCGGCCAGCGCCGGCAGGCTGCGCTGGAACAACTGCGCGCTGAGCGGGTCCGAATGCAGCGCCTGTTCCATCACCGCCAGCTCGGGGTGGACGCCGAAGTCCTGGTAGTAGCGCGCCCAGGACGCGGAAAGCTGCGCGAATGTGGAGGCGAATTCGTCCACCTCGCTGAGCTCGGCGGCATCGCCCGCCAAGGCGCCCAATTGCCGGATGCTGCTGGCGATGGCGTCCAGTTGCGATGTGAACTGGCGCACCTCCTGCGGGCTGGCGGCGGCCGCGCCCGCGCCCGCACTGATGCCGCCCAAGACGGTGATTTGCTTGTGCAGGTCGCCCAGTTTCTGCTCGATGCCGGCAATGAGGCTGTCGCGCGTCAGCGCCCGGCTGAGGGTGCGGACGGCGCGCGTGCGCGCCGCCGAGCCCCAGGAGTAGATCGCGAGGTTCAGGCCGAATAGCAGCAGGATGACGGCGAAAGCCAGGCTCAGTTTCCGCCGAATTGTCATGGTCGCACCGGGCTATTGATTGGCGCGGGACCCCGCTTCATTGCAGCGGATAGCCCTTTTCGCCGGGCTTCTTGCCGTCGATCGTCAGCACTTTGGGTCCGGGCTGGACCTCATCGGCCGCCAGGAACGCGATCGCGTTGGGAATCGCAACCACCAGCTCGTTGGTCATCGAGGCGCTGTAGACGATTTTGGGCGCGGTCGCGGTCTCATCGCGGAAGATCTTGGCGATCCAGTATTGGCGAAACTCGGCCTCCGACATCTGGTAAATGATGTGCAGCACCGCGGTGCGCTCCGGCGTCACCGGCGCGCGCACCAGCAGCACGATGGGCTGGTTGTCGGGCCAGAACTGGCGGTTGCCGAGCATGATGGCGCGCAACTCCGCCAGGCTGAGGTTGCTGGTGCGGGTGCCTGGATTGACCAGGATCGCCACCGCGGTATGTGCCGGCCGCCGCGCCTGCGGCCGCGGCGGCACCGCGCCCGCCAGCGCCAGCAGCGCCAGCCAAGCCGAGATTGTGCGAATGGGGTGGCGCGACATCGGGGGCTCAGAACATCAATGCGGTCTGCAAGAAAAGTCCGTGGATGCGCGGCTGATTGGGCGCGCGGCGGGAGTCGCGGTATTCAGCCTTGAACGCCGCGAACGAGCTGAAATCGTAGCGCACGCCGATGATCGAGCCCGACAAGGAGGGCAGCGCATCGCCGGGGGGGTTGAGCACCGGGTCGGTTGTGGGGATATGAATGTATTCAAAGCGGTAGTAGGGCTTCCATCGGGCCTGAAGCCAAGGCAGGCGGTAGGCGGTTTGGGCATACCAAGCCTGGCTGCTCCAGGTCCCGGGCGCGCCGACTCGGGCGTGTTGAACGTTGGCGAATTCGGAGATGAACTCTGGCCTCTCGCCCGTGTAAACGACGTGCGCAGTCTGGATCCATTCTCCGAACGGACCGGGAATGTTGGTCGCTGGGCCGATCCGGTCGCGGTAGATGCTGCCGCCGATCTGCCATTTGTAGGCCCAGGTGGGCTCGGCATAGACGGTCGCCAGCCAAGCCTTGTTGTTGTTGACGTCGCCGGCGTTGCCCGGTTCGGCGATATTGGCACCGCGCCCGTTGCCGACGCCGGCCTCGTAGTGCAGGTTGAGCGAGCCCGTGCCCGGCACCAGACCCTGGGCCAGCAGGCCGACAAAATGGACCGGCAGCAGACGCCCGCCGAATTGGATCATCTCCGGACGGCTGATGGTGGTTTGCAGCCAAAGGCCGTGGTGGTAGGCGGTGTTCCAGTAGGATATGGGCGTGTGGTAGCGGCCGGCGGAGATTTTGAAGTAATCGCTGTAGTCGTACCTGATGACGGAGCGCTCGAGCGTGGTGGTGAAACCGTTGGCCCCGGACGTCCAACTGACCTCGGCGAAGTAGCTGACCTTGGAGGAGAGCGCGCCGGCGAAGTGCAGCACGAACTGGCCCAGATTGAAATCGCTGGAGGCGCCGGGCGGGGTGAAGCCGGTCGCGGTGCCAACGCGCGCGGCGGCATGATCCTGGGCGGAGAAATCAATGTCGGCAAAGCCCTGGATGTCGAGGCTGGGGTAGTGCGCGAGCTCGCCAGGCGGAGCTGTGCCCGCCTGAGCTTCGGCTTGGGTCTGGGCTGGAGCCGGCGCCGGCGCGCCCGCAGAGGGCGGCGTCACCGTCGGCGGCGCCTGGGCGCGCAGCCCTCCCGCGGCGGCCGCCAAGCTGACCAGGAGCCCGAAACCAGCAAATTTGATCATGCAGCCGACATTCCGAACTCCGGTATCATAACCGAAATTCCTTGCCGCCCAGCGGCTGGCGCGGGACCCGATCGGCTGCCGGTCGCGGCTGTAACTGCGCCGGGACACCTCCGCCGAGCGACCCGCTGATGCGGCCGCCCGCCCCCCCCGTTTAGCGTAGAATTCCATAGCTAAACATAATATGGAGAGCGGGCGGCAGGTTGGACCATTCGTGGTGCTGGAGCGGCTGGGCGCGGGGGGCATGGGCGAGGTGTTCCGGGCACGGGACGCGCGCCTGAACCGCTTCGTTGCGCTCAAGTTTTTGCCTGAGATGGCCGATGATGCCGCGCGCGAGCGGTTCCAGCGCGAGGCGCTGGCGATCGCCGCGCTCAACCATCCGCATATCTGCACGCTGCACGAGATCGGCGCGCACGAGGGGCGTCCGTATCTGGTGCTGGAGCTGCTCGAGGGCGAGACGCTGCGGGCGCGGCTGCGGCGCGGGGGCGCGCCCGCGACCGAGCAACTGCTGGACTGGGGGGCGCAGATCGCCGACGCCCTCGAGGCCGCGCACCGCAAAGGCGTGCTGCACCGCGACCTCAAACCCGACAACATCTGGGTGCTGCCGGGCGGGCACCTCAAGGTGCTCGACTTCGGGCTGGCGCGGTTGAGTGACGAGCGCCCGGGGAGCGAGGACCGCACCCTGACCTCGCCGGGAATGACGATGGGGACCATCCCGTACATGTCGCCCGAGCAGGCCAAGGGCGAGGCCCTGGACGCGCGCTCGGACCTTTTCAGCTTCGGATCGGTGTTCTACGAGATGGCCACCGGACGGCCGGCGTTTCCGGCGGCGAGCGCGGCCGAATCCATCGCGGCCATATTGAAGGAGCAGCCGCCCCGCCCCCGCGCCGTCCGCCCCGAGCTTCCGCCCAAGATCGAAGAGGTTGCCGATCGCTGTCTGGAAAAAGACCCCGAACTGCGGTATCAATCCGCCGCGGACCTCCGCAGTGAGCTCAAGCGCCTTCGCCGCGAAACCGGCGCCATCAGCAGCGGCACCATCGCCGCTGCCATATCGAAAACCGCACCGCGGTCTCACCGTTGGATCTGGCCTGCTGGTGCTGTGATCATCGTTGCCGCTGGCGGATGGTGGTACTTCCGGCCACGCGCCGCCGCTCCGCCGCCCCGCCTCCAGTTTCGCCAGCTGACGTATTCCGGCAACGTGCAGGACGCCGTCATCTCTCCCGACGGCAAATTCCTCGCCCACATTGATCTCGGCCCCGACGGCACTTCCCTCCACCTGCTCTCGGTCGCCAACGGCAGCGATGTCCAAATTGTTTCCGCCGGCGGCGGCTGCTGCCAATCGCCGTCGTTCTCGCCCGACAGCAGCGCCGTGTATTTTTTGCAGCATCGGGTCCTGAAGACTGTCCCCGTGCTCGGCGGCGCGCTCCGCACCGTCGCCGACAATGCCTGCACCGGCGCAGGCTTCTCTCCCGATGGCAGCCAAATCGCCTACGTCTTCGACGACGTTCCCCGCGTCGCCCTGGTGTTGGCCCGCGCCGACGGCTCCGAGCTCCGGAAATTGCATGTCACGCCGCCCGCCAGCGGATATACCTCCGAGTGTTGGGGCACCCCCGGCGCACCCTCCCACGCGCCCTCTTGGTCTCCTGACGGCAAATGGATTGTCCTCGGCCGCAGCGGCAACAATAACCGCGGCACGATCGAAGCCGTCCGCGTCTCAGACGGCAGCCCGCACGATTGGGGACCGAACGTAGGCTTCAGCGTCACCGACGTCGCCTGGCTGCCTTCTTCCCAAGCTGTCGTTTTTACCGCTACAATCCCGCAAACCGCGGCGCCGCAAGCTTGGCTGCTTCCCTTCCCCGCCGGCAATCCCGCGGCCCTTACCAATGATCTGCAGGGCTACGCCAGCGCCAGCATCGCCGCCGACGGCGAGTTGGCGCTGATCCACGCCGCGCCGCAGTACACCCTCTGGGTGCAAGCCAAGAAGGATGGCCCTTTCCGTTCCGTGGCCGGCGGCGGCAGCGCGCAAGATGGCGCATCCGGCGTCGCCTGGACCCCCGATGGCGGCTTGATCTCCACCCGCGTGCAGAGCGACCGCACCCAGCTCTGGAGCGAGCACGCCGACGGCAGTGCTGCGCGCCCGCTGCCCACCGACGCCATCGATCAGTTGCAGGGTCCGGTCGTCGCCTCAAATGGCCAAATCGTCGTGGGCAGCGGCGGCACCTCCACCGCGGTTTGGCGCTTGAACCCCGATGGCACCGGCGCTACCATGCTCTCCCCGGAATCGCCCGGCGCACAATCAATCCTGGCGGAGATCGCCGGAGACAAGGTCATCTACCTGCTGATTGACAAGACCGGCAACCAAACCCTCCAGGAGATTCCGCTCGCCGGCGGCACGCCTCGCCAGCTCTGGAACGGCTACGCCTACGTGGACGGCAATCCGGTCTCTCCGGACGGCAAACGCCTGTTCTTGTTGGCCAGCGTGAACAAAATGCATCAAGCCACCGTGCTGGACTTGGCCACCGATCCCGTGAAGGCCACCGTCATCGCCCTCGACTACAAGACCATGTCCCCGCCCTACGCCTGGACCCCCGACGGCGCCGCCGTCACCTTT
>DATNED010000030.1:0-4685 GCA_035553115.1 Terriglobales bacterium | reverse complement strand
TAGTCGGCGATGAAATAAAGCGCCTGGTGGCGCTCAGCGAGCGCAAGCGCGGGGCGGATCATGCCCAAATAGTTGCCGATGTGGGGATGGCCGCTGGGCTTGATACCCGTGAGCGCGATGGGCATGGCGGAGACTCGACTTCTGACCGCACCCAGCTTGCGCAGTCCCAGCAGGGCTGCCGAGCACGCCCTCGAGCTGTCGCGAAAGAAAAACTGGTGCGCCTGGCAGGATTCGAACCTGCGACCTCTCGCTTCGGAGGCGAACGCTCTATCCAGGCTGAGCTACAGGCGCGCGGATGCAGTCGGCGCAAGTGGGCAACTCGAGCCCAGCAACGCCACGTCGCCATTTTACCGCACGCGCAGGGAGCGGGCGGGGCGACACGGGGGGTCTGGCTTTGTCCTCGGTCGTGCCCTGCCACCAAGGGGCGGCTCATGTCGGAGAGGGAATGCGCCGATCTAAAGAGCTTAGGGTCATCAAAAGGTAAACAAAAAAGTGATGGCCTCACGGTTGCATGGAGCATCTTTGTGAGTACAATCTCAGGAACTCGATCAGGGATTCCATCCGTGCATAAACCCTTATTTCAGCGACTTTTCCGTGACAGTGCCGTTATTGCGGCGGCAATGCTGGCGTTGGTGCTGGCGCAGCCGGCATGGGCGCAGCGGCACCGGACGTCCTCGCGGACGGCACGCCAGACCTGGACGGCGAAACCCACGGCGCTGGGATTGGGGGACGAGGATGTCACGAGCGGCGACGATCCGGCGATCCGCGCGGCGGCGGTGAGCGCGCTGGGCGACCTGAATGGGACGGCGGTGGTGGTGGACCCGAACAACGGGCGCGTGCTGGCGATGGTGAACCAGGCGCTGGCGCTCTCGGCCGACTACCAGCCCTGCTCGACCACGAAGATGGCGGTGGCGCTGGCGGCGCTGAACCAAGGGGTGGTGAACGAGAATACGCCGATCAAGATCGCGGCGCATTGGTCGGTGAATCTCACCCAGGCGCTGGCGTATTCGATCAATGCGTATTTCGAGGCGCTGGGCGAAAAGATGGGCTTCGCCACCGTGACCGGCTACGAGCGCGAGCTGGGGCTGGGCGAGCGCGCGGGCCTCGATATTCCGGGGGAAGATCCGGGCTCGGTGCCCGACATCCCTGGGCCCGGAGGCGTGGCCAAGCTGAGCAGCTTCGGCGAAGGCGTGCGCATTTCTCCGCTGCAGTTGGCGGCGATCACGGCTGCGATCGCGAACGGCGGAACGCTCTATTATTTGCAACACCCGACCAGCGCCGAGGAGATCGCGGACTTCACGCCCAAGGTCAAGCGGCAGTTGCCGATCGCCGCGCTCACGCCCGACATCAAGGACGGCATGCTGGGCGCGGTGCAGTACGGCACGGCCAAGCTGGCGCGACTGCGCGACGAACAGATTTTGGGCAAGACCGGAACCTGCAGCCGCGATGGCACACGCTTCGGGCTGTTCGCATCGTACCTGGGGATCGAGCACCCGCAACTAGTGGTCGTGGTGGTGCTGCGCGGCAATCGCACCGTGTTCGGACCGCGGGCGGCGCAAGTGGCGGGGCAGATTTACAAGACGCTCGACCAGCAGCACTATTTCGAGGCGGCGGCGAATGCGCCGCAGTGGCCGACGCTGCGCACGCGCATGGGACACTAACGTCCCGCCCGGCCGCACCGAAGCTGCGTCCGCGCGACGCGGGTGGCACGGCCACTTTTTGCGGGGCTGCGCCCCGTCGCGCACTGCTTTCGCTGCGCAGGCGCGACCGCGGCCTCCCGCTGGTCGGGTTCCCCTCGCCTCGATGGTAGATCGGGGGGTCGGTCGAGGCGAGGTGGCCGAAATTTCGGTTCCCGGCAGCGGGGCGGGACCGCCCTGCTGCGCTCCTTGCGGAGCTGCGCAGGACAAGCAGGCGGGACCCCGCCCCTCGAACTCGGGCTTGCCGTGTGCGGCAACTCGGTCGCTCCGCGTTGAGAAAAGCGGGCAAGTGGTAGCGTAAAGGAATGCCGAGTGCGCCGAGAGTTTTGCTGGTGGCTCCCACGACCGGATATCAGGTCGCGCGGTTCCAAGCGGCGGCGGCGAGCGCGGGGGTTGAGCTGATCCTGGCCACTGATTGCTGCCACCAGCTCGAGGCAACGCGAGCGCAAGAAGCGGTGCCCATCCGGTTCGACAACGCCAAGGCGGCTCTGGGTGCGCTCAAGCCGCTGGGGCCCTTCCAAGGCATCACCGCGGTTGGCGATCGGGCGGCGGTTCTGGCGGCCCAGGTTGCGCCGGGGTTGGGCGTGCGCTTTCATTCGGCCGGCGCGGCGGCGGTTTGCCACGACAAATTCGAGTTCAAGCAAGTCGTCGCCGCGGCGGACCTGCCGACGCCGTGGTTCGAACGATACAAGGCGGATGCCAGTCCGGCACCGATTGCGGCGGCATCGAAATACCCGTGCGTGCTGAAGCCGCTCATTCTTTCCGGCAGCCGGGGCGTGATCCGCTGCAACGATGCTGCGGAATTTGTCGCGGCGTTTCAGCGCATCCGCACGCTGCTGGCGACGCCGGCCATCCAGCAGTGGCAGGATCCAGGGGCGAAATGGATCCAGGCGGAGGGGTACATCGAGGGGAGGGAGTTCGCGCTCGAAGGCTGGATGGCGGCCGGCATCGTCCAGCGCTTCGCCCTGTTCGACAAGCCCGAGCCGCTCGAGGGGCCGTATTTCGAAGAGAGCCTTTATGTGACCCCGTCGCGGCTCGACACCGAGAAGCGGGCCTTGATTTGGGACATGGTGGAGGCGGCGGCGCGCGCTGCGGGGCTGGGGCCGGGGCCGATCCACGCCGAGATCCGCTTGGGACCGGGGGGACGGGTTTATGTGCTCGAGGTTGCGGCGCGGCCGATCGGGGGCCAGTGCGCGCGCGCGCTGCGGTTCCGGAGGGCGGGCGCGGCGGGAACCGGCGCGCGGCCGGCGGCGGACGGGGCCACGCCGCTGATCAGCCTGGAAGAATTATTGTTGCGCGCGGCGCTGGGGCAGCCCCCCGGGGGCTGGGAGCGGGAGACGGCGGCGTCGGGAGTGATGATGATCCCGATTCCCGGCGGCGGAGTGCTGGACCAAGTCGAGGGAGTGGAGGAGGCGCGGCAGGTCGGGGGGATCGAGGCGGTGGAGATCACCGCCAAAGCGGGAGAGCCGCTGCTGCCGCTTCCGGCAGGCGCGACCTATTTGGGTTTCATTTTCGCGCGGGCGGGGACGCCCGACACGGTCGAGGCGGCGCTGCGGACGGCGCACGGGAAGCTGAAGATCACCATGCGCGAAGCCCTGCCGGTGCTGTAAACGGCGGCAGCTATTTGGAGCGTTGGGGGACGAAGCCGGGCGGGAGCTGGGCGCCCTGGCCGAAGAAGAATTGTTCCATCTGCTCGGCGATGAGCTTCTGCGCCTCGGGTGTCCAGGGAGCGAGGCGATATTCGTTCATCAGCATCTTGGCGTGCTCTTTCCAGAGACCCCAGGCCTCGGCGGAGACGTTCTCGAAAATCCGCTGGCCGATCTCGCCCGGCCAGGGGGCTTCGTCCAAGCCGGGAAGCTCCTTGCCAAATTTGACGCACTGGACCATTCTCGCCATCCCCCTATGATAGTCGAGTGCGGATCGTCTTTCTTGGCACGCCGGAGTTCGCGGTGCCCACGCTCGAGGGGCTGGCGCGGACGCGAGGCATCGAGGTGGTGGCGGCGGTGTGCCAGCCGGATCGTCCAGCAGGGCGGCGCGGCGAGGTGCGCGCGCCAGCGGTGAAGCTGGCGGCGGAGCGGCTGGGAGTGGCGGTGCACCAACCCGAACGACTGCGCGGTGCAGAAGCGGTGGCGTGGCTCGAGGCCCAGCGTCCGGAGGCGCTGGCGGTGGTGGCATTCGGGCAGCTGTTGCCGGCGGCCATCTTCAACTTGCCGCGTTTGGGCGCGATCAACGCGCACGCCTCGCTACTGCCCGCGTATCGCGGGGCGGCGCCGATGCAGTGGGCGATCGCGCTGGGGGAGACGAAGACCGGCGTGACCACGATGCGCATCAACGCCGGACTCGACACCGGCGACATGCTGCTGCAGCATGCGGTGGAGATTGGTCCCAAGGAAACGATGCCGGAGCTGAGCCGGCGGCTCGCCGAGGTGGCGGCGGAGCTGATGGTCGCGACCTTCGGCGGCCTGGAGGCGGGCACGATCAGGCCGCGGCCGCAGCCGGCCGAGGGCACGCTGGCGCCGATGCTCCGGCGCGCGGACGGACGCATTCAGCCGCAGTGGACAGCGCGCGACATTTATAACCGTTGGCGCGGCTTCCAGCCCTGGCCAGGCATTTACTTGGAACACGAAGGGAAGCGGCTGGCCGTGCTGGATTGCCAATTGGGCCAGACGGGCGCAGCCGCCGCGGCGAGCTCGCTGCGCTTCGCAAGCGGGACCTTGACGCTGGCCTGCGCCGCCGGCACCGCTTTGGCGCTTGATACCGTCCGTTTGGAAGGGCGTCAAGCCATGAGTGGCGCCGAATTCGCGCGCGGCGCTCGGCTGTGAAGGCCACGCGCTTGACCCAATTCCAGGGGTTCAGTAAAATAGTCAGTTCCGGTACCCACCTCGAGCAGAATCAGCGTAGGTGCAGGGCACGAGCTGATTTCGCTCTAGCGCGGCAGCCTGGCGTGCCGCAGCAACGACAACGAGCATGGCCCAGACGTTCCAACAA
>DATNED010000029.1:0-5030 GCA_035553115.1 Terriglobales bacterium | reverse complement strand
CCCCGAGCTGCGGGGCAACTCGGGCCCTGCCGCCACTGGCTCCTGAAGCGAAACCGCCGCGGTGAAGATCAGCTGTCCGATGAACTAAGGGTCGAACGTCAAGGCCGGGGCGCGGGGTTGGCTTTGGCCGGGCCCTGGCCGACGATTTCGAGGACGCAGCCTTCGGCCTTGGCGCCATCGTAATGGACATGGCGGGCGAAGTGGGTGACCACGCTGCCCGCGGGCATCGCGACGGTGTGGTTGGGATCGAAGTTCGGGCCCGTGCCCACCCACCAGGTGCCCGAGAGGACCGTGATGTAGCGGTTGTGCTCGTGCCAGTGCGGCTGGCTCATGTGGTGCGGCGGCCAGCGCACCAGCATCACATACCAGTCGCTGGAGTTGGGGTCGCCGGCGATGAGCGCGGTGTCCGCGCCAACCGGATCGTGAACCCAGTGGATCTGATCCGGATGTGTGTACATCAACGCCGCGGGGTCGAGCCAAGGGTGCTGCACCGGACGCTGCGCCAGCGCGACCGCGAATAGGGCGAGAGCGAGGAAGGTTCGCATAAGCCTCCCGGCTAGATGTAATCCGAGCAGGACATGTAGTAGCCGCAGACGGGGCAGCGGAGCTTGCAGGAGAGCGGCTCGAGCTTGCGCGAGCAGTTCGGACAATAGAGCATGGGCTCGGGTTGTGGAGCGGGGCGGGGCGATACGGGGCGTCTGGAAGTGGTCTCAAAAAGCCGCAGGCAGGCACTCCGGTCCTGCGGGGTGGGGCTTTTCCTGGTGTCCAAGCCCCATGCGAGACGGTCGGGGAAGGCCGGTACCCCATTTTTGAGACCACTTCTGGCGTTGTCCTCGGTCGGGCGCGAATCCTCATCCGTGCTGCGCACAGGCATCGAGCCACGTTGCGGTTCGCGCCCTCCCTGCGTCCTAGCCAACCACCCCGTCTCGCCCCTTCCCGAGGGTCGCTTCCGGGGCAGCTCGGGCCCTGCCGCCACGGCTTGGGGAGCGGGCGGGACTTCCGATTTTGGCGCGGGGTTCATTTCTTGCCAATCTGAAGCGGACGCTTGGCCATCGCGAAGAGTGAAGCGCAAAGGACGGCAAAGACGATCACCGCCCAGACATCGCTGCCGGCGAGCGTAGCGCCGACGATGCGGGGGCCGACCTGGAATTGTCCGTGGGCGATACGGCCGGTGGCTTCCAGGTAGGAGATGGCGGCGGCCACCAACCCGAAGACCGCGGCGCCGGCAATGAGGCCGGAAGAATAGAGGGCGCCGCTGCTGGTGTCGCCATCTTCTTTCGCCTCGCTCTTGCGCTCGGCGAGCCAGCGCAGCGCGCCGCCGATGAAGATGGTGGCGGTGGTGCCGATGCCGAGATAGCTCCCGACCGCGAAGGCGAGCGAACGGACGCCCAGCAGCTCGACGGCGATCACCAGGAACGCGCCAATCAGGATCAGCGCCCAGGGGAGCTGATGGTTGAGCAGGCCATTGATGATGGTGGCCATCAGGCGGGCTTGCGGCGCGGCCACCTGCTCGCTGCCGATGCCCTGCACCCATTGCACCTCGACCCGGCCAGCGTCGGGATTGTAGAGGTACTTGCCGTCGGGAATGGTGTGCGAGCCGATGACGTTCAACTCCCAATAGTTGCGCCGGGCGGTGCCCAGGAGCACGCCCTTGGGCAGGGTGTAGTTCAGGTCTTCGATGCTCACGCCTTGGAATGCGGTGGCGCCAGTGCGGGCCGGCAAGGAAGGCAAGGCGATGGTTTCGGGTTGATACGAAGAGTAGGCGGTGTTGAGAAAAGGAACGGTGTAGCCGACGATGAGGACGGAGGCGACGACGCCGATCATGAGCGTGACCTGCTGCTTCCAGGGCGTGGCGCCGACCAGAAACCCGGTCTTGAGGTCTTGCGAGGTGGCGCCGGCGATGGCCGAGGCGATGGCCACCGCGCCGCCCACGCTGAGCGCAAGCGCGGCGTAGAGGTGTCCGGTCCAGCCCGCTGCGATGAAGAACAAGCAGGTGACGACGAGCGTGGCGATGGTCATGCCGGAGACCGGATTGCTGGAGTTGCCGATCAGGCCGACGATGCGGCTGGAGACGGTGACAAAAAAGAAGCCGAAGAGCACGACCAAGACCGCGCTGACCACGTTGCTGAACCAGGCGGCGCTGGTGTTGTAGCGGAACGCGAGGATCAGCCACATCAGGATTCCGAGCACGACCGCGCCGGCGAGCACGGTCCAGCCGGGCAGGTCGCGCTCGGTGCGCTCGACCGCGGCGGGCTGCGCCGCTCCCGCCGATTGGATATCGCGCGCGCCGCCTTTGAAGGCGGCCAAAATGGTGGGCAGCGTGCGCGCGAGCGTGATCAGGCCGGCGGTGGCGACCGCGCCGGCGCCGATGGGGCGGATGTAGGCGGACCAGACTTGATCGGCCGACATTTGCAGGATGGGAATGGTCGAGGGGTAGATGGCGCCGGGGAATTGGCCGCCGAAGAACTTGATGGCGGGGGCGATGACGAGCCAGGAGATGACGCCGCCGGCGAACATGGTGCCGGCGATCTTGGGCCCGATGATGTAGCCGACGCCGAGGTACTCGGGGGTGACGTCGGCGCGCAGGCTTGCGCCGGGAAGGAATTTGGGGTTCCAGGCGGCGGTGCCTTTCCAGAAGCCGAGCGCATCCATGAGGAACTTGTAGACGCCGCCGACGGCGAGGCCCCAAAAGACGCGGCCGGCGAAGTTGCCGCCCTTCTCGCCGGCCTGCAGCACGTCGGCGCAGGCCGCGCCTTCGGGGTAGGGCAGCACGCCGTGCTCCTGGACGATGAGGTAGCGGCGGAGCGGAATCATGAACAGGATGCCGAGCCAGCCGCCGATCATCGCGAGCAGGAAGATGCGGGAGTACTCGAGCGGAAACCCGAGGAAGATCATCGCCGGCAGGGTGAAGATCACCCCGGCGGCCACCGACTCGCCCGCCGAGCCGGTGGTTTGCACGATGTTGTTTTCGAGGATGGTCGAGCGGCCGAGCTTCTTGAAGATGCTGATGGTCAGGACCGCGATCGGAATCGAGGCCGAGACGGTGAGGCCGGCGCGCAGGCCGAGGTAGGTCGAGACCGCGCCGAAGAGGATGCCGAAGCCGACGCCGAGGATGACCGCGCGGAGGGTGAACTCCGGCATGACGGTGCTGCTGGAGACGAAGGGGCGGAAGGCGGGGGCAGGCGGCGCGGACGGTTTTGCAGCCATTGCCGCGAAAGTAGCACGGGGCCGCGGCAAAGGGAATAGAGATTCGGGTGCCGAGATCTAGTAGCGGTAGGTGTCGGGCTTGTAGGGACCGGCGGCGGCGACGCCGAGGTAGGCGGCCTGCTTGGGGGTGAGCTGGGTGAGCTTGACGCCGATCTTCTCCAAGTGCAGGCGGGCGACCTCTTCATCCAACTGCTTGGGCAGGGTGTAGACGCCGGGCTTGTATTGATCGCGGTTCTTCCACAGATCCATCTGCGCCAGGGTCTGGTTGGAGAAGCTGTTGCTCATCACGAAACTGGGGTGGCCGGTGGCGCAGCCGAGGTTGACCAAGCGGCCCTCGGCGAGCAGGAAGATGGTGTGGCCGGCCTTGAAGGTGTATTGGTCCACCTGGGGCTTGATGTTCAGACGCTTGGCGTCGGGGGCGTCGTTGAGGGCGTCCACTTGAATTTCGTTGTCGAAGTGGCCGATGTTGCAGACGATGGCCTGGTCCTTCATGCGGCGCATGTGGTCGACGGTGATGACGTCGCAGTTGCCGGTGCAGGTGACGTAGATGTCGCCGCGGCCGAGGGTGTCTTCGAGGGTGGTGACCTCGAAGCCTTCCATGGCAGCCTGCAGGGCGTTGATCGGATCAATCTCGGTGACGATGATGCGCGCGCCGAAGCCGCGCAGGGACTTGGCCGAGCCCTTGCCGACATCGCCGTAGCCGCAGATGACGGCGACCTTGCCGGCGACCATGACGTCGGTGGCGCGCTTGATGCCGTCGGCGAGGGACTCGCGGCAGCCGTAGAGGTTGTCGAACTTGGACTTGGTGACGGAATCGTTGACGTTGATGGCGGGAACGAGCAGCGCCCCGGCTTCGTGCATTTTGTAGAGGCGGTGGACGCCGGTGGTGGTTTCTTCGCTCACCCCGCGCCAATGCGCGACCAAGTTGTGCCAGCGCTGGGGATCTTCGGCGTGGATGCGGCGCAACAGGCCCTTGATGACGTCCTCCTCGCGCGCGTCCGACGTGGTATTGACCCAGTTGGAGCCGTTTTCGAGCTCATAGCCCTTGTGGACGAGCAGGGTCATGTCGCCGCCGTCGTCCACGATGAGCTGGGGGCCGAGGCCGCCGGCATGGGAGAGCGCTTGGTAGGTGCACCACCAGTATTCTTCGAGCGACTCGCCCTTCCAGGCGAAGACGGGGACGCCGGAGGCGGCGATGGCCGCGGCGGCGTGGTCCTGGGTGGAGAAGATGTTGCAACTGGCCCAGCGGACCTGGGCGCCGAGCGCCTTGAGGGTCTCGATCAGCACTGCCGTTTGAATGGTCATGTGCAACGAGCCGCTGACGCGGACGCCTTTGAGCGGCTGCGCGGCGGCGTATTTGCGGCGGATGGCCATCAGGCCGGGCATTTCCAGCTCGGCAATGGTGATCTCTTTGCGTCCCCAATCCGCCAGCGCAAGGTCGGCGACCTTGAAATCGGCGGTGGCGGGCGGAGCGACGGTGGCAGGGCTCATCCGCTTATTGTAGCGGAGCGGGGCGGGGCGATACGCGGCGTCTGGAAGTGTTCTCAAGAAGCCGCAGGCAGGCACTCCGGTCCTGCGCCGTGGGGCTTTTCCCGGTGTCCAAGCCCCATGCGCATTTTTGAGACCACTTCTGGCGTTGTCCTCGGTCGGGCGCGAATCCTCATCCGTGCTGCGCACAGGCGTCGAGCCACGCTGCGGTTCGCGCCCTCCCTGGGTCCTAGCCAACCACCGCGTCTCGGGCCCTGCCGCCGAACGGATTGATGCAGCCTTCATGCGGCTAGCAGGAAAAGGCGCAACTGCAGACGGG
The DNA here is from genome assembly GCA_035553115.1 of Terriglobales bacterium. Classification (GTDB taxonomy): domain Bacteria; phylum Acidobacteriota; class Terriglobia; order Terriglobales; family SCQP01; genus SCQP01. The sequence goes on along the minus strand of DATNED010000029.1, from coordinate 16 downwards.
CGGCGTGGAGGAGGCG
>DATNED010000028.1:0-34140 GCA_035553115.1 Terriglobales bacterium | reverse complement strand
GTCCTGTGGACCCGCGAGCCGCCGCGGCACCTTACTGGGGCGCGGCGTCCATCACGGCCTCCCGCGAAACCACCCGGCCCGCCGCCTCATCGCTGACCGAAAAATAGCTGCAGTCGGGGTGGTGGAAGACCAGCGCCGAAGTCGAAGCCTCGGGCTCCATCATCATCCCGTCGGTCAGGGTCACTCCGATCTCCTGCGGCTTCAGCAGCTCCCAGATGCCGGCTTGATCTTCGATCCGCGGGCATGCCGGGTACCCGAAGGCATACCGCTTGCCGCGGTATCGCGAGGTGAAGCGCTCCTTCATGGTCATCTCCGTCGAATCCGGGAATCCCCAATCTTCGCGGATGCGACGGTGCAGCCACTCCGCCGCGGCCTCCGCCGTCTCCAGCGCCAGCACCTGCAGACCGTGCGAGTAGACGTACCGCCCCTGCTGCTTGGCCGCCTCCGCCCGTTCGCGCACGCCCGCGCCGGAGGTGACCACCATCAACGCCACGTGATCGCGCCTGCCCGCGCTCGGCGCGAGCACGTAATCGGCCAGGCACAGTCCGTCGCTGCGGCGCTGGCGCTCGAAGTGGAACGTGTGCCGCGGCTTCGCCGCTCCGGGCTCGAAGAAATGGATGGCGTTGCCTTCGGGCTCGGCCTCGAAGAACTGCCAAACGACGCGGACCTTCATCCACTGCGCCGCATCTTCCTTCAACGCCTCCACTTGTTCATAGAGCGCGAGCGCGCGCGGATCGCGCTCCACCAGCGCCTTTTCGAAATTGTCCTTGAAGCCCAGGTGGTGCCGGTACAGCATCAGCGGATTGATGTAGCTCCAGATCTCGCCCAGCTGCGGCACATCGCGGATCACGCGCTCGAGCGAGGCCGTCCGCGGAATTTCCAGATCTGCGCGCACCTTGCCGCTCCGCGCCGTGCTCTGCGCCGGGGTGGAGGCCGGCGCGACGGTTGCGGCAACTGCAATTTCAGGCGCGTGCCGCGCCACCACCGCCTCGCGCTGCGCCGGGTCCATCAACGCATTCATCAGCGCCAGCCCCGACATCGCATCCTTGGCGTAGCACACCGCGCCGGCGTACTCGGGCGCGATGCGGATGCGCGTGAACCGGTCCGACAGCGCCGCTCCGCCCACCAGCAGCGGCGCACCGATGCCGGCGGCGCGCAAATCGCCCGCCGTGATCGCCATCTGCCCGGCGCTCTTGACCAGCAGGCCCGAAAGCCCAATCGCGTCCACTGCCTTGCCCATGCCGCGCTCGCGGTGGTACGCCTCGATCAATTGCTCGGGCGGCACCTTGATGCCCAGATTCACCACGTCGTAGCCGTTGTTCGAGAGAATGATCTCGACCAGATTCTTGCCAATGTCGTGCACGTCGCCCTTGACCGTGGCCAGCAGCACCCGCCCCTTGGTTGCGGTTTCGGATTTCTCCATGAACTGCTCGAGGTGGGTCACTGCCGCCTTCATCGCCTCGGCCGATTGCAGCACTTCGGCCACGATCAACTCGTTGTTGTTGAACAGGCGGCCGACTTCGGCCATGCCCGCCATCAGCGGGCCGTTGATGATCTCGAGCGGCCCCGCGCCTTCGGCCCGCTTGCGCTCCAGATCGGCGATCAGGCCGTCCTTGGTGCCTTCGATGATGTATCCCGCCAAGCGCTGATCGAGCGGCAGCTCGGGCTGGGTGGCCTTGGCCCTGGAGGCCGTGCCCTGCCGCTTGCGGAAGTGCTCCGCAACCGCGGCGATGCGGAATTGATTCACTGCGGCACGCTGCTGCTTGGTTTGCTCGCGCCAATCCTGCGGGATGCCCGCCTCGTGCGGCGTGTTGAACAGCAGCGCCTCCGCCAGCGCCCGCTCCTCGGGGGGAATCGAGGCGAAGCGCTCGAGCTTCTCGGCGTTCACAATCGCCAGGTCCAGCCCCGCCTTGGTGCAGTGGTACAGAAAGACCGAATTGATCACCTCGCGCGCCGAGGCCGGCAGCCCGAAGGAGACGTTCGAAATTCCGAGCACGGTCTTGACGTCGGGAATCCGTTCCTTGATCAGGCGCACGCCCTCGATGGTCTCGACCGCCCCGCCGATGTAATTCTCGTCGCCGGTCGCGCACGGGAACACCAGCGGATCGATCGCCAGGTTGTGCGCGGGAATGCCGTATTTTCCGGTGAGCAGGGCCACCGAGCGCTCCGCCACCGCGAGTTTGCGCTCGCGGGTGAAGGCCTGCGCCTGCAGCGGATCTTCGTCAATGCAGCCCACGACCAGCGCGGCCCCGTATTGCCGCGCCAACGGGCAGACGCGCTCGAACTTCTCCTCGCCGTCCTCGAGATTCACCGAGTTGATCAAGCCCTTGCCCTGGCAGTAGGTGAGCGCGCGCTCGATGGCCTTGGCATCGGTGGTGTCGACCATCACCGGAACCTTGATTTTCCGGATCAGCTTTTCATAGAACGGGCCCACATCGGCGAGCTCGTCGCGCTCGGTGGACTGCAAGCAGACATCAATGATGTGCGCGCCGTTCTTCACCTGCCGCCGCGCGATCTCGGTCGCCTCCTCCCACTGCTCGGCCGCCACCAATTGCTTGAACAGCCGCGAGCCCACCACGTTGGTGCGTTCGCCGACAATCAGCGGCCGGGTGGAATCTTCCGCTTCGATCACCTCGATGCCGCTGAAGAAGGCGCGATGGGTCGCGCCCGGCGGACGCCGCGGCGGCTTGCCCGCAGCCATCTGCACCAGCGCGCGGATGTGCGCCGGCGTGGTGCCGCAGCAGCCGCCAATGAGGTTCACCCAGCCGTGGTCGCAGAACCGCTCCAATTGGCGTGCCAGCGTCTGCGGCGTCTCCAGATACTTGCCTTCGTCATTCGGCAGCCCTGCGTTCGGATAGCACGACACGTAGCGGTGGCTCAGGGTGTGCAGCGTGCGCACATGGTCGGTCATGAACTCCGGCCCGGTGGCGCAATTCAGCCCGATCGAAAGCAGCTCGGCGTGCTCGAGCGATACCCATAGCGCCTCGGCCGTCTGCCCCGCCAACATCGTCCCCATGGGCTCGATCGTGCCCGACACCATCACCGGCACCTTCTCGCCGCGCGCCGCGGCCGCGTCCTCGATCCCCAGCAGCGCCGCCTTGATGTTGCGGGTATCCTGACAGGTTTCGACCAAGAGCAAATCCACGCCACCCTCGAGCAGCGCGCCGGCTTGCTGCCGGAAATTCCCGCGAAGCTGCTCGAACGTGATCCCGCCGGTGACGGTGATCGCCTTCGTCGTCGGCCCCATCGAACCCGCCACCCAGCGCGGCTTCGCTGCCGTGGACGCCGCATCGGCCGCCTGCCGCGCCAGCTCCGCAGCCCGCCGCGTGATGGCCTCGGCCTGCGCTTCCAGGCCGTACTCCGCCAGCACCACCGCGGTGCTGCCGAAGGTGTTGGTTTCGACCAGATCGGCGCCCGCGGCAAAGTATTCCCCGTGCACCGCCAACAGCACATCGGGACGCGTCATCGCCAGGTTTTCGTTGCACCCCTCCAACGCCGCGCCTCCGAAATCCGCCGCCGACAGGTGCCGCTGCTGCAGCATGGTCCCCATGGCGCCGTCGAGCACCAGAATGCGGTCCTCAAGCGCCGCGCGCAGTTCCATCCGCCGTTGTTGCGCTGAATTTCCCATGTTCCTCAATTCTAGCGGCTCGCGAGCCGGTCCAGATCCGCGAAGAACTCCGGGTAGGAAACTGCGGCGCATTCGGAATCGTCGATCACCGTCTCTCCCTCGGCCCACAGCCCGGCCACGGCAAACGCCATCGCAATGCGGTGATCCCCGCGCGTGACAACGCGCGCGCCGCGAAGCCGCTGCTTTCCCGGCACCTCCAGCGAGCTGGGCCCCGCCTCGCAGCGTGCTCCCATCGCCCGCAGATTCGCGGCTACGGTTTCAATCCGGTCGCTCTCCTTCACCCGCAGTTCGGCCACATCATCGAAGCGGATTCCCGCCGTGGTTTGGGTCGCGAGCACCGCGAGAATCGGCACCTCGTCCATCAGCGCCGCGGCCTCGGCTCCGGCGATGTTCGTGCCGCCCAGTCCGGTTTTCGGCCCGCGGAGTTGAAGCGTCCCCACCAGCTCCCCGGCGCGCTCTTCGACCGCCATCACCTGCGGCTGCGCCCCCAGCCGCGCCAGCACATCGAGCAGCGCCGCGCGCGTCGGGTTCAGCAGCACTTCCTCGACGATCACGTCCGAGCCCGGCAGCGCCGCCGCCGCGCACAGGAAGAACGCAGCCGAGCTGGGATCGCCCGGCACAACGTATTCGCCCAGCGCACGCAATGATTCCACCGGCCCGCGAATTTCGATCACGCCCGCGTGCCGCTCGAGCGGCGCGCCCAGATGCTGGAGCATCAATTCGGTGTGATCGCGGGTTGCGATCGGTTCCAGCACGCGCGTCGTCCCGCTGGCAAACAGCCCCGCCAGCAAGATCGCGCTCTTCACCTGCGCGCTCGCCACCGGCAATTGGTACTCGACGGCCCGCAGGCCGCCTGCGGCGGCGGCAAACTGCAACGGCGGCATTGCGCCAAGGGCGGCCTTGATGTTGGCTCCCATCATCGTCAGCGGTTCCTTGATGCGCGCCATGGGTCGCCGGCTCAGCGACGCATCGCCGCCGATTTCGCTGGCAAAGGGCTGCGCCGCCAAAATGCCGCTCAGCATTCGAATCGTCGAGCCCGAATTCCCCGCATCAAGGCGGGCGCCCGGCGCCTGCAAGCCGCGCAGCCCCACGCCTGCGATTTCTAGGACCTCCTCGCCGCGTGCCACCTGCACGCCCAACTGCTCCAAGCACCTCAGCGTGCTCTGGCAATCGGCGCCGGTCGAGTAGTTGGCCAACTTCGCGCTGCCGTCGCCGATCGCCGCCAGCATCGCCGCCCGATGCGAGATGGATTTGTCCCCCGGCGGGCGCACCGCGCCTTGGAGTTGGCGGGCAGGGGTCACGGCGCGGTCGGACATCGTATTTTGTGGCAAGCGGTGTGTAAGCCGGATTCTGTTCCGCCCAGCCTTGCGGCCGGGCGGCGGCGATCATTCCTCTAGGGGCGCCTTTGCAGACGCCCTCCAGCAGCCTACCCGGGAGTCAATGATGGACCGGGCCGGTCCGTCCTCCCCTATTTGGCCTTGCTCCACGCGGGGTTTGCCCTGCCCCGGCTGTCGCCAGCCGGGCGGTGCGCTCTTGCCGCACCTTTTCACCCTTACCTCGGATTGCTCCCAGGCGGTATTTTTTCTGTGGCACTTTCCGTGAACCGGCTTTGTGAAACCGGCCCCCTGGCCGTTAGCCAGCGCGCTGCCCTGCGGAGTCCGGACTTTCCTCGCCCCCGAGGCGCATGCGCCCCGCGGCCGCGATCGCCCCTCCGCTTGCCGTTATTAGTTTACCAACCCGGCGACGCTGCCCCCGACGCCGGATCCCAATGCCGCAGTCCCTCGGCTACGGCCGCCTGCAACAGCACCCGGTCCGAGCATACAAACCAGACCGAAGTTTGGCGCTGGGTGGCGTTCACCGCCATGCAGGACGCCAGCTGCACTGCGTCCGGCGCCCGCAGCGGATGCCGATCCAACATCCGCTCCGCGGTCTCGATCACCGAACTGCCGAAAGGCTGTTGCAAGATCCCCCGCCGCGCCAGGTCCGTCACGATGCGATCCACCTGGAGCGCCGTGACCTCGCGGTTGCGCTCCATGGCGCGCAGCACCGCCCGGAACTCAAGCCCGCCCATCGCCGACTGGGCGAGCTTGAGCCCGGGAGCCGCGCAGGCCCGCTCCAACTCGGCGGACCCATCCTCCTCGAGATAGAGCTTGAGCAATGCGCTCGTGTCGAGGAAGAAAATCACCCGCTAGTGTCCTGAGTCGGAAATTCGACGAACATCAGAGGGCGCGGCAGGTGCGGCTTTGACATCAGGAAACGCCGCAATACCGGAGACCGCGTTCGAGTCGGAAATTCGACGAACACCATGTGCCCGCCTGCGGCTTTTTGAGACCACTTTTAGTACCGCCCGTCCCGCATCTTGCGCAGAATCTCGGTGCCTGATTCGCCCTGGACTTTGATGCGGGGAAACCCCCATCCGCGCGACTCCTCCTCGCCGAGAATATTGCGGACCTCCTGCGAGTCCATCTGCACCCGCAACGCCGACGTGTCGAATCCAGGATTTCGCGGGTTTGGAATCTTTTCCACCCGCGCCCAGCCCCGCGCCGTGATCTCCCGCAGCGCCGCATCGCGCGCCTCCGGCGATTCCGCCCAGGCGAACCCCTGCCGCGGCAGGTAGCTGTCGCGGAACCATTTCAGCGCCACGAACGAATGCCCCGGCGCTGTCTCCGCCCTGCGCAGCGCCTGCAAGCATTGGGCCTGATCCATTGCACTCCCGTTCGCCTGCGCATTCGCATGCTCCGCGGGCATCGGCATGCGGCTCGGCGGGCCCCCCACCGATGCCACGCGCGAATCCTCAAGCCTCACGAGGATCCAGTCCCCGTCCTTATGCGGCTTGTCCGCAGTCGGGCGGCGCTGGCGGGCATCTTTCCGCCTCTTCCCTCCGAGGATTTGCACCTCGCTTGCGCGCAGACCGAACGGCATCTTCGTCTGATGGGCATTCAAGAGTTTTAGCAATTCATCGGCGCTTTCCATGACATTCATCGTTTCGACTCTTCCTCAATTTATTGCGCCCGCCCGGGTCTGAACGCGTCTATATAGTGCCACGCTTTGGCTCTCCTGTCAACCCCCTCCGCCCGAACATGGTAAAATCGCTCTTGCTCGTGCACAAGGGCGTGTAGCTCAGCTGGGAGAGCGCCGCGTTCGCAACGCGGAGGTCAGGAGTTCGATCCTCCTCACGTCCACCATCCTTTCGCCCATGAAAACCGCGCTCGGGCTGATCCTGCTGGTCGCTGCCACGGTCCTAGGTACGTTCCCGCTCCTGCCCGCCCGTGCGGGCAGTGGCATGATCGGCGGCGCACCCCATGCTCCCGCGCTCGCTGCCGTCATCGGCGTTGTTGGGGTGCTTCTGCTGCTTTGGGCTCGGCGCGCGACCAGCTAGGCTCTCATCCAAACCAGCATGCCCGGCGCGTTCCGCCGCATCGTCCTGGTTGTTCTCGACAGCGTGGGCATCGGCGCCATGCCCGATGCCTGCCGCTTCGGGCCGAATGACGCGGCCAGCGACACCCTCGGGCATGTCTTGGAACAGAACCCCGCGCCACTGCCCACCCTCGAACGCCTTGGCGCAGCCAATATTCGCCCGCTGCGCGGTCTTCGCGCGGCCGCTGTGCCTTTGGCCAGCTTTGGCCGCTGCGCCTTGGCTTCCGAGGGCAAAGACACCATCACGGGCCATTGGGAGATGGCGGGCATTGTCCTCATCGCCGGCTTTCCCACGTTTCCCGACGGCTTTCCTCCGGCGCTCGTGCGCGAGTTCGAGCGCCGCATCGGGCGCGGCACACTCGGCAACATCGCCGCCAGTGGAACAAAAATTATCCAACGCCTCGGACCCGACCACCTGCGCACCGGATGGCCCATCCTCTACACCTCGGCCGACAGCGTATTTCAGCTTGCCGCCCACGAACAACGGGTCCGGCTGCCGGACCTATACGCCATGTGCGCCACCGCGCGCGAGCTATGCCAGGGCCCTTGGCGCGTGGGCCGTGTCATCGCCCGCCCGTTCACCGGCGATGCCGCGCAGGGCTTCACCCGCACCCGCAACCGGCACGATTTCGCTGTCCCGCCCCCGGACGGCATGCTCCTCGACCAATTGGCGGCACGCGGAGTCCCCGTGCATGCGGTGGGAAAAATCCAGGACATTTTCCTCGGCCGCGGCATCGCCTCGCATGCGCCGACGGATTCCAACGCTGACGGCATGGAGAAGACGCTGGCCGCGCTCGCGAGCCGCTCCGATGGGCTGATTTTCACGAATCTCGTGGATTTTGACATGATCTACGGCCACCGCAATGACGTCCCCGGCTACGCCCGCGCTCTTGCCGAGTGCGATCGCGGCTTGGGGCAAATCGCTGCTGCGCTGGGACCCGAAGATCTCCTGCTGCTCATGGCCGATCACGGCTGCGATCCCACCATACCCGGCACGGATCATTCCCGCGAATACGTCCCGTTGCTGGCCTACGCGCCGAGCCGCCCCGCGCGCGACCTCGGCACCCGCCGCTCGCTCGCCGATGTCGGCCAGACCATCGCCGAAAACTTCGGCGCACGCCTGTCCGCCGGCTCATCGTTCCTATCGCAATTGCTCGATCAGCAGGTTCCGCACCGTGAGCGCGGGCACGCGGCTGAAATCCCAGCCGGCTGAACGCAATTCCGCGCTAGCGTCCCAAGCTCAGCAAATTCGCGAAGATCCGGTAGGCGCCTGGCACGCCCTCGGACAACTGGCGGTACAGCGCAATGCCTTCATAGACGTACACGCCCTGTCCATAGGGCGCGTACAGAAGGCCGCCTTCTTGCGGCTTCTGGTCGGGATCATGCATCTCCAGCAGGGGCGCATAGTGCGCGTCCCAGCTCGCCATGAACCCGTGCCCGCGCTCCTCCACCCAGCCCTGAAAGTCCGCTGCGGTGATGCGGTTCGGTTTGCTGAGCACCGGGTTCTCGGGCTTCAGAATCTGCACTGCGGAATCCTCATCCACCACCGTCGCCCCGCTGCCGCCCAGGCGGTACGGATACGGCCCGAAGTCGTGGTCGAACTCTGACGTTTGATATTGCACGATCAGCACGCCGCCATTCTTCACGTACTCGAGCAGCCGCCCGTTGTAGGTGCGCAAATCCGGCCGCGCCGCATAGGCCCGAATGCCCAGCACGATGGCGCTGTATTGCCGCAGATCGGCGGCGGCCAAATCGCTCGCGCCCAGGAAATGCACCCGCACCCCCAAGTTCTCCAGCGACTGAGGCACGTTGTCGCCCGTTCCGGTGACGTACCCGACGTTGAGCTTGGGCGCGATTTCCACATGCACGCCGCGCGTGACATAGGTCGCGGCCCCATAAAGATTGGCCGACCGCAGGCCCGCATATCCGGCCGTGTGGTACCCCTCTTCGTAGTCGCGGCCCTGGTAGCTCGCCACCGCCGTGATGCTGTATTGGCTGGTGCCCACGCTGCTCGGCACGATCCGAAACGTGATCGGCTGATCCTCGCCGCCGTGCGACAACGCAAACGGCGCGATCTCCGGCTCCGATCGCCAGCCTTGCGGCAGCCGCAGCCGCACGCTTCCCGACGCCGGCCCTTGAACATTGCTGTGGATGGTCACCGCGAGATTCAGTGCCGCGGCGGGTAGAGGAACGATGCCGGCGTGCGGGGCGATCGCCACCGATATCGCCGGCGCCACCACCAGCGGGTTCTCGATGATGCCGGCCGTTTCCGACCGCTCCACGGTTTCCACCACTTGCGCCATCTCCAGCTCTGCTCCGCGATAGCGGACCCGGGCCCAGGCGGAAAGCGGATAGGGCGTGGTCGGCAGCGTCACATCTTGGGGCTGGTTGATGTCGTAATAGGCCTGCTCGGGGCTGGGGCGCGAATAGTACGGGCGGGTCGCCGGCGCATCGCCGGGCACAGTCACGTCGAAGCGCATTTGGGGCGCCGGCGCCGGCGCGGAGAACGTCCACGCCGGCCCGGCCGCATTCCGCAGCGCCACGCCCTCGAACGTCACCGCCTCCTTGGTGGGGCTGGCGAAATGCACCTCGACTTGGAATTGCTGTCCTGGAATGGCCGTGGTGAAGCTTACCGCCGGTCCGCCTCTTCCTCCCCGCCCCGCGCCCGCGACTCGCGCGGTGAATTGCAGCCCCAGGGCCTGAACGATCGCATCGTTGAATTGCGCCTGCTTAACCGCAAGTTCGCGCACCAGGTCGTACTTGGCCGATGCCGGCAAGGCGCCGCTCTTCACCTCGGCCAGCATGGCGGTCGTCGCCTGCAGGCCCTGGGCCAGCAGCGGCGCAATCGCCTCCGGCGCCGACGCGCGGAACTCCCGCATCGCTTGCTCGACGTCGCTTTGAATGGGCGCAAGCTGGGCCCGCACTTCTGCGCGCGCAGCCTCTGGCGCGAGCCCGGCGATTCCCGTCAGGCTCGTATCCACGCCATCAAATATGGATTGCTCCTCCGCCTTCGCCTTGATCCGGCTGGCATAGAGGTGGTACGGGGTGCTTGCCGCCCCCAGGTCTGGCACGCCGATGCCGGCCAACTGCGTCCGTTGGTTGGCCAGCCCCTGGCGCGCAATCTGGGTATAGCTCGCGGCCAGCACGGGATCGTATCCGCCCTCGGGCACGCGCAGCGTGATCGAGGGTTGGCCCTCGATCCAGGTCTGGTGCACGTAATCGAATATCCTGCCCGGCGCATACACCTGGCTGGCCGAATCGTAGATGCCTTGCGGCGTGAACGCCCCCACCGGCACCCGCGCATACACTTTCAACGGACACCACGGCTGCAGCCCGTCCTTGAGTTGTTGCGGAAACATCTTCGGGTCGCAAGCCGCGTTGTACACCTCCTGCGCAATCTCGCCCGCCGCGGCGTGATTGCCGTGCCCGTCGCTCGGTCCGCCCACGAACACGCTCGCCACCACCAGCGGGCGCACTTCGCGCACCACCCGGACCGCGTCGCCGAGCACGCGCTCGTGCCCCCATAGTTCCAGCGTCTCTTTTTCGGTCTTCGAAAACCCGAAATCCACCGCGCGCGTGAAGTATTGCTCCACCCCGTAGTAGCGATCCGAAGCCAGCAGCTCCTGCGTGCGCACCAGCCCGAGCGCATCGTAGAAGTCGTTCGACATCAGGTTCTCGCCGCCTTCGCCGCGGTTCAGCGTCAGCAGCGCGACGCGAGCGCCCACTCCGCGCGACTCGTAGGTGAGCATGCCCCCGTCTTCGTCGTCCGGATGCGCCACCACCAGCAGCAAACTGGCTCGCGTGTCGAGCTTCTTCAGCGACTGCCACACCGCCGCCGCTCCGCGATCAAGATCGAGCTGCCGCCCCGCCACCACCGGCGCAATCGCCACTGCCCGCGGTGCCGCCGCCTGCCCCGCAGCCGCAATGCCCAGCGCCAGCACCGCTGCCCCAACCATCCCCTTGCCCATGTTCGATTGCTCCTTGATTTCGCCTGCGCCGCAACGAAGTCTCATGCTAGCAAACGCCGAATCAGGTGGCCGGCTTCGGCGCCCCGCGCAAGGTCATGAATTCGGCCGCATATCGCGGGGGTCGCGCCGTTTTGCCCCGTGGGCAAAATCGGCGCGAAGGGCTGCGAAATTCGGAAGGGGTGAAAGCGCCAGTGGCGCTTTCACGCCCCCGGGAAGCAAGGCAGGCGCGGCCCCGGCGAAGCGCAGCGCCGGTTTGGGGCCACGAGCCCCCAAACCGGTGCGAGCATAAGCGGGACGCGCGGCGCAGCCGCGCTGGGGCCCGCGCCAACTTTGAGCCCGGCGGACCTCCGCTGCTATCCTCGAAGGGTGCGGATTGGGATCACTTGCTACCCGACCTATGGCGGCAGCGGCATCGTCGCCACTGAATTGGGCATGGAGCTGGCCCAGCGCGGACACGAGGTGCACTTCGTCACCCATGCCAATCCCATCCGCCTCGATCCCTGCAGTCCGCGCGTGCATTACCACGAGGTCGAAGTCTCGAATTACCCGCTCTTTCAATATCCGCCCTATGCCTTGGCGCTGGCCTCACGCATGGCCGAAGTCGCCTCCTGCTACCGCCTCGACCTGCTGCACGTCCACTACGCCATTCCGCATTCGATTTCGGCGCTGCTGGCCCAGCAAATGCTCGCCCCCAAGCGCCGCCTCCCCTTCGTCACCACCCTGCACGGCACCGACATCACGCTGGTGGGCAACGACCGCTCCTATTTCCCCATCACCAAGTTTTCCATCGAGCGCAGCGATGCGGTCAGCGCCATCAGCCAGTATCTGCGCCGGCAAACGGAGGAAGTCTTCGGCATCAGCCGCCCCATCCGGGTGATTCCGAACTTCGTCAACTGCGAGCTGTACCGGCCGGCGGAACCGGCGCAGCACCCCGGCCCGGTGCTGCTGCACATTTCCAATTTCCGCCCGGTCAAGCGCACCCTCGACTGCATCCGCATCTTCGACCGCGTGCTCGCGCGCGTTCCCCAGGCCCGCCTGCTGATGGCGGGCGACGGCCCCGAGCGCGGTCCGGCCGAAATGCTCGCGCTCGAGCTCGGCATCAACGCACGGGTCGAGTTTCTGGGCAAGCAAGACCACATCGAGCGCCTCATCCCGCAGGCCCGCGTCCTGCTGCTGCCCAGCGAGTTGGAATCATTCGGTTTGGTCGCGCTCGAAGCCATGGCGTGCGGCGTGCCCACGGTGGCCACCGCGACCGGGGGATTGCCCGAATTGATCGCCCACGGCCAGGACGGCTTTCTCGAGCCTGTCGGCGATATTGCCGCCCAGGCGGACCGCGCCGTCGCCTTGCTGGAAGACCCCGAGTTGCATGCGCGCTTCGCCCGCGCCGCGCGCGCCACCGCCGAGCAGCGCTTCGACTCCCGCCGTATCATTCCGCAGTACGAGAATCTTTATCAAGAGGTCTGCGAGGCCGTCCCGGCGTGAGCGCGACCAAGATCCTCGCCGTCGGCGCCCATCCCGACGACATCGAGTTCGGCTGCGCGCCGCTGCTGCTGCTCGAAGCCCAGGCCGGAGCGGAAATCAAGCTGCTGGTGCTGTCGCGCGGCGAGGCGGGCTCGTCCGGCACGCCGGAGCTGCGCGAGCAAGAGGCCCGCGCCGCCGCCGCGATGATGAGCGCCAGCTTCGATTTTCTTGATTTTCGCGGGGACTGCCACCTCGAGGCCACGCCCGCGAACGCCTTCCGGATTGCCGCCGAAATCCGCCGTTTCCAGCCCCAGATCGTGCTCGCGCCCCACCCCGGCGCGAACCAGCATCCCGATCACGTTGCCGCAGGAACCTTGGTCCGGAATGCCTGCCGCTTCGCCCGCTATGGAGGCCTGGCCGACCTCAAGGCCCTGGCGCCGCAGAAAATCGGGCATCTCTATTTCTACGACATCACCCAGCACGGATTGCGCGCTCCCGACATCGTCGTGGACGTCTCCAGCGTCGCCTCGCTTTGGGAGAACGTCATGCGCTGCCACGCCAGCCAGGTGCAATCGAAGGGCTACATCGATCTCCAACTCACCGCCGCCCGCTTGCTCGGAACCTCGATCGGCGTGGAATACGCGTGCGGCGTCTACGTCAACGATCCCGTCCGGCTGGGGCGCCTCTCGGAACTCACGCTCTCGGCGCGCAACTTCTGATGCCCCTATCCGACGAAGCTGCCATGCGTGCCGCCATCGCCGTCGCCCAGCGCGGCATCGCGCTCGGCCAATCCCCCTTCGGCACGGTGATCGTCGAGACCGCCACCGGCGCGCTGGTCGCCGAGGCCCACAACCAGGTCTGGGCGACCTGCGATCCCACCGCCCACGCCGAAATCAATGCCATCCGCGCCGCCGCGAGCGCCCGCGCCAATATTTCCCTCGCCGGCTGCACCCTCTACTCCACCTGCGAGCCCTGCCCGATGTGCCTGGCCGCCTGCCATTGGGCCCGCCTCGACCGCATCGTCTTCGGCGCTCGCATCGCCGACGCCCGCGCCTCGGGCTTCAACGAGCTCAGCCTCCCCGCCGCCGACCTGCTTGCCCGCGCCGCCAGCCCGCTCGCCCTCACCGCCGATTGCCTCGCCCCCGACTGCCGCGCCCTCTTCCAGCAATGGCAGTCCCGCCCCGCCTCCCGCCCCTACTGATCCGCCGCCGGCCCCGCACTCGGCCTTTCCGCCCTCGCCTGCAGCGCTAAATCGTATACCCGATCCCCAGTTCCCCGGCAAGCCCGGCGAGCACCGAATCCGCGGTCCATAGCTGCCAACGTCGCACCAGCACCGAGGCCAGCAGGTGCAGGTCCACCCATCCCGCTCCGCGCCCATGCAGCCGCCGCAGGCGCACGCACTCCGCCCACCTCGGCGTGCGCAATCCGCGGCGCCCATGGCAAGCGTTCGTAATCGGAAACCATCGCGCCGCGCGCGCCCGGACCTCCTGCGAGCAACTCGCCATGCACCAGCTCGTGGCCGCCCAACCGCCCCTGCCGCCGCAATTCGGCGATCCCCGCGCTATAGCCCGGCAGTGCGCGCAGCCCGCGCACCCACACCGAGGTGTCGACCAATACCGCCATCGTTGACCTCGCTCATCGCGCCGCGCGCCGCGCCTTCGGCTGCAGCACCGGCGCCCGCCGCCGCGGCGTATCCTCCGCATCCGGCTCGCGGTACGCGATCAGCCGATCCAGCGCTGCCTGCCGCACCAGATCCTCCAGCCCCCGCCGCACGGTCTCGGTGTCGGTCGGCGCGCCGCAGCTCGCCCGCGCCTCCGCCAGCAGCGCAGCGTCAATGTTCAGCGTCTTCTTCATACATCTAGTCCTACCATCCGCGTATGGCTCTTGCGTACAGATCGGATCGGCGTGTTCCCCCATAAAGCAAATGGGCCCGTTCGGGCGGAACGAGCCCACAGCCCACAGACCGCAGTGGCTCGAGATGAGGGCAACCCAAACCACGGAGAGCAGGTCTGCTCGGTGTTGAGACAAGCGAAACAGCAAAAATCTACAAAATTGTTACAATTCGGGATTTTTTTTGTCAAGAACCTAAACCGTCCATTCGGTAGTCGCCCCCGCTTGACGGTTCTTGCCGTGCTCAGCCTCGTGGCGCTGCCATGCGAGCGGCTCGCCGGTGCAACCTTCCAATCGCTGATTCCTAGCTTGCCATGTTCTTTGTTGTCTTGGACTTGGAGACCGGCGAGCGGCGCAACTCCGTCCGGCACGTATAATCGAGCTTCGGAGCCGGCGTGCATTCCCTTCTGACGTTCAGTCTCATGTGGGCTCGGGTCGCCTTCGGCTTCTACGTCGGCGGGCTCGCGGCTGCGGTGGCAGCGGCGTTGTTACGCGCCAGGGGAAGGCAAGACGCTGTTTTCGGCCTCGCCCGCGGCGCGGTCGCGACGGGGTTCCTGTTTCAATTCGTCAGTCTGATTGAAACCACAGCGGCTTATCCGTTCGAGCCGGCCAGCTTGTACCGCATCATCACCGGACTGCTCGCCTTCGTGATCGCCGCCTTCTTCTTGATGATTTACCGCGTGTACTCGCCCAGAGCGATGAGTCTTGTTGTGGTGCCGATGATCTGCCTCTTGTCGGGCGCAGCCACGCTAGCGCCCGCAAATGCGAGCAGCGGCCCCTCGGACCTGGCGCGCAGCTTGCTCCACAATGGCTGGATCTACGTTCATGTGGGCTTGATTTTTGTTGGCTATGCCGGGTTGGTGATGGCCATGGCGAGCGGGGTGCTCTACTTGTTCGCCGAGCGCGGGCTGAAGTCGAAAACCCCAGGATCGGGTTCGGGGCCGCTGCTCCCGCCGTTGCAGACTTTGGATTTGGCCGCCTATCGCTCCTTGCTGGTCGGGTTTCCTTTGCTGACCGCCGGCTTGGCGATTGGTGCCTATTGGGCGGATGCGCTTTTTGGACGGATCGCTTTTCGCGATCCCACCGTCCTGCTCGCGCTGCTCGCGTGGCTGACCTATCTTGTGCTTTTGTTCGCCCGCTGGTCGGCGGGGTGGCGCGGCAAGCGAAGCGCCTATCTGACAATCGTCTGCTTTGGGCTGGCGCTGGCCGGATGGCTGGCCAACGGCGTCAGCCGAATGCATTCCCTATTCTTGAAATGAGCCTCTGGCTGCTAGGCACGAATCACCGCACCGCGCCCATCGAGGAGCGCGAGCGCATGGCAATTTCCGCAGAGGCATTGCCGGCTGCGCTCGGGCTGCTGCGGGAGCAGGCGGAAGTGCGGGAAGGGTTAATCCTTTCCACCTGCAATCGAGTCGAGGTGGTGGCCGCTTCGGCCGAGGGATCGCGCCCCGATTTGCACGGATTCCTCGTCAAGGCAACCGGCAACGGACTCCGCATGCGTCCCGGCAGCTTCTATGAGGCGCAAGAATCCCAAGTGGTCCGCCATTTGTTCCGTGTGGCCTCCAGCTTGGATTCCCTGATCGTGGGCGAGCCGCAGGTGCTCGGTCAGCTCAAGACCGCCTACGCCCAGGCGCAAGCGGCCGGCACCACCGGGCCGGAGTTGGACACGCTGCTTCCCCGCGCCTTCCACGCCGCCAAGCGCGTGCGCAGCGAAACCGCTATCGCCAGCCAGCCGGTGAGCGTCAGCCAAGCTGCCGTGGGGCTGGCTCACCAGATCTTCGGCGGCTTGCACGATCGCGTCGTGCTCTTACTGGGCGCCGGCGAGGCGGGCGAGAGCGCAGCTCGCGCCTTGATGCGCGAAGGCAGCCAGCGCCTCCTGGTCATGAGCCGGACGCTGGCGCGCGCCCAAGCCCTGGCGCAGAAATTTCAAGCCGAGGCCATTCCGCTCGAGTCGCTTGCGCAGGTGGGCGAAGTCGCCGATATCGTCATCAGTTGCACCGGTTCGCCCGAGCCCTTGGTCCGTCGCTCGGATGCCGCTCATTTCCTATCGCGCCGGCGCGGGCGCCCCATGCTGTTCCTGGATCTTGCCGTGCCGCGCGACATCGAACCCTCCGTGCACCAGCTCGAGAACGCGTTTGTCTACAACGTGGACGACCTCGACCGCGTGGTGCAATCGAATTTGACCGAACGCCGGCAAGAAGCCGAAGCCGGGGAGCGGATCATCGAAATCGAGGTGAACGACTACCTGCATCGCAAGCAAGCCAAGGATGCGGCACCCATTCTGCGCGCGCTGCACGGGCAGGCAGAAGCCATGCGCGCCGGCGAGTGGGAGCGGGCGCGAAAAAGGCTTGGATCGCTTACCGCCGATCAAGAGGCCGCCATCGAGGCCCTGACCCGCACCTTGATGAACAAATGGATGCACCAGCCCATGGTCCGCATCAAAGAGTCCAGCCGTGCTGCTGAGCGCGATGCCATGCTCGAGCTGATTCAGCGGCTTTTTGGCTTGGACGATGACCTGAAGTCGTGAGTCCGCCGCTGCCATAATAGCCAGCATGGCGAATCCCACGCGGACGCTGCATCTCGGCTCGCGCGGATCGGCTCTGGCGCGCTGGCAGGCCGAAGAAGTGCAGCGACGGTTGCTCACCCTCGGCACCGCCTCAACAACCGAGTGGATCAAGACTTCGGGAGATCAGCCTCAAAACGGACGTTTGGCGCAGTTTGGCGGCAAGGGCCTATTCACCAAGGAAATCGAGGAAGCCTTGCTGGCGCAGCGCGTGGATATCGCGGTTCATAGCCTCAAGGACGTTCCTTCCGATCGTCCGCCCGGCCTCGTGCTCGGCGCGGTGCTGGAGCGCGAAGATGCCCGCGATGCCCTTGTGGCCGCGCCCGGTGCAACCATTGCCACGCTCCCTGCGCGCGCGCGGGTAGGCACCTGCAGCCTGCGCCGCCAAGCGCAGCTGTTGGCGCTGCGGCCTGACCTGCAATGCCTGCCGCTGCGCGGCAACGTGGACACCCGCCTGAAGCGCTGGCGCGCGGGCGAGTTTGACGGCATTCTGCTCGCCAGCGCCGGCCTCCGGCGCCTGGGGCTCGAGGCGGCGATTGCCGAGCATCTCGACTTCGCGCGCTTTTGTCCCGCCGGCGGCCAGGGCGCGCTGGCCATCGAATGCCGCGCCGGCGACGCCGACGTTCTTGCCGCGATTGCGCCCCTGAACCACCCTGCCACTGGGATCGCAGTGGCGGCAGAGCGCGCATTGTTGCGCCGACTGCAATGCGACTGCAACACGCCGGTGGGCGCGCATGCCACCTGGCAGGGACACGCACTGCGCCTGCAGGCGGTTGTGGCAACGCCGGATGGATCCCGGATTTTGCGCTGCGCCACCGAAGAGACCGTTTCAACGCAGGATCAAGCCGAAGCCCTGGGCCAAACGGCTGCCGAGAATCTGCTGTCGCGAGGAGCCAGGGAAATTCTCCTTGCCTGCGAGGCCGTACGGTGAGCGCTCCCGCGTCCCGTCTGCCTTTGTGCGGCCGGCGCGTGGTTGTCACCAGAGCCTTGGACCAAAGCACATCCCTTCTCTCGCGCTTGGGCGCGCTGGGCGCGGATGCGATTTCCCTTCCCACGATTGCGATCGCTCCCGCCACCGAGCCCATGCACTTGCTCTATGCCCTGCGGGCTTGGAGCCAATTCCATTTGTGCATCTTTGCCAGCGCGAATGCGGTGCGAAGCGTTGCAAGTCAGACTCGCATCGCGCACGTGGACCTGCAGAGCGGCCCGCAGCCATTCATCTGCGCCATTGGCCCCGCCACCGCCGCCGCCTGGCTGCAGGCGAGCGGGCGCAAGCCGGATCTGGTGCCCAAGGAATTTAACTCCGAGGGCATGTTGGCGACGCTGGAAGCCATGCCGATGCGCGACCGAACCGTGTTCCTCCCCAGCGCAGAAGGCGGACGCGAGGAGATCGCCCAAGTGCTGCTGCGCCGCGGTGCGATCGTGACCCGCGTGCCCGCCTATCGCACCGTTCTCGCGGCAGGTTCCCAGGGCCTTGCCCGCGCCTTGTTCCCCGGAGCCGATGCGGTCGTCTGCACCAGCCCCTCCACCGCCCGGCATTTGGCCGTATTGCTGGGCGACGAGTATGCGAAGCGGCTGGGAAACATCCCCTTGGCGGCGATCGGCCCGCGCACGCGTCAAGAAGTCGAACGCTTGGGACTCCAGGTTTCCATCTCCGCCGCTCAGGCGACCGAGGAGGCGCTGGTCGAAGCGATCCAAGAGTATTTTCATGCCCGAACTGCCCGAGGTTGAAACCATCGCCCGCGGCCTGCGCGCACAATTGGTCGGACGCCAGATTGCTTCGGTCGCGCTGCACCGCCCGTCCGTCTTCCAAGGCACGCGGAAAGACCTGATGCAATTGCCGGGCGGTGTTTTCGAGAGCGTCCAACGCGGCGGCAAGTACCTGGTGCTGGTGATCCGGAAGGGCGCGGTGCGATGGCAATTGATGACCCATCTGGGCATGAGTGGACAGCTCGTTGTGGATGCGATGAGCGCGGCCGTGCTCAAACACACGCACTTCGAGGTCGCTCTCGAGGACGGGCGCTGGCTGCGCTTCCGCGATCCGCGGCGCTTCGGGAAAGTGGCCCTGGCGCGGGCGCCGGAAGCCGGCTTTGCCGCGGCGCTCGGCATCGCCAGCGGCGCCGAGCCCCTCGAAGTTGGCGAAGACGCCTTCGTGCGGCTGTTCGCCGGGCGCGCCGCGCCGATCAAGAATGCGCTGATGAATCAACGCCTCTTGCGCGGTGTCGGGAACATCTACGCCGACGAGAGCTTGCATCGAGCCGGCCTGGATCCGCGCGCCAAGCGCGTCTCGCGTCCGCGCCTGGCGCGACTGCGGAGGGAACTGCGCTCCGTGCTCGAGGAGGCAATCGCCGCCGGCGGCAGCTCGATCTCCGACTACGTTGCAAGCGACGGCCAGCCGGGGTGGTTTCACGTGCAGCACCGTGTCTACGGCCGCGACGGCCAGCCCTGCGGAACGTGCCGGCGGCCCATCCGCCGCATCGTCCTCGCTGGCCGCAGCGCCCACTTCTGTCCCGTCTGCCAGAAGCGTTAGGCCGGCCAGCGGTCAACTCCGCGCGAGCCGAGGCTCGCCGTTCACCAGCAGGTACCGCCGTTGTTCGAGCCCCGACAAACTGGAGGCAATCTGCGCCGCGACGTCCAACTCCGATTCCGCGGCCAGCAGTTCGGCGGCCGAGCTCGCGAGCGCCGGGCTGGGCGGCAGGAATGCGGAACAGCAATCGTCGGCCAATTCCGTCGAGGTATCGAACGTGCCGATGCGGCGCGCCTCCGCTTGGATCGAAATTTTGTCGTCCCCGATCAAGGGCCGATAGATCGGCATCGCAATCGCAGCCGAGACCGCTTCGAGGTTGAGCACGGTTTGACTCGCCACTTGGGCCAAGGAGTCCCCGGTGACCAGTCCGTGCGCATGCACCTTGTCCGCCAGGGCGGCGGCGATGCGCAGCATCATGCGGCGGTACAGCAGCACCCGGAAACGGCTGGGCGCGTGCGCCACAATCGCGCGCTGCACCGGTTCGAAGGGGCAGAGATAAAGACGGGTTTGCAGTTGATAGCGGGTGAGCTGTAGCGCCATCTCCTCGACCGGCGGAATGCTCGAGCCCATTCCGGCGGGCGGAGCGCCGTGGAAATGGAGCAGGATCAGCTTGGCCCCGCGCCGCAGCAAGCGAAATGCCGCCACCGGCGAATCAAAACCGCTCGAAAGCAGCGCCAGGAGCTTACCGGCGGTGCCCGCCGGCATGCCTCCCGGTCCGGCCTCAGGCGCGCGGCTGATCAGCGCGCCCTGGCGGCTGAGCACGATCGTGCAGCGACGCTGCGGATGGCGCAGATCCACCGGCAAACCCAGCGCTTGTTCGATATGCCGGCCCACCGCGACCGCAACCTCGTAGGAGCCGAGCGGCAGCGCCTTGTCGGGCCGCAGCACGTTCAAGGCGAACGTCGCGCCGCTCTGTTCGGCGATCACCGCCAGCGCCGCCGGCGCGATCGCCTCTGGATCCGCCGCCACCCGCTCGCCGGCCACGATGGTTTGCACGCCCAATGCGCGGTTCAGGCGCCGCCGCACTTCCGCGCCCTGCTCCGAGCCGCAGCTCACCACCAACCCCAGCCCGCGCATGCCCACGCTGCAGCCGCACCCCTCCAGCAGGCGCTCCAGGTTCGATCGCAGCCGGGTGGTGAAAAAACCGCGGTTCGCGCCCTTCAGGTTGAACTCGTGGCCGTGGAGAAGGAACTCCATCTCCGGATGCCGTCGGCTCGGCTAGGCCGCAGCCATTGCGCCGTCGCGCATGTGCAGCATGCGATGCGCAATGGCGGCGGCGGCGGCGTTGTGGGTGATCATCAAGATGGTTTGGCGAAGCTCGCGGTTGAGCTCGGCCAACACTCCCAGGACCGCATCGGAGTTCTTCGAGTCCAGGTTTCCGGTGGGCTCGTCCGCCAGCAGAATGCGCGGCTGATTGATGAGCGCGCGCGCGATGGCGACCCGCTGCTGCTCGCCGCCGGAAAGCTGCGTGGGGCGGTGATGCAGGCGGGTGCGGATGCCCAGCAGATCAATCAGGTGCTCCTGGTACGCGGGCGGAATGCCGTGCTCGCCCGCGATCTCGCGCGCGATTTCGATATTGCCCCGCGCGTCGAGGGTCGGCAGCAAGTTGAACTTCTGAAACACGATGCCAATCGAGTTGCGCCGCAAGGCGGTGCGCCCCGCGTCGGAGAGCGAACCGTATTCGGTGCCCTCGATGAAGACCTTGCCCGAAGTCGGCGTCGTCAGCCCCCCCAGCACGTGCAGCAGGGTGCTCTTGCCGCTCCCCGAGGCGCCCACGATCGAGACGAACTCCCCGGCTTCGACCGTCAGCGAAACGCCACGCAGCGCCTGCACTTGCACCTCACCCACCGCGAACGTCTTGCTGATATTTTCCGCGCGCACCATCGCAGGCATGAGTGATGATTGTATAACGTCCCCTCATGCCGCCCGTATTCGCTGCACGCGCGCCCGCAACCTCGGCGGCACCCAGCCTCCAGCGCGATCATGCCGTGGATCTGATCAAGGGCTGGGCTTGCCTGCTGATGGTGCTCGCCCACGTCCCGTTTCCACGCGCGCCCTGGCTGAACATCGCCACCATGGGTTCGGTGCTGTTCTTCAGCTCGACCGGCATGAATCTCTGGGGACTCCTTGCCCGTCGCCGCGGCGACGAGGCCCGCATCGCCGCCAACGGCCTTTTCCTCATCTTCGCCGGCTTCGCCAACAACTACGTCCAGGGCACGCTCGGCCAGGCGGACGTTTTTCAAAGCGCGGGCATGGCCATGCTGGCGATGCTCGGCATGCACCTGCTGCTCCCGCGCTGGTGGACCTGGTTCTTTCCTTTGCCCTTCGCCGTGCACTACGCCAATCAGCACATCTTCTATTGGCGCGTGACTGCCTCCGGCGTGGGCTCATTCTTCTTGACGCCGGGTTTGTTCCCGCTCCTGCCGTGGCTCAGCTTCTATATGCTCGGCGCCCACCTGAAGCGCTACCCCGGGAAGCCCATGCGCCTGGCCATCGGCGGTGGCGCGCTGGCGCTGAGCGCAATTCTGATTTGGCGCGGCGGCCTGGACTTCAATAAATTCTGGATGAGCCCGGAGTACTGGCTCCTCGGTTCTGCCTATGCTGCGCTTCTTCTCGACCTCGTGCGCCGCTGGTTGGCGGGGCGCCTCCAGGCTCCGTTGGCCGAAATCCGGTATTGGGGCGCCAATTCGCTGGTGTTCTACATCTTGCACAGCCTGGTGCTGCGGCTGCTGGAATTCTGGCGCCCCTCCGGCCTGGTACTGTTCTTCGCCGCCGTAGCCGGAACCGCGATGCTGCTGCGGTTCGGTCTCGCGCTGCAGCGCTGGGCCGTGCGCCGAAATCCCTGGTGGTTGCTGGCCGGATGCGGCAGTTTCTGCTGGCTGATTCTCGAGCTGGAGTCCAACTACCTGAGTGGATTCTACAGCCGCTCCTTCATCAGCTTCGGTCTGACGCTGGCATTTGTCGCTGCATACCCAGCCTATAAACTTCTCTCGGCGCGGCTGCCGGTGCGGCCAATGCGATAATAAACGCACCCTCCCCACATGCGGCACCGATCAGTCCAGGTGAGCTTTTGCATGGCAGCATTTGCCGCCGGCTTGCTTTGCCAGCAGTCCGGCAGCGGCCTGGTTTTCCACGCCAATGTCGGCGAAGTGCTGGTGCAGGCCAGCGTCCTGGACAAGCATGGGCGCTCGATCACGGGCTTGCCCGAGTCCGACTTCACGGTGCTCGAAAACGGGGTGAAGCAGAAGGTGGATTCATTCTCCCACGACGATGCCCCCGTTTCCGTCGGCATCATTGTGGACAACAGCGGCAGCATGCGGTCGAAGCGCATCAAAGTGGATCAAGCGGCGTTGAATTTCGTTCGCGCCAGCAACACCCAAGACGAAGTGTTCATCGTGAAATTCAACGATGAATTCCATCTCGCCGCTCCCTTCACCAACAGCATTCCGCAGCTCGAGCAGGGCTTGGGCGACATTGATCCGCAGGCGGGCACCGCGCTCAACGATGCCCTCATTCGCTCGGTGGAATACCTCAATCAAAAGGGCAGGAATCCGAAAAAGGTGTTGCTGCTGATCACCGACGGCCAGGACGATGCCTCAAGCCACAGCCTGCCGCAAACCATCCGCATGATCCAGGCGCAAAGCGCTCCCACCATCTACTGCATCGGCTTGCTCGACAGCAGCGACAGCAAGAGCTCGCAGAGGGAATCGGAGAAAGTACTGATCCAAATTGCCGCCGAAACCGGCGGCGCGGCGTATTTTCCCAAGAACCTCGATCAAGTGGATGCCATCACCCGCAAGGTCGCGCGGGATATTCGCCAGCAATACAGCCTGGTCTACCGCTCGAATCAGCCTCCGGCGGGGTATCACGCCATCTTGCTCGAAGTGAAGGATCCGCACCTGAAGAACTTGAGCGCCCACACCCGCCGCGGCTACTACCGCAACGACGAGCCGAATTGATTGAAAGTTGGAGCGGGCAATAGCCCCGCGAGGGGTGGCCCGCAGCCGGCAGGGACTCGCCTCCACCCCATCATGTCCGTTCGCGGATGCGGATCGCCTCCTCGCCGGCAGCGCCGATGGGAAGCACGCGAATGCCGGCGCTGTCCAGCATTTCCGCTTGGTACGCGGCGGCTTCATCCTCCGCAGGCGGCGCGGCGTCTTCGCGGAAGCCGGCCACATCGAGCGCGCTCAGCTTCGCGCGCAAGCGCATGGTCGTGAAACAGAGATCTTTGACGGCGACTTCGCTCGACTCCTGCGGCAGCGCCTGAATCAGGCACACTTGCCGCTGGCGGTCGAGGTAGTGGAAGTCAAAGCGAAAATGGTCGCCGCGCCCCAGCCACGCCGAGGCCCCCACGGCCGTCTGCATGCGATGCAAGACGCCCTGTTCCGTGAAGGTGCGCTCGAGATGCGCGAGAATTCGCGAACGGGCGCTGGCTTCGACCATGCGCGGGGCCTGAAGCGGAGCCGCGAAGTCATGGTACAGACGGTCCAGCTCCGCTGCCGGATCGGCGGTCAACACCGCGGTCGGCGCGCTGAATTGCAGCGCATGGCTGAAGCACTCCTGGGAAAGCTGAATCAGATACTCGCGGGAATTCCAGGCGGGAGCCTGCGCTTTCAGGTGCTCGAGCAGATCGGCTTCAAGGCCGTCGAGATCCCCTTCTTCAAAATGCGGCGAGAGCTGGCGCGCGCGGCGCAGGTCGGGGGTGATCCGAACCCCCACGAAGCCGCCCGAGTTGGGATCGAACAGCGCCACCCCGATGTTCACGGATTCATTGCGAATCGGGTCGGGAACGATTCGAATCAGCACATATTCGCAGGATTGGAGGTTGCTGCCTGGCATGTGTCATCCGTTCGATGCGGCGGCGGTTGCAGTTTCGATGGGGGGCTCGGTCCAGTTCTGGAAGGGCGCGCGCGCGGAGCGCTTCACATCCAGGATCAAATCGCGCACCCGCGCCCGCCGCCGGATCAGTTGCTCCAGCAAGCGCTCAAGCTCGTTGAAGTTCCCGTACCAATGCGGCGGAATCTCCTCCCCCACAGCGTAGATCATTTCCGGCGCAAGCTCCTCCAGGTTTGTCAGCCAAGGCTCGAACGAACTCCAGCCGGTAATGCCGGCGTAGACCATGTTGCGGCAGTACACCCCGCGCAGCGGTGCATCGTGGTATTGCCAGTCCCCGCCGTCGAAGCAAAAGCCCTGGTCAATCATGTACACGCGCAGGCGCTGGCGCGGCGCGGTGCGGCAAAAAATCACCTGGCGGCCGTTGCAGTTGCAGGTCCACTTGTCAAAGGCGAGCATGCCGGCGAATTCGGCCAGGTTGGAGACGAGCGATAGCCCGGGCTCGGGCAAGTAGTCGTAGATCGGGGCGTGAGGGTCGCCGGTGGGCAGACGAGAGCCGAATTGCAGCCCGCTGGCGCAGGGCACGATGGCGCCGGCCACGCGCAGGATCAAGCCCGGCGAGGCGTCCACCAATCGCGCCGGCACGTTCACGATCACCGGCGGCGGCGCCGGCAGCGCCAGCGCCCGCGCCAGGCGAGCGGCGACAAACTCATTGGCGAGCACGCGCCGATGCTGCGGGTTGTTGACGAACTTCACGACATAGTAATGGCCATCGTCGGCGCGCATCAGGTGCGACTGCGCTCCGCCGCGCATCGGTCGCATGTGTTCCACCGCCAATACGGGCATGGGCCAATGGGAGAAATGAGCGGATGATCGGGGCAATTATGGCAGTCTGGAACGATGGCACCCGAACGGGTGGCCGCAAGGCCCGCGCCGCGCTTGAAGTTCGGGGCGCGATCGCCGGCCCAGGCCCGCGAATCTCGGAACGGCGCGCTACCGCCGGGGAGCGTGCCGCCCCATCCTGCGGGGTGGCTGGCGTTCGACATGGACGGCGTCCTGGTGGACGTGCGCGGCTCGTTTCGCATCGCCACCGAACACACCGTCGAGGCCCTCGGCGGAACTGCCGTGCGCAGCGGCGAAATCGCTCATTTGAAGCATGCCGGCGGTTTCAACAATGATTGGGACGTTACTCGCGAACTGCTGCTGCAGCGCGGCATCGCGGTCCCGCGCGCCCGCGTCATCGCGGTCTTCAATGACTTCTATCTTGGCCGCAACGGCATGCGCGGCCTCATCCTGGAAGAACGGTGGCTTCTGCCGCGCGCGACCCTGCGCCAATTGCGGCGGCGCTACCACCTCGCCATCTTCACCGGCAGGCCCCGCGCCGATGCCCTCTTCACCTTGCGCCGCTTTCGTGTCGAGGCCGCGTTCGACGCTCTGCTCGGCTTGGAGGACACCAAGCCCAAACCCCATCCCGACGGCCTGCTGCAATTGCGCCGGTTCCATGACGGCCTGCCGATCACCGCGTATTTCGGCGACACCGTGGACGACGCCCGTTGCGCAGCGAGCGCACGGGTTCCCTTCGTTGGCATTGCCGACCGGCGCAGCGCGCACGGGCGGGAGTTGGCCAAACTCTTCGCTGCCGCCGGAAGTCAGCGCCTGGCTGCGAGCGTCGCGGCCGCCGTCGGTCCATTCTTGGCTGGAGGGGCGCCAGGGAGGTAGCCCGATTGGGGGGGCGGCGACAGCCGCCGCGCGCCCTGCCAAATGCCCGGCAGAAGGTCGCGGCTGGTCTTGCATCCGCCCAGGCTGGTCAGGCAGGCCAAATTGAAGGCGCGGGCGCGCAGGCGCTGGCGCGCCGATGCCGTCGGCGCAAGCAGGACGACGGTGCGGCCGGGCCGGCCTTGGTCATCGAAGGTAATGCTGGCATCGAAGCTCGCATTGGGGGTTGCGCCCGGCGTTGCCGCGCGGGGTCCCGGGCCGATCCATGGCCGGTCAAACACCATCGCGCTCGTGATCGCGCCGCTGTCGCTGCGAACCAGCATGGCCAGGTCCAGCGCTCCCACTTCGCCCCCGCCCGGGTCCGAGGCGAGCCCGCTGCGGCGCGCCAATACGGTGAACTCGGTCACCGGCGCCAGGTGCAGCCGATGCAACCAGATGTTCTGAAACTGAAAGACGCAGTTGTCGCCCGAGCAGGTCGAGTAGCTCGGGAATTGACTAGCCAATTTCTCAACTTGCTGGAAGTGCGAGCGGCTCACTTCGACATTCGCAAGCCGCTTGAGCAGGCGGCTTGCGTTGGCGCGCGGCCGCGCAACCAGGAAAAACAGCAGCACCGGCGCGCCCACGATCAGCACGAACCCCAGCTCGCGCAATAAGCGGCGATGCCATTGCAGGAGCATCAGCCCGAGCTCAGCAGACGGCGTGCCGCCTCGCTCACAACCGAGCCGTCTACGCGCTGCTGGCTGGCTTGGAAGTGCGCCAGCGCGGCCTTCATCACCTTGCCCAAATCTTTCGCCGAAGTGGCGCCCGTTTCCGCGATTGCGGCGCGCACTCCGGATTCAATCTCAGCCTGCGAAAGCGCCCTGGGCAGGTAGGCTTCGATCAGGGCGATTTCGTCGTTCTCCTTGGCCGCAAGCTCGGGGCGCCCGCCGGCAGCGAACTGGGCGGCCGAGTCCTGGCGCTGCTTGATCATCGCCGCCAGCACGTGCTGCACGCCCACATCGTCGAGAGCGTGGCGTTGCTCGATTTCACGGTTCTTGACTGCGGCCTTCATCATGCGCAGCGTCGAGAGGCGAAGTTCGGCGCGCTCCTTCATGGCCGCCACCATGTCGCTGTGAATGCGGTCCGACAAGCTCATACAGGCAGTATAAGCGTCAACGTTGGCGCGGGCCCCGCGAGACGACCCCCAGACGCAGCGTCCTCAAGCCCGCGGGCCGGAACCGCGGGAATCGCGCCCGCCCTGCCACGCGCTTCGAATCGCCGCCACCTGCGCGTTTAACCCCGGCCCCGCCGCCGGGTCGCCCTGAAGCAGAGGGATCTCCCGCGTCCAGCAAGCGATTTCGAGGTCGGCGACCGTGCTCGGGTCACTGTCGGGAAAGCGATGACGAAGAATCTCCGCGATCGCATCGGCATCATCCCAGGTCAGGAAATCCGCCATTCCCCACCGCCGCGCTCAGGGCAGGCTCAATTCGCGCAGGCGGCGCGTGGCGTGGACGACGCAATCCGCGGCCCGGTCAATTTCCTCCGCCGTGGTGAAACGCCCCAACCCGAAGCGAATCGAGCGCTGCGCCTGCTCCGGGGTCAAACCGATGGCCAGCAGAACGTGGGAGGCCGCGCGCGCCGCCGAGGTGCAGGCCGAGCCGGAAGACACCGCAACTTCCTGCATGCTCATCATCAACGCTTCCGCTTCGACCCCCTCGAAGGTGAGATGCAGGTTATGCGCAATCCGATGGCTGGGGCTGCCGTTGAGCTGCACGCCATCCAATGCGCCGACAATGCGCTCGCGCAGGCGGTCGCGAAGGGCGGCAATCCGCGCCGTTTCCTCGGCTAGTTCGATCTGCGCCAGCGCGGCCGCTTCGCCCAGACCGACGATGCCCGGCACATTCAACGTGCCCGAGCGCAGTCCGCGCTCGTGGCCCCCGCCATCCTGCTGGCACCGGAGCGTGGTGCCCGCGCGCACATAGAGCGCGCCTACCCCCTTGGGGCCGTACATCTTGTGGCCTGAGAGCGAGAGCAAGTCCGCGTTCCAGCGATTGGCGTCTACGGGCATCTTGCCCACGGCCTGGGTGGCGTCGGAGTGGAACGCGATGCCGCGGCTGCGGGTGAGCGCCCCGATCGCTTCCATATCTTGCACCACCCCGATCTCGTTGTTCACCGCCATGACGCTCACCAGCACCGTCTCCGGGCGCAGAGCGGCCTCGAGCGCGGAGAGGGAAATCAGGCCTTCGCGATTCACCTCCAGCCGCGTGACCGCAATGCCTTCCTTTTCCAGGCGAGCGCATGGATCCAGCACCGCATGGTGCTCGAATGCCGTGGTGACGACATGCACCTGGCGGCCGCGGTGAACGTCGGCGATCCCTTTGATCGCCAAATTGTCGCTCTCGGTCGCGCCGCTGGTGAAAACAATCTCGTTGGGCTTGGCCCCGATGAGCGCCGCAACCTGCGCTCGGGCCCGCTGCACGGCCGTGGCAGCGGCCCAGCCGAAGGCATGGCTGTTGCTCGCCGGGTTGCCGAATTGGGTGGTGAAATACGGCTCCATGGCCCGCCACACCCGCGGATCCACCGGCGTGGTGGCGTGGTAGTCAAGATAGATGGGCGCGGTAGACATGGCCGGGACGCAAGACTCTTTAGGATACCTGCTCGCCCGGGAGCGGGGAATCGTTTGCAGCGCCGGGATCCGAGGCCGACGGAGGTTGATTGGCCTGCCAAAGCCGGTGGTTCCAGCGCACGCAGACGCCGACCCACAGCCAATAAGGAAAAAGCCACAGCAAGTGCCATGGCACCGGCTCAGCCTGCGCTCCATCGGCCCATGCGGTGAGCGCAATCGTAACCCAAAGCAGCCAACCCACGGCGATCCCCAATCCCAGCCGCCGCAATCCAATCGAGACGCCTTGCCACACCGCATTGAATACCAGCGCGAAGCCATACAGCATGAGCGCCCCACTGGAATAGCTGAGCTGCGCGTCGCGCCAAATCCACCATCCTGCCACGCCCGTCGCAATCGCGACCAACGACCATATGGGCGCGAACAGCACCTCGGGCGGATACCCGCCCGGCTTGCTCAAGCGGTTGTACCAAAGCTCGCTGCCATCTCCGCGCTCGCCCAGGCGCGCTCCAATGCCGGCCAAGACGAAATTTGCCATCACGAACAACAGCAGCATCCAACCCTGTTCAGCGTCCATCCGCACTTGAAGGTTCCTAGTTGCTGGTCTTTGATGCTCGCACCGCGCGCGTGCTCGCCACCTTGCTGCTCTGGGGGTTGGCGCTCATCTTCGTATACCTGGCCTGGCGCACACTGGTCACGTTCCTGTTCGCCATCATGTTCGCCTATTTGCTTGAGCCGCTGGTGGCGGAGATGCAGGCCCGCCTGCGCCTCGGCCGCGGCCGCGCCATCGCGCTCTTGTACCTCGTCCTCGCTCTGGCGCTGGGGGCGTTCTTCTTCTTCGTCGGCCCTCACATTGTGCAGCAGGCCTCGAAGCTTGGGCAAATGGCCCCGAGCGTCTCGCATCGAATCGCCAGCGGCCAGTTCGTCCAGCAAATGGGCGAGCAGCACGGATGGAGCTGGGAAACGCAGCGCCGCATCCAGGAGTTCATCGCCCAGCACCAAGCCGAAATCGCACGCTGGGAACAGTCGCTGTTGAGCGAGGTGGGCAACGTCGCCGGCAATCTTTGGTGGGTGGTGCTGGTGCCCATCATCGCCATCTTCTTCCTTATCGGCGCCGGTCGCTTTTCCGACGCCATCCTCGAACAGTTGGCCCGGCGTCGCCAGCGCGACTTCGTGGGCGGGCTCTTGCAAGACGTCCACGACGTGCTGGCTAGCTATATCCGCGCGCAAATCCTGCTCACGGCCCTCGCCCTCGCCGTCTACCTGGTCGGCTTTGAGCTGCTGCGCGTGCCCTATGCCATCGCGCTCGGCGCCATTGCCGGACTCTTGGAGTTCATCCCCATGGTCGGCCCCCTGCTGGGCGCGGCCATCGTGCTCGGAACCGCGTTCTTCTCCGACTACCAGTTCTTGCTGGCGCTGGCCCTTTTTCTCGGCGCATGGCGGCTCGTTCAGGACTACTACAATTCGCCCCATATCATGGGGGGACAGCTGCAATTGCCCTCGCTGGCGGTACTGTTCGGCGTGCTCGCAGGGGCTGAGATTGCCGGCGTGATCGGCGTCTACCTGTCAGTCCCCATCATGGCCACCCTGCGCGTCCTTTGGGTGCGCTGGCGCAGCTTTCAAGACGCGCAAGTCGTGGTCACTCCGCCAGGCGAGTTGCCTCCGCCGGCCCCTGCGGCACCTGCCGAACCATGACCTGCCATGGAGATTCGTTTTCCCACACGCGCGCCTCCAGGGCCTGCCGATACCCTCCCGGCGTGCCCACATCCCAATAACTTTTGCCCTGGGTGTCGAACGTCACTGTGCCACCCGCGGAAATCCACGCATTAAACAAGTGCCCGAGATACTGGTCCACTGCGCCGCGCGCCTGCCAGAACTGCTCCAACTCGAGAAATGCGCGACCCGGCGCGGTGATCGCACCCCAAACCCGGCGACTCGCCAGCCCCGGCCGCTTCACTTCCACCCTCGCCACTCGATTCCCTGCCCCTGGATCCACCGCATCGAATTCCTCCGGGTTCGGCACCGGAAACGTAATCAAGTGGATCGTGTCCCTCGGCACGCAGTCAAAGGCGCCGCGAGGGTGCCACACCGTGTCCGGAAGCCCGATCAACACCGCCTCGTCCGATTCCACGTGCGGCGCGGCGCGAAACACCGCATCGCAGAGCCCTGCCGCCTCCGGCTGCAGCACGAAAAACACGCGCGACCCGAAGCGCGAGTGGCCGAAGTAGGCCAGCAGGTCGTGCTTGTGCGGTGAGATCACCAGGCAGATTCGATCAGCGCCCGCCAGGAACATGCGCTCGATCAAGTACTCCGCGATCACCCGCAGACCGCCTTCGCGATTCCATCCCAGCGGCAGCAG
Source organism: Terriglobales bacterium (assembly GCA_035553115.1). Classification (GTDB taxonomy): domain Bacteria; phylum Acidobacteriota; class Terriglobia; order Terriglobales; family SCQP01; genus SCQP01. The sequence continues at coordinate 3,176 of DATNED010000028.1, read as the reverse complement.
CTCCTTCGACCCTCCCAGCGGCTGCATGCGCGTGGCGTTGCCCGCGGCGGGCACGATTCCCAGCATCAGCCAATCCAGAGTGCCGGATTGGCATCCGAGGTTGCCCGGAAATTTTGGTTGCAATTGGGGACGGTTCGGATTACACCTGAACTTATATCGGCTTTCGGAGGTTCTTGTCGCAAATGCCCCTCGCGGCGACCACACCGCCCATCGTGCTCACCATCGCCGGGTTCGATCCCACCGGCGGTGCTGGCATTTTGGCCGACATCAAGAGCATTGCCGCCAATCAAGGCTACGGCGTCGCGTGCATCACCGCCCAAACCGTGCAAAGCACCCAAGGCGTGAAATGTTGGGAGGTCGTGGACCCCAAGTTGCTCGAACTCCAATTGGACTACCTCCTGACAGACCTCCAGCCGCGAGCTGTCAAGATCGGCATGCTCGCCGGGCGGGCCACGGTGGACGTAATCGCGCGCCAGCTCGAACGCCATCCCATTCCCTTTGTAGTGCTGGATCCCGTGCTGGTTTCCACCAGCGGCGCGCGCATGGTGGACGAGGCCGGCTGGAAGCACGCCCAGCAGCGCCTGTTCCCGCTGGTCTCCGTGCTTACCCCGAACATCCCCGAGGCCGAAGCCCTCACCGGCCTCCAACTTACCAAGCCGGCGGAAATGGAGCAGGCCGCCGCGCGGCTGCGCGCCATGGGGCCGCGCAACGTGATCGTGACCGGCGGGCATCTCGAGCGGCCCGTGGATGTGCTGTACGACGGCGAACAATTCGCCGCATTGGCTGCGGATCGCGTCCGCACCCCCCATTCGCACGGCACCGGCTGCACCTTTTCCGCTGCACTCGCCACCAATCTGGCCAACGGCAAGCACGTGCATGACGCCGCAGTAATGGCCAAGGCGTATGTCGCCGCCGCCCTCAAGCAGGCCTATCCCATCGGCGCCGGGCCCGGCCCCTTGAATCATCTCTACCGTCTGCAGGACGCCCCCGCCTCGCGCAACGTGGATCCCGCGCCGCTGGCCGAATTCACAACCCGCTGATATAGCGTTCCAAAGACTCGCGCCATGGCGGCAGGGCCGCGAATCCCATCTCGGCCCATCGCCGGTTCTCCAGCACGGTCATTGCGGCCCGAGGCGCGGGTCGCGCGTCGCGCGCCACCACCTGGATTTCGCCCTCAATGCCGGCCATCTCCAGCACCGCGCGCGCGAACTCTTCCGCGCTGCAGCAGCCCTCGCCGGTCAAGTGGAATAAACCCTCCTCCCCTCGATCGAGCAGCACCAGGCAGGCCGCGACCACGTCCTGCACCGAAGTCGGGTTGAGCATCTGTCCCCGGGTGACGCGGATGGGATTCCCGGCCCTCGCCTGCTGCACAAAACGTTCGACCAAATTCGCGCGTCCGGGCGAACGCGAGGTGCCGCCATAGAGGTGGGCCACCCGCACCACCAGTGCCTTGGCGGCGCTTCGCAGCACCGCTTCCTCGCCGAGCAGCTTGCTGTAGCCATAGAAATTCATCGGCGCGGGCGGCTCTTCCTCGGTGCGCGGGCGGCGCAAGCCGTCGGCGCCGAAAACATAGTCGGTCGAGAAATGAACCAGGCGGATGCCGAGCGCGCCGGCCGCTTCTGCCAAGGCCGCCGGTCCGGTGGCATTCGCCAACAGCGCCTGGCGATGCTGCGTCTCGGCCAGATCCACGTTGTTGAACGCGGCGCAATTCAACACGACCCGCGGCCGAAAGTGTCGCAGCACGCGCGCGATCGCATCGCCTTCCGCCAGATCGCACTGCGCGCGCTCCACGCCAATCGCCCGCTTCCCGAGTCGTTGCAGGAACGCCTGCGCCAATTGCCCGCGCGCTCCCAGCACCAGGTAATCGGAGGAATTCGACTTAGCCGCCAAACAGGGCCTGCTCTACGGCCTGCGCCAGACAATGGCCAATAAGAATATGGCACTCCTGAATGCGCGGCGTCTCGCGGCTGGGCACGTCCAGCAAGAAGTCCGCCTGGGCGCGCATCTTGCCCCCGCCCTCGCCCGTCATCCCGATCGTTGCCATTCCCAGCTCGCGCGCCTTGCGCAGCGCGACCACCACGTTCGGCGAGTTGCCCGAGGTGCTGATTCCGACCGCCACATCTCCCCGACAGCCCAGCGCCTCCAATTGCCGTGAAAACGAATGCTCATAGCCGTAGTCGTTGCCGATTGCCGTGACGGCGGAGCTGTTGGCATTCAGCGCCAGCGCCGGCAGCGGCCGGCGCTCGGCCAGGTAGCGGCCGACAAATTCCGCCGCCAAGTGCTGGGCATCGGCTGCGCTGCCGCCATTGCCGAAGAACAGGGCTTTGCCGCCGCTGCGATAGCAGGCGATCAAACGCTCGGCCGATGCCACCAGGCGCGGCAGCAGCTGCTCCAGCGCGGCTTGCTTCACGCTGCGGCTTTGCGCAAAATTCTCGGCAAACACGCGCTCCAGCGCCATGGCCTGAGTCTAGCAAACCCAAACCGGCTCGGGCGCGAGGTGCACGCCGAAGCGGCGCGCGACCTCGGCCTGGATGCGCTCGGAAAGCGCGGCAACTTCGGCGGCGGTGCCGTTGCCTCGATTCACGATCGCGAGCACGTGGCGCGAGGAAAGCCCGACGCTGCTGCCGGCCAATGCGAATCCCTTGGCAAACCCGGCGCGCTCGATCAGCCAGGCGGCGGGAATCTTGACCGTGTTGCCGGCGGCGGGATACTGCGGTGGCTCGGCGCCGGCAGCGGCGGCAATGGCCGCGACCTGGGTGTTGGGAACCATCGGATTCTTGAAAAACGAGCCTGCGCTGCGTGCGTCCGGATCGCCCGCCTCGAGCAGCATCGCCTTGCCGCGGCGGAGCGTGCGCACCACCTCGCGCACCGATGCCAACGTCGGGCTGCTGCCGCCGAGCGCGCGCTCCAGCTCGGGGTACCGGACCGCGGCCGCGCCCGCGGGGCGCAGATCGAACCGCACCGCAGTGATTACGAACCGCCCCCGGTCGGCTTGGTTGAAGCGGCTGGCGCGGTAGCCGAAGCCGCATTCAGCGGCGGTCAACTCCACCCAGCGCGATTCGGCGCTGTCCCAGGCGCGCACCAGCGCAATCGTTTCGGCGACCTCCTGCCCGTACGCACCGACATTCTGCACCGGGGTCGCTCCCACGGTGCCGGGAATCCCGCTCAGGCATTCG
>DATNED010000027.1:0-32492 GCA_035553115.1 Terriglobales bacterium | reverse complement strand
GTCTGCAGCCCGCGGATCACCTCGACCAGCTTCATCATCGGCACCGGGTTCATGAAGTGCATGCCGATGAAGCGGTCCGGGCGCGAGGTGGCGGCAGCAAGCTCGGTGATCGAGATCGAGGAGGTGTTCGAGGCGAGGATGGCTTCGGGAGCGAGCAACTGGTCGAGCTGCCGGAACAGGGGCAGCTTCAACTCGCGGCGCTCGGGGACGGCTTCGATGGCGAGCTGGGCGCCGCGGGCGGCGTCGAGCGCGACGGAGCCGGTGATGCGCTCGAATGCGAGGCGAGCGCTCGCCTCATCGAGCTTGCCCTTCGAGACTTCGCGGGCAAGATTCTTCTCGATGGTGGCGCGGGCGCGGCCGAGGGCATCGGGGTTGGCCTCGACCAACACCACCTGGATTCCGAATTTCGCGAGGACGTGGGCAATGCCATTGCCCATCGAGCCGCCGCCGATGACTGCGACCTTATCCATGGCCACCGAATTAGATCCTTTCAATTGCCATGCCGACGGCGTTGCCGCCGCCCAGGCAGAGAGCGGCGATGCCCCGGCGCGCGCTGCGGCGCTCGAGTTCGTGCATCAGGGTCACCAGCAGGCGGCATCCGCTGGCACCGATGGGATGACCGAGGGCCACCGCGCCGCCATTAACGTTGACGCGGTCCATGGCAATGCCCAACTCTTTCACGACCGCCACCGCCTGGACGGAAAACGCCTCGTTCACCTCATACAGGTCCACGTCGCCGGCGCTCCAGCCGGTCTTGCTCCAGAGCTTGCGCACGGCCTCGACCGGCGCCATCATCACCCATTTGGGCTCGAGCCCGCTCACCGCCTGCGCGACAATCCGGAACCGGGGCTTCAGCCCCAGCTCCTTCGCCTTGGCCGCCGAGGTCACCACCACAGCGGCCGCGCCGTCGTTGACGCCAGGCGCGTTGCCGGCGGTGACGGTGCCATCCTTCTTGAAGGCGGGCTTAAGCTTGCGCAGGGCCTCGATGGTGGTGTCGGCGCGCGGGCCCTCGTCTTTCGAGATGACGATGGGATCGCCCTTTTTCTGCGGGATCGAGACCGGCACGATCTCGGCATCGAAGCGGCCGGAGTTCATGGCTTCGAGCGCCTTGCGATGGCTGTCGAGGGCGAAGGCGTCCTGCTGTTCCCGGCTGACGTGGTACTTCTCCGAGACTAGCTCGCCCGTGTTTCCCATGTGGAAGTCTTCATAGACATCCCAGAGGCCGTCGCGGATCATGGAATCCACGACTTCGGCGTTGCCCATGCGAAAGCCCTGGCGGGCGCCGGGAAGCAGATAGGGGCAATTGGACATGGACTCCATGCCGCCGGCAACGACGATCTCACTTTCGCCGAGGAGGACGGCCTGAGCCGCCAGGCCGACGGCTTTGAGGCCGGAGCCGCAAACTTTATTGATGGTCAGCGCGGCGACGCGGGGCGCAAGGCCGCCGAAGAGCGCGGCTTGGCGGGCGGGGTTCTGGCCGAGGCCGGCCTGGACCACATTACCCATGATGCACTCGTCTACTTGATCGGGCTTGAGCCCGGCGCGCGCGACGGCTTCGCGCACCGCGACCGCCCCCAATTGCGGCGCCGAAAGCGGGGCCAACCCGCCGAGGAAACGACCCACGGGCGTGCGCACGCCGGAGACAATCACTGCGACATTCATTCCTTGATTATAAGTGGCACGGCCACTTTTTGCGGGGCTGCGCCCCGCGGCCTCCCGTTGGTCGGCCTCCCCTCGCCTCCGTTGTCGGTCGAGGCGATGTGGCCGAAATTCGCTTCCCGGCAGCAGGGCGGAACCGCAGGCGGGCCCCCGCCCCTCGACCTCGGGCTTGCCACGTGCGGTAGATCACTCGCTGCCGCGAAGGGTGAAAAAAAGGGCGCCGGAAGACCGGCGCCCTGTGCACTCTAGCAAAGGAGACTAGGAGACTCGAACGTGGACTACCCGGCCAGACTGTTCTTCAGGATCTTGATCTCGACCGTGCCGCCGGCGGTGGATTTGGCGGACGCGCTCGAGCTCGACATTTGAGCAGCGGCAGGAGCGGCATTGCCCATGCCCATGGTGTAGATGCGATAGAGGGGAACATTGTGCTGCAGCACCAAGTAGCGCACGACTGCGTCGGCCAAGTCTTGGCTGGCCACGACGCCGGCGGCACCCTTGCGGGTGGAGTATGCGGTCACTTCGACCACATAGCCTTTTTGCGAGTCCAGGCCCTGCAAGAAGGTATCGAGCTGCTCTTGGGTTGAGGAATTCAGATTCGCCGGTCCAGGCTTGAAGTGCAATTCGGCTTGCTGAGCGACTTGATACTGATCCACGCCCTGCAGCTTGGAATTGACGGTAGAGACCTGTTGGTTGAGCTGGGTGGCTTGGGTGGCGGTTTGCTGGACTTGCTGTTGCGCGGCGTCGGCCGTTTCGCTGGCTTTCTGGGCGCGATCATTGGCGTCGGCAATGCCGGCCTTGGCACGGGCATCGGTGTCGGCGATTTCCTTGGCATTGTCGGCACTAAGGCCGTTGAGCTCGTTGACGCGGTCGCGGATGGGGGAAAGTTGTCCCTGCACGTACTTCTTGCGGGCGAATGGGTTGAGCTTGCCCCAGAAACCCTGCTTCACCGGTTCGGTCAGCGGCGGCTGGTTGGTGGCGGTAGCGGCAGGAGCGGTTGCAGCCTGCGTAGTGTCTGCGGCTTGCCCACTGGTTTGGGTGGCCTGGGCGGCGACGGGCAGGCTCAACAGGCCGGCGAGCGCAGCGGCGGCGGCAAAGCCAAGAAGTTTATGCTGGGGCATGTTTGATCCTCCGGATGATACAAATCCCTCAACCAGTTCCATACACGCCGAGGGCCAAACACGAACTCGAAGAAAACAAAGGAGCAGGCTCGCAGCGGCGGAGGACCAACCGGCAAAACCGGCTTGGCATCGAGTAAAAAGCGCGGTATGCTGAAACCCGTAGTGGCGGGGCGGTAGCAGCAGGCATCGTCCGCCGCAGGGAGAGGCCAACAGCCATGCTCATCATCTTGTTCGTGCTCGGAGCGGTGGGGATGCGGTTCTTGCCGCACGCCTGGAACTTCACCCCGGTGGTCGGGATGCTGCTGCTGGTGGGCTGCTACATGAAAGCGAAGCAGCTTTGGATCCCGATCGCGGCGCTGGTGGCGAGCGACTTTGCCTTGAACATTTGGGTATACCGCACGCCCGGAGGCGTGGACCAATACCTCACTTGGGGCGCGTGGCTGGTGGTGCTGGGATTGGCTCTGCTGGCGCTGAAGAACCGGGTGAAGGTGACCCGCCTGCTGGGCACGACGGTGGCGGCCTCGACCTTGTTTTTCCTGATCAGCAATTTCGGGGTGTGGCTGGGAGGAACGCTGTATCCGCGGACCCTGGCGGGACTGGGCACCTGCTACTTCATGGGGCTGCCGTTCTACCGCAGCGCGGCCTTGGGCGATTTGCTGTACACCGCGGCCTTCTTCGGCCTTTATTCCTTAGCCGAGCATAGGCTGCAGGCGCGGGCTGCTGCGGCCGCATAGCTTCCGATTCTGCAAGCCCTGATCATCTTCAACCCGGCAGCAGGACGCCGGCGGCGCTCGCGGCGGAGCGAAGTTGAGGCGTTGTCGCGCGGCCTACGCGGGCGTGGCTGGCACGTCGAAATCGCCGAAACCACGATCAGCGACGGCGGGGCAAGGATCGCGGCGGAGGGCATGGCCGCAGGTTTCGAGGCCTTGGTGGCGTGCGGCGGCGACGGCACGGTCCACGAAATTGTCAACGCGGTTGCCGCCGCGGGGGCAGAAGCGGCGCCGGTGCTGGCGATTGCGCCGCCATGGGGCACGGCCAATATTCTGGCGCTCGCCCTGGGGGTACCCAATGCGGCCGACGCCGCAGCGGCGTGGCTGGCGCGGGCACGGCCGCAGCGATTTCCGCTCGGGGTGGTGGAGACGGCAGCAGAGACGCGCCGCTTTGCGGCGGTAGCGAGCGCGGGCTACGACGCGGCCGTGGTGCATGCGCTGAGCGCGCAAGAGAAGCGGCGATGGGGGAAGGCAGCTTTCGCCTGGAAGGCGGCCACGATCTGGCGGAGGTATTTTCCCGCGCCGCTGGAGTTTGAAGCCGATGGGGTGCGGGGCAGCGCCGACGGAATCATCTGGGGATTAACGCAATACTACGGCGGGCGGCTGCGGCTGGGCGCAGCGAATCCGGGGCGCGGAATCGCGCTGGCCCTGCGCGGCATGCCGAGCACGCTGCCATGGCAAGGAATGGCCTTGCTGACGCGGGGTCTGGAGCACGCGCGCGGGGTGGAGCGGCTGAAGGCGAGCGTGATCGCGATCACCACGCCCGGAATTCCGCTGGAGTTGGACGGAGAGGCGAGCGGCGCCACTCCGGCACGGCTGCGATGCGAGCCGGGGGCGATCCGCATCTTGAGCGCTGGGGTATCCTAATCCGCAAGCATGGAGCCCACCCGGGGAACGGCGTTGGAGTCCCGCCCGCACGGTTTGGTGCGAGGCATGGGCCTTTGGGACGTCATCTTGTTCAACATCGCGGCGGTGGTAGGACCGCGGTGGGTGGCGTCGGCGGCGCACACCGGACCGAACTCGATCGGGCTTTGGCTGACGGCGGCGGCGCTGTTTTTTTTGCCGACCGCGCTGGTGATCACCGAGCTCGCGACGCGGTATCCGCACGTGGGCGGCGTGTACGCGTGGACGCAGGAAGCGTTCGGGCCGTTCCACGGCTTTGTGTCCGGCTGGGTGTACTGGACCTACAGCATCGTATACTTCCCTGCCCTGCTCAACGCCAGCGTGGCCATGGCGGCGTACATGGGCGGACCGAAGATGGCGGCCCTCGCCACCAACAAGCCGTTCGTGATTTGCGGCTCGCTGCTGATTCTCGGCCTGGCCATCTGGATGAACATCGTCGGGGTGAAGATCGGCAAATGGCTGGAGAACGCGGGCGCCATCGGCACCTATGTGCCGCTGACCGTGCTGGTGCTGTTCGGCGCGTGGTTCGCGGCGCGTTTCGGATCGGCGACGCACATTGGGGTGAGCGACCTCAAGCTGCACGTCAACTGGGGCACGATCAATTACTGGTCGCAAATCGCCTTCGCCTTCTCCGGGCTCGAAGTGGTCTGCTTCATGAGCGAAGAGGTGCATGACCCGCAGCGGACGCTGAAGCGGGGCATCCTGGTCGCGGCGGCGGCGATCGTCGCGATCTATGTGCTCGGCACCGTCGGCACGCTAGCCATCTTGCATCCCGGCCAGGTGGATGTGCGCGCCGGCGCGATCCAGGCCTTGACCAGCGCCGCGGGGCAGTTCGGACTGGCGTGGATCGCGATCGTCATCGCGGTGCTGCTGGCCATCGGCAACGTCGGCGGCGTGGGGACGACGGTGGCAGGGGTGGCGCGGGTGCCCTTCGCCGCCGGCATCGATCGCTACCTGCCGCGGGCGTTCGGAAAGATCCACCCGACATGGCGCACGCCCTGGGTGGCGATGCTGGTGCAGGGATTGGCGGCCGCGGTGCTGCTGATCGTCAGCCAGATCGGCGGAGCGGATGCGGTGAGCGCCTACCAGCTTCTGGTGGACGCCACCGATGTGATGTACTTCATCGCCTTCATCTATATGTTCTTGGCGGTGATCAAGCTCCGCAATCGCCCCGACCGCGGCACCCAACCGGGGCATGCCCTGGTGCCGCTCGGCCAATTCGGGGTCTGGACCTGCGGCCTGCTCGGACTCAGCATCACGCTGCTCGCCATCGCCATCTCCTTCATCCCCCCCGCCGACCTGGGCGGCTCGAGCCTGGTGTTCGAGATCAAGCTGGTGGTGATCTGCGGGGTGTTGATCCTCAGTGGACTGGTGCTTTATTGGCGGAAGGGCAAGCGGGGTGACGCGCCGCTGAGTCCATTAGTCTAAGCTGGCGCGCGCGACCCGCGCGAACTGCTGCGGCCGCGAATTGCTAAACTAGGGCTGATGCCGATGCTTGCGGCCTCCGGGTGCGACCTGGAGAACTATCTACGCTACCCGGACCGCGCCCTGGACGGACGCATCGCCGAGTTGCGCCGGGAGCTGGGCGAGCGGGTGCTGATCCTCGGGCACCATTACCAGCGCGACGAAGTGATTCGCTTCGCCGACTACCAGGGGGACTCGCTGAAGCTGGCGCAGCGCTCGCTGGAGCACCTGGAAGCCGAGTTCATCGTTTTTTGCGGCGTGCATTTCATGGCCGAAAGCGCCGACATCCTGCGCGCCGAGCACCAGCAGGTCATTCTGCCCGACCTCAACGCCGGCTGCTCGATGGCGGACATGGCCGAATTCAGCCAGGTTCAGGATTGCTGGGAGCAGCTTCAGGAAGTGGGAGCAGGCGGGCAGTTCCTGCCCATCACGTACATGAATTCGACCGCCGCCATCAAGGCCTTCTGCGGGCGCGAAGGCGGATTGGTGTGCACCTCGTCGAATTCACCGGCGGCGTTCCGGTGGGCATTTGCGCGGCGGCCCAAGGTGTTTTTTTTGCCAGACCAACACTTGGGCAGGAACACCGGGGTGAAGCTGGGTCTCGGGCTGGACGATATGGTGGTTTGGGACCCTCGCCAGGCGCTGGGCGGCAACACGGCCGAGGCGCTGAAGCAGGCAAAAGTTTTGCTGTGGAAGGGGCACTGCTCGGTGCACCAGCGCTTCCGGCCCGAGCATGTGGATCAGTGGCGAGAGCGGGTGCCGGGAATCAAGATTCTGGTGCATCCGGAGTGCGCGCACGAGGTGGTGGCGAAGGCAGATTTCGTGGGCTCGACCGACTTCATCATTCGGCAGATCGGACAGGCAGCGGCGGGCACGCGCTGGGCCATCGGGACCGAGCTGCATTTGGTGCATCGGCTGGCGGAACAGCATCCCGAGCTGGAGATTTCCCCGCTCGACAACGACGGCTGCCCGGTGTGCACGACGATGTTCCGAATTTCGCCGCAGCATTTGGCCTGGATTCTGGACAACCTGACGCAAGGACAGGTGGTGAACCGCATTCGCGTGAAAGAGGAAGTCAAGCATTGGGCGCGGGTGGCGCTGAACCGGATGCTGGAAATATCGGCGCCGCATCCGGCGGCGGCCGCGACGGGAACGGCAGGATGAGCTTTGATCGCACGTTCACGCTGACCGAGGCGCAGGCGATGCTGCCGCAACTCGAAGGCTGGCTGCAATCGGCGATGCGGGCGCAGCGGCAGGTGGAGGAATTGGACCAACAGCTCCAGACGCTGATCAGCCACATTCTACTGGCCGGCGGGGTGCAAGTGGATCCGATCCACACCAGCCGCTTGAAGTCCGAGCGGGCGCGGGGCGCGCAACGGTTGGAGGAAGCGTTGGGCGAAATCTCGGCGAGCGGAGTTCAGCTCAAAGACCTGGAGCAGGGGCTGCTGGATTTTCCGTGCCTGCTGAACGGGAAGCTGGTGCTGCTGTGCTGGAAGCAAGGCGAAGCCGCGATCGAGCATTGGCACGGAACGCAAGAAGGCTACGCCAACCGCAAGCCGCTCGATCCCTCGATGTACCGCGGCGAACCTCCTGCGCGCGTGAATTGAATGCGAGCGGTTCTGCAGCGGGTGAGCCGCGCGGAAGTGCGCGTGGAGGGCCGATGCGTGGGCGCGATCGCGGCGGGATGCGTGGCGCTCATCGGCGTGGCGCGGGGCGACACCGAGGCGGATGGCGAGACCATCGCCAAGAAGATTTGCGGCCTGCGGCTTTGGAGCGACGCACAGGGCAAAATGAACCTGCCGCTGGGCGGACGCGCGGTGCTGGCGATTTCGCAATTCACACTGCTGGCCGATACGCGTCGCGGCATGCGGCCGAGTTTTGATACCGCCGCGCCCGCAAGCGAGGCAGCGCCACTATTCGCGTTCGTGGTGGAGCGCTTGCGGGCCATGGGAGTGACGGTCGCCACCGGGGTATTTCAGGCCGAGATGCAGGTCGAGCTAGTGAACGAGGGACCGGTGACCGTAATTGTGGAAAGTTCGCGGTAAAAGAGACACAGCGCGTGGCAGCATAAACTCATGTGAAAAAAGAAGTTATCGTGGCAGGATAGTTGGAGATGCCAGTCGAGGCCACACTTGCACGGAGTGCAGCAACGGAGGGAGTGGGGCTGCATAGCGGGACGAAAGCGCGTCTGCGGCTGCTCCCGGCGGGAGTGGGGACCGGAATTCAATTTCGCCGCGTGGATTTGGACGGCTTCGAGATCGAGGCGCGTTCGGCGAACATCGCCAAGGTGAGCTACGCGACCAGCTTGATGAAAAAGGGGGTGTTCATCTCCACCACCGAACACCTGTTGGCGGCGTTGATCGGAACCGGCATTGACAACGTCATTGCGGAGTTGGACAACCTTGAAGTGCCGATCATGGACGGCAGCGCGTTGCCGTTCCTGGGGTTGATTGACGCAGCGCGGGTGCGCAAGCAGCATCGCAAGCGGCGGGTGCTGCAAATCGTTGAACCGCTGGAGTTGCGCGAGGGGGAGAAGTTCATCGGAGTGTACCCCGGGAGCGGCTATCGGCTGCGGTACACCATTGATTTCCCTCACCGCATGATTGGACGGCAGCAGTTCGAGATGGAGTTGACGCCGGAGAACTTCCGCAGCGAGCTGGCGCCAGCGCGGACATTCGGATTTTTCGCCGATTTCGCGGCAATGCGGAGGCAGGGCTTGATCCGCGGCGGGAGCCTGGAGAACGCGGTGGTCCTCGATGAGCGGCGGGTCGTGAACGGGGAGCTGCGATTTGCGGACGAGTTTGTCCGCCACAAGATGCTGGATTTGATCGGGGACCTGGCGCTGCTGGGCGCGCCGATTGAGGGCGAAGTGGTGGCGGACCGGGCGGGACATGCGATGCACACGGCGCTGGTGCAACGGCTGCTCGCCAGCCGACGGCATTGGCGCTGGGCGGAGGCGCCCAGTTACCAACCGGCTATGGTGGCGACGCCAACCGGAGAGCGGGCGCAAACGCTTTATACTGAATGAGCCCGCGCGGACAGGTGCGCGGCAACACCTCCGTCCGTTCTGGATCATCTGGAGAACCCATGAGCCTCGTCGCAGAAGATTTGGCGCTGGATGCCAAAGAAACGAACCCTTGGGCAGCGCAAGCCGCCCGCTTCAACACGGCCGCCCGCAAGCTGGATCTGGATGAGGGCATTGCGAAGATTCTGGCGCATCCCGCGCGCGAGCTCATCGTGCACATTCCGGTTCAGATGGACGACGGAAGGATTGAGGTGTTCACCGGATACCGGGTGCAACACAGCGAAGCGCGGGGACCGGGCAAGGGGGGCATTCGCTACGACATGGGGGTATCGCTGGACGAAGTGCGGGCGCTAGCGAGCTGGATGACGTGGAAGTGCGCAGTGGTGAACATTCCCTTTGGCGGAGCGAAGGGCGGCATCATTTGCGACCCGCATATCTTATCGAAGAGCGAGCTCGAGCGCTTGACCCGGAGGTACACAGCGGAACTGGTCGAGTTCATCGGCCCGGAGCGCGATGTGCCCGCGCCGGACGTGAACACCAATGAGCAAGTGATGGCCTGGGTGATGGACACCTATTCGATGCACAAGCGGCAGACGGTGACCGCGGTTGTGACGGGAAAGCCGCTGCAGCTCGGGGGCAGCGAGGGGCGGCGGCAGGCCACGGGGCGGGGCTGCAAGATCGTTTGCGACCGCGCGATCGAGCGACTGGGGCTGGAAAAGAAGAAGACGAGGGTGATCGTGCAGGGCTTCGGGAACGTGGGCAGCAACGCCGCCGAGCTGATGGCGGAAGATGGATATCAAGTCATCGGCATTGACGAATACGATGGCGGGATCCTGAACTTGAAGGGGCTGGACATCAAGGCGCTTCTGGCGCACCGGGCGAAGAACCAGACGATCCAGGGCTTTCCACGCTCGACGCCGCTGAAGGCGCGCGAACTGCTGACGCATGCGTGCGACATTCTGGTGCCGGCAGCGACCGAGAACCAGATCACCAGCAAGAATGCGCGCGCGATTCAAGCCAAGATCGTGTGCGAGGGGGCCAATGGGCCCACGACCGCGGCGGCCGACGACATTCTCCAGGAAAAGGGCGTATTCGTGATTCCCGACATCCTGGCGAATGCGGGCGGGGTCACGGTTTCGTATTTCGAATGGGTGCAGGATCGCCAAGGATATTTCTGGAAAGAAGCGCAGGTGAACCAGCAACTGCAAGAGATCATGGACGCGAGCTTTGCTGCGGTGGTGGAGTACGCAGACAAGCACAAGGTGAACAACCGCATCGCGGCCTACATGCTGGCGATTGACCGGGTCGCAAGCGCGATCCGCATGCGTGGCATTTACGCCTAGGGCAGCGGCTCGAGCCCAAGCCGTCGTGAACGACCGGGCTGCGGAGCGGCTGCGGGCTGGGCACATGTGGGTGTACGAGAGCGAGATCCTGGGCTGGAAGCCGGAGCCCCCCCAGCTTGAGGGCGCGGCATGGGCAGAGATCGAGGACCGGCGCGGGCGCAGCTTGGGGGTGGCGGATTACAGCCCGCAGTCGCAGATCCGGCTGCGGGTGCTGGCGCGCGACGGCGGCATGGTCCCCGACCGCGCCTGGCTGCGCGCAAGGCTCGAGGCGGCGGTGGCGTATCGCGCGAAGGTCGTGCGGGGCAGCGATGCGTATCGGCTGGTGGCGTCGGAGGCGGATCAACTGCCGGGACTGATCGTGGATCGCTACGGCGAGGGGTTAGCGGTGCAGACGCTGACTTGGTCCATGGCGGCGCGGCAGAGCGCGATTTTGGACACCTTGGAGGAGTTGGCGCACCCGCAGACGGTGGTGGAACGCAACGACGTAAAGGTGCGGCTACGGGAAGGATTGGAGCTGCGCGCGGGGCTGCTGAGGGGCGAAGCTGCGACAGCCGCATGCACCATCAACGGCCTGCGCTTCGATTGGGACCTGCTGGCGGGACAAAAGACCGGCGGGTTCTTGGACCAGCGCGAGAACTGGGCGGCGGCAGCTCGAATTGCGGCGGCGTTCGGCGCGAAGCGGGCGTTGGACGTGTTCACCTATCAGGGAGGGTTTGCACTCCATTTGGCGCGGCAGGTGCCGGAGGTGCAGGCGGTGGACAACTCGCGCGCTGCGCTGGAGGCGGCCGAGCACAACGGCGAGCAGAACGGACTGGGAGCGATTGACTGGGTGGAAGCGAATGCGTTTGATTTGCTGCGGGACTACGATCAGCGGGAAGAGCGGTTTGACCTGGTGGTGCTCGATCCGCCGGCCTTCGCAAAGTCGCGCAAGGCGCTGGACGCCGCCGTTGCCGGATACAAAGAGATCAACCTGCGGGCGCTGAAGCTTCTGCACCCGGGGGGGGTGCTGATGACGTGCTCATGCTCGCACCACCTGAGCGAAGCGGCACTGCTCGAGGTGCTGGCGGCGGCCGCACGCGATGCGCGGCGCGAGGTGACGATTCTGGAGCGGCGGGGGCAGGCGGCGGACCATCCGGTGCTGCTGGGCGTGCCCGAGACGGCCTACCTGAAGTGCATTGTCGCAGCCGTGCGTTGAATTGAGCGCAAGGCTAATGCTGCTGAAGTTCTTGCAGGGCCTGCTTGGCTTGGGCCTCCTGCAGTTCCTGGTCCTTGTACTGGAGGCGATAGAGGCGCCAGTAGATGCCGCGCTGCTGCAGCAGCTCCTGGTGGGTACCTTGCTCGCGCAGCACGCCCTTGTGCATGACGAGGATCAGGTTGGCGCGCTGGATGGTCGAGAGGCGATGGGCGATAAGGACGCTGGTGCGGCCGGCGAGCATGCGGGCGAGGGCTTCGCGAATTTTGAGCTCGGTGTCGGTGTCCACGCTGGCGGTGGCTTCGTCGAGGATCAGGATCGAGGGATTCGCCGCAAGAGCGCGGGCGAAGTTGACCAATTGCTTCTGGCCGGTCGAGAGGCCGGCGCCGCGCTCGCGCAACTCGGTCTTATCGCCACCGGGCAAGGTGGCCAGGAAATCCTCGAGATTGGCGTCGCGCTCGGCGAGGCGGACTTGCTCGTCGGTGATGGAGTCATCGTCCATGCGGACGTTTTCGGCTATGGTTCCAGTGAACAAGTACGGATCCTGCAGCACGATGCCGAAGCGCTGGCGGAGCTGGCGCAGGTCCCACTCGCGCAGGTCCAAGCCGTCGAGAAGGATGCGGCCCTTTTGGACGTCATAGAAGCGCAAGAGGAGGCTGGTGATGGTGGTCTTGCCGGCGCCCGTATGCCCGACAATCGCCAAGCTCGAGCCGGGCTCGGCGACGAAGCTGACGTCGCGCAGGATCCAATCCTCGCCCTGGTAGGCGAACCAGACGTGGTCGAACTCGATGCGGCCAGCCGCGGTGAGGGGCGAACGCGGAACCGCAGGGGACTCGAGGGTGATGGGAGCGTCGAGCAATTTGAAAATGCGCTCGGAGCTGGCCATCGCGGCCTGCAGGTTGTTGTACTTATCGCTCAGATCCTGGATGGGGCGGAAGAAGCGCTGAACATACTGGATAAAGGCGAAGACAATGCCGATGGTGAGCGTGCCGTGCATGACGCGCAGGCCGCCGAACCAGAGCACGAGGGTCACCGCCAGGATGCCGAGAAACTCGACCACCGGGTAGTAGACGGCGTAGGCGAAGATGGCGCCGATCCAGGCATCACAGTGCTCGCGGTTGATCTGGCGGAACTCCTGAAAGGCGCGCTCCTCGCGGTTGTTGGCCTGCACCACCGCGATGCCGGTGATGTGCTCCTGCATGAAGACGTTGATCCTGGCCACAAGGAGGCGAACCTTGCGATAGCTCTCGCGCACGGCGGTGCGGAAGAAGTGGGTGGCAATGGCGATGGCCGGCAGGACCCCCAAAGTGATGAGCGAAAGCTGCCAATTGAAGCGGATCATCACCACGATGATCATGGTGAGGACGAAGATGTCGTCGAAGAGCGCGACCAAGGAGGTCGAAATGGTGTCGTTGAGCATTTCGACGTCGTTGGTGACGCGGGTGACGAGGCGGCCGGCGGGATTCTTGTCGAAGAACGCAATGGGAAGGCGCTGCAGATGGCGGAAGATCTGCTTGCGCAGGTCGTACATCGAGCGCTGGCCCACCGACTGCATGGCGTAGGTCTGGCCGAAATCGAGGATGAAGCCGACGCCCAGAATCGAAAGATACAAGATGCCGAGGGTGGCCACGCCGCGCAGCGCATCGCTGGGAAGATAGGAGCTGAGCAGGCTGTGGGAGGGAACGGGGAAGAGGTAGCGATCGATGATGACTTTGTTGAGGTAGGGACCGACGATCTGGGTGGCGGACTGGAGGGCGGCGGCGATGGTGGCGCCGATGACGGTCCAGCGGTAGGGGCGGACGTAGCGGAGCAAGCGCAGGATCAGAACACGATCCACCGCTTTGCCGAGTATTTCTTCGTCCTGGGCCATGATGGGTGGGGCGGGCTACTCGACCCGCGCGAGCTCCTCCTCGAGCAATTGTTTTTCATAGAGGCCGGCATAGGCGCCGCCGAGTCCGATGAGCTCGGCGTGGGTGCCTTGCTCGACAATGCGGCCCGATTCGAGCACGGCGATGAAGTCGGCGTTGCGCACGGTCGAGATGCGGTGGCTGATCAACAGCGTGGTGCGCCTTCCGCCGGTGCGGAAGGCCACGCTTTCCAGATTCTCAAGAATCGCCTCTTCGGTGATGGTGTCCACACTGGCGAGGGCGTCGTCGAGAATGAGGATGCGAGGATCGCGGAGGACGGCGCGAGCGAGGGCGGTGCGCTGCTTCTGACCGCCGGAGAGCGTAAGGCCGCGCTCGCCGACGCGGGTGTCCAAGCCCTCGGGGAAGTCGGCCACATCGCGGCTGAGGCCGGCGGTATCGGCAGCGGCGCGGACCTGCTCGTCGGCGGCATCGGGGCGACCGAACGCGATGTTGGCGCGCAGGGTGTCGCTGAAGAGGAAGGTCTCTTGCGGCACCCAGCCGATGCTGCGCCGCAGCAATGCGACCGGGATCTGGCGGATGGGGCGGCCATCCACCAAGACCATGCCATCGGGGGCGTCGAGCAGGCGGGGAATGAGGCCGACCAGGGTGCTCTTGCCCGCACCGGTGGGACCGACCAGCGCGACGGTGCTGCCGGCGGGAATGCGAAGGTTGAGGCGGTCGAGCACGCGAACTTCGCCGTAGCAGAAGGTAAGGTCGCGAAACTCGATTTCGCCGCGGAGTTCGCGGAGGGAGCGGTCGGTGGCGGCGCTATCGGCGATGGCCGGCTCCTGGCCCATGATTTCGCGCAGGCGGGCGAGCGAAGCGGTGCCGCGCTGCACCAAATTGATGACGTAGCCGAGCGCGATCATGGGGAAGGCCATTTGCGCCATGTACAGGTTGAAGGCCGCATAGCCGCCGACCGTGATGCGGTGCTCGAGCACGGCGCGGCCGCCGAACCAGAGCACCAGCACGTAGGCCACGCCCAGAAGAAACTGCAAGAGCGGATCGAATGCGCCCGAGAGCAGCACCAGCCGCATATTGCGCTGCACGTATTCGCGGTTGAGGCGGTCGAATTTCGCCTCTTCCTCGGGCTCGCGGGCGTAGGCGCGGACCAGCCGCAGGCCGCTCAGATTTTCCTCGACCCGGGTCTGGAGATTGCTGAACATGCTCTGGATGCGCTCGAAGCGCTCGTGGATGCGTTTGCCGAACCACTGCACCGCCAGCGACACGAAGGGCGCAGGAACAAACGCGATCAGCGTCAGCATGGGATCGAAGTGCCAGAGGATGGTGATGACGTAGATGAACAGCACCACCGCCTGGGCGGAGTACATGATGCCCGGGCCGAGCATGTTGCGCACCGCGCTCATGTCATTGACCGCGCGCGCCATCAGGTCGCCGGTGCGGAAGCGCTGGAAGAAATCCGAAGAAAGCGTTTCGATCTTGGCCAAGAAGTCGTTGCGCAGATCGAATTCAATCAGGCGCGAAATCGTGATGAGGATGAGGCGCTGGTAATAGTTCAGAATGGCGCGCGCGGAGACGGTGAGGATGAGCAGGAGGCAGTACTTGAGCAGCTTCTGGAGGGTTGGGCCGGCGCTGAGGTCGTCAATGGCGCTCTTGATCAAGAACGGAATCAGGACGAAGACCGCGGTGTTGACCAGCAGAATGCCGAGGCCGCCGGCAAGGCGAGCCCGGTAGCGGTGCAGGTAGGGCGCGAGCATCTTCAGGACATCGCGTTGCATTAGCGTGCCTGGGACCCCGCGGAGTTCTTCAGCTCTTTGCGGGCGTGGTCGGCCCATTTGCCGCTCTCGGCAGCCCGCAGGCAGCGCTGAAAGTCCGCCTTGGCGGAGAGATCGTGCTTGAGCTTGAGTTGCGTGTCGCCGGCGCGGCAGTAGGCCTCGGCGGAGGCGGGATCGTTGTAGATGGCGTCCTCGAAACGGGCGAGGGCGCCGACGTAGTCGCCGCGGTTGTAATAAAAGGTGCCGACTTCGAGGTCGTGCCCGGCGATGATCGGATCGGGCTGGGGAGGCGCCGCCGGAGCGGCCTTTTGCGGCGGGGGCACGCTTTGGGGAGAAGGCGGAAGGTTGAGTCGCTGGGCCAAGGCCGGAAGCGCAGCCAAAAGCAGGACCCAGCAGGCAGCCTTCATAAACTTATCCTACCAAAGCAAAGCGGGCGGCCTTTCGGCCGCCCGCGCTCGGTCACTGGTTCGGGGCCCGTGGTTGCCGCTATTCCCCGCTGCCGACGGTGTTGCTCAGGACCTTGAGGTCCACGCGCCGGTTTTGCTGGCGTCCAGTCTTGGTGGTGTTGGGAGCGACCGCCTGGTTTTCGCCCAAACCGATCAAGAAGATGCGATGAGGCGCGATGTTCTTGCTTTCAAGATAGCGGACGACAGAGTCGGCGCGACGCTGGCTGAGCTTGTTGTTGTAGGTGGCGGGGCCGGTGGAGTCGGTGTAGCCCTCGACTTCGAGAATGCCGTGGGCATTCTGCTCGAGCTGCGAGACCACGCCATCGAGGGTTTGCTGTGCTTCCGGGGTCAAGTCGGCCTTGTCAAAGGCGAAGTGCACGGTGGCTTCGCTGCTTTGGGTGTAGTTATCGAGGTTGGCCATGGTGGCATCGAGCGCCTGGACTTGACCGGAGGTCTGGTTCAGCTGCGAGCTCACCTGCTGCGCCTGCCCTTGAACTTGCTGGGCAGCTTCGAGCGCCTTCTGCGAGGAGGCGTTGGCGTCGGCCACGCTCTTCTGGGTGCGCTGGTCCACGTCTTTGATGGCGTTGGTGTTCTTGGCGGTTTCGGTATCGAGCTGGTTGACATGGTCAATCAGCGGCGCGGTTTGCTGGCGCACATAGTTCTTGGTAGTGCATCCGCCCGCGACGACCATGGCAGCAGCCAATGCGCCAAGTGCAAGATAGCGGGTTTGAAATCCAGAGATGCGGGACGAAACAGGCATGATGGCCTCCCGCACATATTGGATGCACGGCGTCTGCCAAACCCGGGAGGCCGCTGGACACCCCGCAAGCAAACGACTTAGCTCCGACCGGTGATCTATTGCTGGAGCATGGCGGTAAAATTTACATCATGGACCTGGTGGATCGAGCCCGCAGCCTGCCGACCCAGCCCGGCGTGTACCTCTTCAAGGACGCCAACGGCAAGGTGGTGTACGTGGGCAAGGCCAAAGATTTGCGGGCGCGGGTGCGAACCTACTTCCTGGCCGGGCAGTGGGAAAACGCCAAGACGGGCTCGCTGGTTCGGGAAGCGGTGGACCTCGACACCATCCTGGTGGACACAGAAGCCGAAGCGCTGGCGCTCGAGAACACGCTGATCAAGCAGCACCAGCCGCGATTCAACGTGCTGCTGCGGGATGACAAGACCTACCCGTATATTCGGCTGAGCCGGGAAAACTATCCGCGGGTGTACGTCACACGGCGGCTGGTAGACGACGGCTCGGAGTACTTCGGCCCCTACTTTCCGGCGGGGCTGGCCTACCGGCTGGTGCATTTCATCCACAAACATTTCCTAGTTCCCTCCTGCAAGGTGGACCTGACGCGATTCCATCCGCGCCCGTGTCTGCAGTTCCACATCCACCGCTGCCTGGGGCCCTGCGTCGAGGGCCTGACGACGGCAGACCGCTATGCCCAGGCGGCGCGCGATGCGCGCATGTTCCTGGCAGGGCGGCAATCCGAGCTGAACCGCGAGCTGCGGCAGCGCCGCGACACGGCGGCCGCCGAAGAACGATTCGAAGAGGCCGCTGGGTACCGCGATTTGCTGACCGTGCTCGACGACATGGGCGAACGGCAGAAAATGCATGCGGTCGAGGGCGAAGATGCCGATGTCGTCGGCTTTCACCGCGAAGGCGCACGGGCCGCGTTGCATCTGTTCCATGTGCGGCACGGGCGCATGGTGGACCGGCGCGAATACTACTGGGAGGATCTCCCGGATCCTGAGATGGCCGATGCGGCCCTGCTGGCCAGCCAGCTCAAACAGATTTACCTGCAGCAGCCTTACTTGCCGCCGCGAATCGCGGTGCCGCTGGAGTTCGAGGACCGGGAACCACTCGAAGCCGCGCTGACCGCACAACGGGGCAAAGCGGTCGAAATCAGCGTGCCCCAACGCGGCGGGCGCAAGGCCTTGCTCGATTTGGCGGCCAAGAACGCAGCCGCGGGATTTGCGCGCCGCTTCCGCTCGCAGCCCGGCGCCGAGGCCTCCGAGGCCTGGCAGGAACTGGCGCGGGCACTGAGGGCCGAGCTGGGCGAGCAGCCGGGACGAATTGAATGCTTCGACATTTCGCACTTCCAGGGAGCAGAGACGGTGGCCTCGATGGTGGTGTGGGAGGCGGGCGCTCCGAAGCGCTCGGAGTACCGGAAATTCAAGATTCGCTCGGTGGCCGGAGTGGACGATTTCCGGTCCATGGAAGAAGTCGTGCATCGGCGATACCAACGGCGGCTGGCCGAGGGGCAACCGATGCCGGAACTGGTCTTGATTGACGGCGGCATCGGGCAGCTTCACGCAG
The DNA here is from genome assembly GCA_035553115.1 of Terriglobales bacterium. GTDB lineage: Bacteria > Acidobacteriota > Terriglobia > Terriglobales > SCQP01 > SCQP01. The sequence continues at coordinate 14,609 of DATNED010000027.1, read as the reverse complement.
CACAACGGGCGATGGCGGAATTAGGCCTCGAGGGGCAGCTGATGGTGAGCTTGGCCAAGCGAGAGGAGTTGATTTATGTGCCCGGGCGCGAGAACGAGCCGCTGGCGCTGCCGGCGGCGGCGCGGCGGCTGGTGCAACTGGTGCGGGACGAAGCCCATCGGTTTGCCGTCACCTTCCACCGCCAGCGCCGGGGCAAGCAGACGCTGCGTTCGGAGCTTTTGGATGTCCCCGGCATTGGCCCGGCAAGCGTGCGCCGGCTGCTGGCACGGTTCGGAAGCCTGAGGGCGATTCGCGATGCCAGCGCCGAAGATTTGGCGGCGGTGGTGCCCGCGCCGCGAGCGACGGAAATTTGGAACAAACTGCACGCATAGAGGGCCATTTAACGGCCATTCCGTCGTTTGGCGTTGCGTTCAACTGGCTGGGGGTGATAGCATCCGGCAAAGGAGGGACAATGGCAGAAAACCGTGGATTGTGGTTCCTGGTAGGGCTGAGCCTGGGGGCGCTGGCGGGGGTTTTGTACGCACCGCAGGCGGGCGAAAAGACGCGCGAAATGCTGCGCACCAAGGCCGGCGAGGGGCGCGACCGGGTGGAGCGCACGGTGGCCGAGATGCGCGAACAGGCGGGCTCCTTACGCGAGCACGTGACCACCATGGCGAGCAACGCCACCGACCGGGGCAAGCACGCCATCACCCGGCAGATCGACCAATTCCAGGCGGCGGTCGAAGCCGGCCGCCAAGCCTACCGCGAAGCGGCCGGGACGCGGCAGAGCAGTGACCAGGAGGATACGGCCAGCCAGGTTTAGGCCAACTTTAGTTTTTCCGTCCGAGGCCGATACTTGAGACACTGAGTATTGAGGCTGGACTGCAGCAAGCAAGAACCAGAGAGACGCCATGACCCTCACCACCATCCTGCTGATCGTATTCATCGCCATCGCGGCGGCAGCGCTGGTGGCGCAGATGGTGATCTTCGCCGGCATCGCCCGAAATTTGAGCGCGCTGTCGGAGAAAGTCACTCCCCTACTTCCGCAGGTCGAACAATCGGCCAAGGCTCTGCCGCCGCTGATGCGCGACGTGCAGGCGCTGGTCAACGAGACCCGACCGAAGCTGCTGGCGTTGACCACCAACGTGGCCGAGGTCAGCACGCTGGTGCGCGACCAGGTGCGGCGCGCGGATGCGTTCGCCACCGACTTCGGCGAGCGGGTCGAATTGCAGATGGTGCGCTTGGACGAGGCGATGGCGGTGGCGGTGGCCAACTTCGAGCAGATCACGACCACGGTGCGCGATACCGTGCTGCGGCCGGTGCAGGATGCGCATGCGCTGTTCCACGGGCTGCGGACCGGGCTCGACTTCTTCTTCCGCCGCCGGTCGAGCCCGGCGCTGAGCCCGAAGCCGCTGTATCAAGACGAAGAGATGTTCATCTGATGGCAGAGGCGGCGGCGGAATATAAGAAGCGCGTGCTGGCGTATGCCGAGGGACAGGATGCGCTGAAGTTGCAGGCCGCGACGCCGAAGGCGATTGCCAAGCTGGTCGGGAAGGCAACGCCCGCCAAGCTGAAGAAGCGTCCGGCACCGGGAAAATGGTCGGCGGCCGAAATCCTCGCGCACCTGGCCGACACCGAGGCGGCGTTCGCGTTCCGCTACCGGGCGATTGCCGGGCAGCCTGGCGTGGCCATTCAAGGTTTTGACCAGGACGCTTGGGCAGCGAACATGGATTACGGCAAGCGCGCGGCGAAGGCGTCGCTTGAGACTTATCTCACGCTGCGGCGGATCAACCTCGGACTGCTGAAATCGCTGACGCGGGAACAGTGGCAGCGGGTGGGCAACCATGCCGAGCGGGGGCCGGAGACGCTCGAGGTGATTGCGCGCATGGTCGCGGGCCACGACCTCAACCATCTGCGGCAAATCGAACGATTGCTGAAGGCGTAACCCGTGCCAGTCGGGGCACTGGCGGCGTTCGCACTGGCAAGCGTCTGCGCGCACCCTGTGTCGGTCGCGGCGCCCGTCGGCATCGTCAAGCTCGGCTATGACGTGGTCATGGGCTCGCCCGACAAGATCGCGCTCGCAGGCACGCTGACGGAGCCTTGCGGGGCGGGACCGTGGCCTGCGGCGATCATGGCGAGCAATGCCCAACACAGCGAGGATGCGCTCGCCGATGCGCTTGCCCGCGCCGGGGTTGCGGTCCTGCGCGTGGACCCGCGCGGACGCGGGGAATCCACCGGCACCGCAAGCGACGCCCTCGATCCCGCTTGGCGTGACCTCGAGGCCGAAGCACGGTTCCTGGCGGGGCGATCGGAGATCGATCGAAACCGGATCGGCGTGATTGGCGTCGGGCCCTGGGCCGCGGCGGCGTTGGTGGATGAAGCGGCGGCGGCCGAGGCACGGGCGTTCCTGGTGGCGGTGAACCCGCAGAGTTGGGGCACCGAAGCATTTCCTGCACGGGAGTTCACCTACATCCAGCGCGCCCCAGTGCTGGTGATGATCGCCAAGCTGGAGGATCGGCGCCCGCTGGCGGCGGAACTGCGCAACGATCAAAACGCCAGCATCGAATTGTGGCCGGAGCTGGCCTCGGCGGACGCAATTCCGCCCGGTGCGGCCGCTCACATTGCCGCCTGGGTCGCGGCCGAAATGGCCGCTGCGGTCACTGGACCACCAGCGTAAGCGTGGCGCTGGCGGCGGTGCTGGGAGCGGCGGCAGGGATCGCGATGATGGTCAGCTTGTAGGTGCCGGCGGGGGTGGCGTTGGCAGTGGTCTTTGAGACCGTCGTCGTCGGGAACGGGAACGTTGGTCGGCTGAAAAACCTCGGCCCTGGCCAGTGCCGCGGTCGCGTTCTGATCGGTGTAGCCGCCGACGAAGAGCGCGGTGCCGTTCTTGAGCTCGACCGTGGCGCATTCCGGACGCCGCCAGCCAGAAGGACGGTGCCGTCGTTGAGCAGGGTGGCTGAGGCATCCTCGCGCGGGTTGGCCATCGAGGACGCGCCAGCTGACCTCAGCCGCGGATCCCCGCGAAAGGATTGAGCACGGCGATCCCGGTGGCGGCGAAGTCTTCGCTATTGCGGGTGGCGAGCACCAACGAGTGGACGGATGCCGTGGCCGCGATCAGGGCGTCGGCGAGCGCCATCGGCCGCCCGGCCTTGCGGCTGCGTGCGCTGATGCGGCCAGCTGCGTCTGCCACGGCCCGATCGAGCGCCAGGATTCGGGTTCCGAATTGCGGCATAAGCTCATGTTCGAGCCATTGATCCAGCCGCGTGCGCCTTGCTCCCGAAGGCAAAAGCTCGATGCCAAAACGCAATTCGGCGATGCTGACGGAACTCAGAAAAAACTGGCTTTCGTCGGAATCGCAAATCCAGGCGGTTACAGCAGGCGATGGCGACGGTTGGGTCCACTCGGAGACCACGTTGGTGTCGAGCAGCCAGCTCACAAGGGCTCTGGCAGCCAAGGCGTTCGTTCCGGCTCCGGAATCGGGCCCAGCCCGCGACCGGATGCCATCACCTCTGCCAAGGTCCGTTTGGTGCCAGTGCAGAGCCGCCACTCTTCGGGCGATACCACGATGGCGGCGGGTTTGCCGCGCCGGGTGATGAGTTGAGCGCCTGCCACACCGGCTTGGCCGATGACTTCGCTGAGCTTGGCTTTAGCTTCGGCAACGGTCCAACTGTGGCGGAGGGTCGGCTTGCTTGCAGCGGGCATTATGACCATTATAGTCGGAATCGCCGTGCGGGGTGCTAGGGGCCGCCGAGGGGGGTGGCGGCGGGGACCTCGAGCGGGGTGCCGCGCTCGACCTTGAAGGCAAGCAGAGCGGCCTGGGCGGCCCAATCGGTGCTGGGATAATTGCGGGCGAGGGCGTCAGCATCAGCGGCGACCTGGCGCTTGTACTGCGCGGCTTTGCCGGAGTTCTGGAGGGCGCCGGGGCGGCTATAGAGCGTCCAGGCGATCGCCTCGCGGTAGAGCGCATCGTAGGCAGCCTCGGCAGAGTAGGGGCCGCTCGGATACTTGCCCACGTAATCCCTGTACCGGCCGATTTCTTTTTCCACGCATTGCGGCTTCTCGGTCCAGTCGCCGCAGGTGAAATGCTCGATGATCAGTTGATAGGCTGCGCGGGCGGCCCAGGGGGTGCCGGGGTACTTGCTTTCGACGCGGCGCAGCATCGAGTCGTCGGGGAATTGGCGCTCCTCGGGGGTGCGGCGGCGCGGCATTTCGCTGAGCTTCACCTCCCAAGGAATCTCGGCCCCGCGGTAGAGCGCCTCGGCAGCGCGGGTCGAAGCCGGGAAATCCGAGTAGATGCTGAGGTAGAGGCGGGAGGCGTCGCGCGCGGCCTCATCCTGGCCGCTGAGGGTCTCGGCCTGGTTTTCGTAGCCGACGGCGGCGCCGAAGATCAGCTCGGGGGCCTGGGGGTTGTCGAGCGTGACGTAGCCTTGGTTCTCGATCCAACCCGATGCGCCAGAGAAGATCTGCACGAAATTGCCGCTGCTGCTCTGGACGCCGATGTCCATGCCGGGGCGGATCTGGCCGACCTTGGCGCTGGCTTTGTCGGGGCTGAGGTAGAGGATGGCGGGGGCGAGCGCGACCGCCTTCTGGAGCGCGCCCTGGGCGTCCTGCCCGAGGCAGGCCGCCGCGAGAAGCACGCCCATGGCGACGATGCGGAGCTTCATACCTCGAGGATCACGGGCACGACCATGGGGCGCTTGTTGGTCTGCTGCTGCAGATACTTGCGGAGATCGCGGCGGATGCGCTCCTTGATGAGCGACCAATCGCCCGACTCCTCCTTGCCGGCGGCCGCGACGGATTCGCACACCAGGGCGCGCGCGCGGGCGAGCAGGCCGTCGGCGAGGATGGGGCTGACGAAGCCGCTGGTGACAATCTCGGGCTCGTTCTGCACCCGGCCGGTGGCCTTGTTGATGGCCAGGATGGGCAGCACGATTCCGTCCTCGGCGAGATGGCGACGGTCGCGAACAATGACATCTTCGGCGACTTCATCCTGACTGCCGGAGTCGATAAAGACGCGGCCCACGGGCGCGGTGCCGACGCGCCAGAGCCCCTGCTTATCGAGCTCGAGGATTTCTCCATCTTCGGCGACGTGGGCCTCGAGGCCGGGGATGCGCAGACTGCGCGCCAGGCGCGCGTGCAGCGAAAGCTGGCGGAATTCGCCATGCACGGGGATGAAGTGACGGGGGCGGACCAGGTTGATGAGCAGCTTGAGCTCCTCCTGGGCGGCGTGGCCGGAGACGTGAACCGGGGGATAGCTTTCGGTTTCGTAGATCACCTGGGCGCCGCGTTTGAACAGGTGGTTGATCATGCGGAAAATGGCCTTCTCGTTGCCGGGAATGATGCGGCTCGAGAGCACCACGGTGTCGCCGGCGGCGATTTCGGCGTGCTTATGGTTGTTGACCGAAGCGCGCGCCAGCGCCGACATGGGCTCGGCCTGGCTGCCGGAGATCACCACTGCGACCTTGTCGCGCGGGAACGAGCGCAGATCCTGGGGACGGATGAGAATGCCGTCGGGCAGGCGGAGGAAATCGAGGGCGTGCGCGATCTCGGTGTTCTTCTCCATGCTGCGGCCGAGGAAGCAGACCTTGCGGCCGTATTCGGCGGCCATCTCGACCGCAAGCTGGATGCGGTGGATCGAGCTGGTGAAGCAGCAGATGTAGACGCGGCCATCGCCGGCGCCGGCAAACACCTCATCGAAGCGGTCGCGGACGGCGAGCTCGCTGGGGGTGTAGCCGCGGCGGTCCACGTTGGTGCTGTCGCTGAGCAGGGCGAGGACGCCGCGCTTGCCGTAGGCGGCGAAGGTATGGAGGTCGAAGGGCAGGTTGTCGGTGGGCGTGGGGTCAATCTTGAAGTCGCCGGTATGGATGACGATGCCCGCCGGGGTGGTGATGGCAATGGCGCAGGCGCCGACGATGCTGTGGGTGACGTGGATGTATTCGATCGAGAAACTGCCGAGTTGGAAGGGCTTGAGGGGCTCGACCACGCGGCGCACGACCGAATCGAGCAGGCGGTGCTCGGCCAGCTTGGATTCGACCAGCGCCAGCGTGAACTCGGTGCCGTAGATGGGGACGTTGAGGTCCTCGATGACGAAGGGGATGGCCCCGATGTGGTCCTCGTGGGCATGGGTGAGGAGCAGGGCGCGCAATTGCGAGCGATGCTCCATGAGGAAGCCGACGTCGGGGACGACGATGTCAATGCCGAGCAGTTCGGGCTCGGGGAACATCAGACCGCAGTCCACCACCACCATGTCGTCGCCGGAGCGAATCGCCATCATGTTGAGGCCAAATTCGCCCAGCCCGCCGAGCGGAATCAATTGCACGCGTTGCGCCACAGCCACTAGTCTACAGTTTCACTCGCTGTGAAGGGAGATAAGGGGATCGGTGCGGGTGGCGCGGAAGGCGGGCACGAGGCTGGCAAGGGCTGCGACGGCCAACAGCAGGGCGATGGCGGCGACGTAGCTGAGGGGATCGAGCGGGCTGAGGCCGTAGAGCAGCGCGGACATGAGCTGGGTGGCGAGGGTCGCAGCCACCGCGCCCGCCAGCACACCCCACAGCGCCAGGCGCAGGCCTTGGCCGACGACCAGCTTGAGCAGCACGCCGCGGCCGGCGCCGAGCGCCAGGCGGATGCCGTATTCGCGGGTGCGCTGGGCGACGGCGGCGGCGATCACGCCATAGAGACCGACGACGGCGAGCAACAGCGCCAGCAGGCCGAAGCCGCCGAGGAGAATGCCGGCGAAGCGCGCCGGGAACCGCGGCACCTGCATGGTCTCGGCACCGGTCGAAATGGCATCGCCGGTGAGATTGGGATCGAGGGCGCCGAGGGTATGCTCGATGGCGCCGCGGAAAGCGCGCGGGTCGCCTGCGACCCGCACCACCAAAGACGCCGGGGAATCGATCGCCTTCAATTGGTAGAGATAGGGCCGCGGCGCCTCGCCCAAGCTGCGATACTTGCCATTCTGCGCGATGGCGACGATGATCGCCGGACGGGTGTCGGTATCGCCGGGAAAGCGCAGCATGCGGCCGAGGGCGTCGCCGCGCGGCCAGAATTTCTGGGCCAGTGTCTCATTGACCACCACCTCGCGCGGATGCCCCGGGGCCAGGTCCGCGGCGGTGAAGTCGCGCCCGGCCAGGAGGCGGGTGCCGGCAGCGGCGAAATAGTCGGGGCCGACGGTGGTTTGGTCCACGTCGTAGCCTAGACGCTGGGCCGGGGGAGCGACGCCATCCGGGAGCACGGTGGCGCCGTTGACCGACAGCTGCAGGGGCGGAGTAGTGGTGAAACTTGCGGCCTCGACGCCGGGAAGCGCGGCCACGGCCGCGCGCGCGCGATCGAGAAACTGGCGCGCGGCGTCGCCGGTGTAGCCCAAGCTCTGCGGATCAAGGCCGGCGGAAATGATATGAGCCGCATCGAAGCCGGGATCAATCGCGTTGGCGTGCTCAAGGCTGCGCAAGCACAGCGCCGCGCCCACCAGCACCACCACGCACAAGGCCACCTGGGCAATGATGAAGCCGCTGCGGGCGTAGGAGCGCGAGGCGCCGGCCCCGGCCGAGCCCTCTCGCAGATGGAGCACGCGCACCCGCGCGCCCTGCCACGCGGGCACCAGGCCGAACAAGATGCCGGTGGCGAGCGCGATGACCAGTGTGAACAGGAGCACGTGGCTGTCCAGGCCGAGCGGGAGTTCGATGGGGAAGCCGGGCGGCCTGAGTTCGAGCAAGAGCGGGCCCAGCCATTGGGCCAGCAGCAACCCCAATCCGCCGGCGATCAGCGCCAGCAGCGTGCTGTGCACGAGGGCCTGGCGAACGAGGCGGCCGCGGCTGGCGCCGAGCGCCGAGCGCAGCGCCCACTCGCGCCGCCGCCCGAGCGCAGCGACCAGCAAGACGAGGGCCGCGTTGGCGCAGGCGATCAGCAGCACCAGACCGACCACGACCGCGAGCAAGAGGGTGCCGGTGCCGACGAAGCTGCGAAACGGAGTCGGCACCATGCCGATGGGGACGGCAAGGCCGCCCCAATCCGAGCGTTCGATTTTGGGATACTGGAGTGCGATTCCCCGCTGCAAGGCATCAACCTCCGAATTTGCAGCGGCGACGGTCACGCCCGGCTTCAGGCGCGCGAAGGCAAACAAGCTGCGGCTGCCGCGGCTGGTGAGCGTACCGGCCAAGCCGAGGCGCTCCGCCATGGTGATTGGCGCCCAGAATTGGCACTCCACCCCAGCCATCACCCCGGCGAAGCCGCGCGGGGCGATGCCGATCACGGTGAACGGAACGCCGTCCATGGTGATGGTGCGTCCGACTGCGCCGCGATCCGCGCCAAACTGCTGCTGCCAGGTGGCGTACGAGAGCACCACCACGCTTCCCTGCCCGGCAGCATCCGCTTCGCCCGGGAGGAAGGCACGGCCGAGCACGGGCTGGAGGCCGAGCACGGAAAAATAGTTCGGGGAAACGAGTTGGCCGGTCCAAGCCATGCCCGCCGCGCCGCCCAAGCGCGCGTTCACCTCGGCGGCCGGATTATAGATCGCAAGCCCAGAGAGGGTTTGCGCGCGGGCGCTCATGTCCTTCCAATCCGGATAGCTGAGCGGATACATGCCGCCCAGGGCCGCGCCCGGGCTGGGATCGTGGGTATACACCTCGACCAGGCGTTCGGGCTGAGACACCGGCGGTTTGCGAAACAGCAGCGCGTTGGCAAAGCTGAAGATGGTGGCGTTGGCGCCGATGCCGAGGGCAAGAGAAAGCACCGCCACCAGCGACAGCCCAGGACTGCGGCGGACTAGGCGCAGGGCGTAACGGAATTCGCGCATTCTTTCACTCTATACGCAGTGGACGAGCCATTGAACGCAGGAATTCGCCCGTTCGCGCCGCCGCGGATGACTTTTGGCCGGTTTGCGTGCAGACTGGCGTGCAGACGAATGGCTGCTCCGACCATGCCCCGGGCCCGCAGAAAGCCGCTGCAGCGGCGCGTGCGCGAGCTGCGCCTGCTGTGGCAGGGGCTGCGCTCGACCGAGCACCCGGTGCAAGTGCATATGGTGCCGATGCGGCGCTGCAACCTCGCGTGCGGGTACTGCAACGAGTACGACGACGTATCGAAACCGGTGCCGCTCGAGGAAATGCGAAGCCGGGTGGACGATTTGGCGCGGCTGGGGACCAGCCTGGTGACGATCAGCGGCGGCGAGCCGCTGCTGCATCCGGACCTCGACGGCATCATCGCCCGCATCCGCGAGCGCGGCATGCTGGCGGGGTGCATCACGAACGGATACCTGCTGATGCCCGAGCGCATAGAGCGGCTGAACCGCGCCGGGCTCGACTATTTGCAGATCTCAATTGACAACGTGCAGCCGGACGAAGTTTCGGTCAAGAGCTTGAAGGTGCTGGACAAGAAGCTGGCGATGCTGGCCGAGCACGCGCGCTTCGATGTGAACATCAACTCGGTGCTGGGCTCGGGCGTCAAGAACCCCGAAGACGCGCTCACCATCGCGCGGCGCGCGGTCGAGTACGGATTCATCACCACGGTGGGGATCATCCACGACGGCCACGGCCAACTGCGGCCGCTGGATGCGCAGGAGTCGGCGATTTACCAGCAGGTGCGCAAGCTGGGCAAGCGCAGCTTCGCCCGCCTGAACCGCTTTCAAGACAACATCACCCGCGCCCAGGCGAACGATTGGAAGTGCCGCGCCGGCAGCCGATACCTCTATATCTGCGAGAACGGCCTGGTGCACTATTGCTCGCAGCAGCGCGGAGCGCCCGGCACGCCGCTGGCCGAATACCGGATCGAGGACATCCGGCGCGAGTACCGCACGCAAAAGGAGTGCGCCCCCTACTGCACGGTGGCCTGCGCGCATTACACCTCGCTGATGGATTTCTGGCGCGATGCGCAGCAGCCGGCGCAAGCCGCGGCACCGAATCCCGCCGGGCTGATTCAAATCAAATGAGCGGAGCGGCGGAGCGGTTTCAGGCCGCCTTGGGACTATCCCCCACCTTCGCCCGCCTGCTGGAGTTCCGGGGCTGGAACGAAACCGACGCCCTGGTCGAGTTCCTGTATCCGCGGCTCGAGCATTGCCACTCGCCCTGGCTGATGCTGGGCATGGAGGCGGCGGTGCAGCGCACGCTGGCTGCGGTCCAAGGCGGCGAGCCGATACGGATTTTCGGCGACTACGATGCCGACGGCACGCTGGCGACGGTGATCCTGAGGCAGGCGCTGGTGTCGCTGGGCGCCAGCGTCAGCTTTTTCATCCCGCGACGGCTTTCCGACGGCTACGGCCTTCAGGTGGCCGCGCTGGAGCGCGCCGCCGCCGAAGGGGTGAAGCTGGCGATCACGGTGGACACCGGCATCCGCGAGGTTGCGCCGGCCGAGCGGGCGCGCGAACTCGGCCTGGATTTGATCATCACCGACCACCACCTGCCGGGCGAGGAGCTGCCTGCCGCCTGGGGCGTGCTCAACCCGCACCAACGCGGATGCCCCTATCCCGACAAGGGGCTGTGCGGATCGGGGGTGGCGTTCAAGTTCGCCCAGGCGCTGCTCGAGCGCGCCGGCAAGATCGAGGGCGCGTGGCCGCCGGCGCTTCGATCGTATTTGAAATTGGTCGCCTTGGCCACGATCGCCGACGCGGTGCCGCTGCTGGGCGAAAACCGCGTGCTGGCGCGTTTTGGCCTGGAGGGCCTGGCCCAGCCGGTAAATCCGGGCCTGCGCGCGCTGGTCACGGTGGCGCTGCCGAGCAGGAAGGAAACTTCGACCCGCGGCATCACCAGCACCGATGTGGCGTTTCGGCTCGCTCCGCGCCTGAACGCCGCCGGACGGATGGGCGGCGCCGAGCAGATCGTCGAGCTGTTCACCGCCAAACCGGCGCAGGCCGCCGAGATCGCCCAAGCGCTCGAGGCGCTCAACCAGACCCGGCAGCAGCACTGTGCCGCGATCGAAGCCGATATCCAGGCGCGGGTGGCCGCCGATCCGGGTTGTCTGGAGGCGGCGGTGCTGGTATTGGCGGGCGAAGGGTGGCACCGCGGCGTGCTCGGCATCGTGGCCAGCCGATTGCTCGCGCGCTGGGGCAAGCCGGTATTGGTGCTGGGCATCGAACCCGGCCCGGATGGCGCTGCGCAAGCGCAAGGGTCGGGACGCGCACCGGCGGGGGTGCATTTATTGGAGATGCTCGAAGGCTGCGGCGAACTGCTCGACCGTTTCGGCGGGCATGCGCAGGCGCTGGGGGTGGGACTGCGCGCCGAGCGGGTGGGGGCGCTGCGGGAGGCTCTGTGCGCGCAGTATTCCGCGACCAGCCTGCTCTCCGCCCGACCGCAGCAACCGGATGGCTTCGAGGTGAGCCTCAAAGAACTGACGGCGAGCTTTGCGCGAGAGGTGACACGGTTGGAACCGTGCGGAGAGGGTAACCGGGCGCCGGTATTCCTGGCTCGCGGCGTGCGGGTGGCGCAACCGCCGCAGGCCTTGAAGGAGCGACATCTCAAAATCATCATCGAGCAGGACGGGGTGCGGCAGACGGCGTTATTCTGGAACCTGTGGCGGGAGGGGGCGTATCAAGCGGCTCCGCGCCGACCGAGCTGGGAGCAATTGCGCACGGGAATGGGACTGGACGTGGTGTTTCGGATCGAGACCAGCTCGCATCCCCAATTCGGAGAGCGTCAGCAGCTTATCTTGCAGGATTTTTTTGTCACTTCTGCCGCCACCGCCGATTCCTACCGTACTGCGGAGACCACACCATGAGAAAGCTCACCCTGTTTGCCTGCCTAGCCACGTTGACCCTGGGACTGTTTGCCGCCGACATGCCGACGGTGGGCAGCATGGCCCCGAACTTCACCCTCTCGAACAACGACGGCCAGAAGGTGCAGCTTTCGGACTACCGCGGCAAATGGGTGGTGCTGTACTTCTATCCCGCCGATTTCACCAGCGGCTGCACGATGGAGGCGCACAACTTCCAGGCCGACATGGCGAAGTTTGATGCGCTGCATGCGGTGATCCTGGGCGTGAGCGTGCAGGATGTGGACTCGCACAAGAAGTTCTGCACGAAGGAAGGGTTGACGTTCCATTTGCTGGCCGACACCGAGCACAAGGTGACCGACCTGTACGGCTCGCTGCGCAGTTATCCGCAGATGGGCGAGCTGGCGGCGCGCAACACCTTCATCATTGACCCCAGCGGCAAGATCGTAAAGGTGTTCACCAAGGTGAACCCCAAGATTCACAGCGGCGAAGTGCAGGCCGCGCTGACGGCGGCCGAAGCGCAGCAGCAGTAACCTAAGCGCGAAACTGGCGCGGGCGGCCTGCTCGCGCCGGCTTGGGGGCCCGTGGCCCCAAACCGGCGCTGCGCTTCGCCGGGGCGCGCCTGCGTTGTTCCCTGGGGGCGTGAAAGCGCCACTGGCGCTTTCACGCCTTCCGAATTTCGCAGCGCTTCGCGCCGATTTTGCCCACGGGGCAAAGCGGCGCGACCCGCGCGAACTGCTGTCGCTGCGTGTGAACGGCGAGGGCCCCGCGCCGCGCGTACCTAGACCGGGATCGGTAAGAAATTGAACCACATTCAGGCAATTGTCGGAGTGAGTGACGCCAGCCGGGATCGTAGTCTCGATCCACAGTTTGCGCCACTTCGTCGGAACTGGAGCGTGATCCGGTGCGACTCTTCCGACGTTCTTGCAGTGAGGTTCTATGGGCTTGCGCCAGCGCGCTGGCGGCCACGGCGATGGCGTGCGGGGGCGGGGTGCAAGCGGCCGCGGCCCGGAGTGGCGGCGTGCAAGCCTCAGTGCAGCCGGCGAGCGCGAACGTAGCCACCGGCGCCACGCAGACGTTCACCGCGACGTTTGGCGCCGAGGTTTCGGCCGCAGAAATCGCGGGGGTGCAATGGCACGCCACCGGCGGCACGATGACGATGAATCCGCCGAGCGGCAACACCGAAAGCGGCATCTTCACCGCCGGCGCCGCGACCGGCAACTTCAGCCTGACGCTCACCACGGGCGACGGGAGCACGCTGGCCGCAGCCGCCATCGCGGTCACCGCCGCGCCGGCTCCGCCGGCAGCCAGCGGCACGCTAGCGCCCGCGCTGCTGAGCGTGCAGGCCGGCGCCACGGCCACGATTACGGCCACGGTTGCCAACGCCGACCCGGCATCGCTGAGCTGGGCGGCAACCGGCGGCACGATGGCGGCGCCCTCGATCTCCGGGCAGACCGCGACCGCCAGCTATAGCGCCGGCGCGACTCCCGGCCAATATGCGATCAGCATCTCGGCCGGTTCCGGGGGTGCGCCGCTGGCCACCGCGGCGGTCACGATCACGGCACCCCCCCCGCCGCCTCCTCCGCCCCCGCCGCCTCCGGTGACGGCGACGCTAGCGCCGACCACGCTCAGCGTCGAGACCGGCGCGAGCGCGACGGTGACCGCAACCGTTGCCAACGCCGATCCCATGTCGCTGGTGTGGACGGCGAGCGGCGGGACGCTCGCGGCCGGCGCGGCCAACGGAACCAGCGTCACCGCGACCTACACCGCCGGCAATACCGCAGGCACATTCGCCATCAGCGTGGCCGCCAGCGGCGGCAGCGCGGCGTTGGCCACCACCGCGGTCACGATCACGGCACCCCCGCCGCCGCCGAGCGGACCGCCGCCGGGCTCCCGGCTCTTTCCCAACGCCGCCGCCGACTGGCTATATTCGGCCCCGACGGGCGCGGGCCTGAACATCTCCGGCGTTACCTCGTCGCTCACCATCGGGCTGAACACCCACGACGGCGGCTTTGACTACCCGGTCCAAACCACCGACGGCACGCACGGCTGCACCACCTTCACCGATACGCTGCAGTACGCCTACACCGACAAGATCTGCGTACCGAACCCGGCCAACGGCTATTTCCCGTCGGTCGGCGGGTATGGGGCGAACGACGGCCATCTGGTCATCATGGACACCGCCAACGGCGAGTACTACGACTTCTGGAAGCTGTACACCAGCAACGGCGCGCCCAACAGCACCAACGTGGGCGCCATCGCCCAAGGCAGCCTGAACGGCAACGGCACGCCGGGCACGACCGCGGCGCTGATCACCGGCATCGCCGGCGACATCATGCCGGGCGAACTGGACTGCGCCACCTGCCTCAACCACGCCTTGAGCGTGACCGTGCCGGGCGGCATGAACAGCAACTTGAAGGGGACGCAAGCGCCCGTGACCCACACCGACGGCACGGTGAGCGGGGCGGTGTTCCGCGAAGGTGCGAAGATTCAATTCGATCCTTCGATTGATGTTTCGAAGCTGAATGCCTCGACGGCGGCCAAGGCGATCCTGCGCGCGCTGCAGTTGTATGGAGGCGTGATCACGGACCAGAGCGGAGGCCACGGCTTCGGCCTCTACACCGCCCTGGCCAGCGCGCCCGACCTGAGCGGGCTGAGCCAGGCGGTCTCCCATATCTTCATCTACTACTGACCCCCCGGCGACCGCGTGTGTGATTTCGCACTAGCCTCTAAACCCGGTTCCGTGTTAGCGTTAGCCGGTAGTCCCGCAAAGGAGTGACCGCATGGAAGCACTTGGAATGATCGAAACCAAGGGCCTGGTGGGCTCGATCGAAGCCGCCGATGCCATGGTCAAGGCGGCCAACGTGGCGCTGCTGGGCAAGGAGTACATCGGTGCGGGCTACGTCACGGTGATGGTGCGCGGCGACGTGGGCGCG